>JBFXBK010000301.1:0-11474 GCA_050183255.1 Polyangiaceae bacterium | reverse complement strand
CAGCCGCTGCTGCTCACCACACGGCGTGACGGCCTCGACTCCATCTACTCGGGGCTTTTCAACGGCGGCTTCCTCTATGGCGCGGGGACGCAGAGTCACGTGACCGTGCACGATGTGCGAGACCCACTGAAGATCCTCGACTACTCAAGGTCTCCTGAGGTCGCCGGCCGAGGCGGCTACCTCAGCGTGCAAGACGGCAAGGCGCACTGCGGCGAGTCGCAGCACTTCGTGGTCGTCGACTTCAACGACCCCAAGGACCCGAGGATCCTGCTCGAAGCGACCAGCGGCGTCGACGGCCGCGATGAGGACTTCGCCACGACCCTCGGCAACTTGACCATCGTCAGCGATGACCACGGCAACGGCTCCTTCATCATTCCCCACGACACCGCGCCGGACACCACGCCGCCACGAGTGAACTTCCTGAGCCCGCCGAATGGCGCAGTCGGGCAGGCCCTCGACCTGCGTGTGGGCATGACATTCAGCGATGCCATCGACTTTCAAAGCGTCGATGAGAGCACGGTGAAGCTCAGAGTGGCTGGCGGAGCAGCCGTGCCTGGCTACTTCAGCTACCAAGCCGGCGTGCTGAATTTTGGCCCCAAAGCTCCCCTCACCCCCAACACGACCTACGAGGTCGAGGTGCCAGCGGGGGGAGTGCGCGACGTCGCGGGCAACCCCATCGCGGAGCCGTTGGTTGCGGTATTTTCCACGGGGCAACTCGTGGAGAACCCGGGGTGCAAGCTGACGTCTAGCGGGCCCACCGAGCTCGGCAAGGACACCGAGCTCACACTTGAAGCGAGCGGCGATGCGTTCGCCTGGGACTTCGGCGATGGCGCTGGAGCATCTACACCCTCTGCCGGCAAGAGCACCACGCACCGCTTCGCAGCTCCCGGGCACTACAGCGTGATCGCCTACGCCTACAGCGCAGGCGCGCTGGCCACGACGTGTACCCTCACGCAGACGGTGCATCGACCGGTGCTGGGTCGGGCGCCCAAGAGCAGCAGCATCCTGCTCGACCCAGCGCGGGAACGCGTGTGGAGCGTGAACAAGGACCAGGGCACGCTGAGCGTGCTGGACGCGCAGCAGAACACGTTGCTCAAGGAGCTCGCGGTCGCTTCAGAGCCGCGCGCCGTGGCCCTCGGGGCGGGCGCCGATGGCAGCAAGAGCGAAGTTTGGGTCGTCAGCGATGAAGGCCGCAGCCTCCAGGTGTTCGACGCCGACACCCTCGAGTCGGTGGCGCAGCTCAAATTTCCCTGGGGATCCAGACCCAGCGGAGTGTTGCTGCCGGAGGGCGGCCCCGGCTACGTGACCCTACGCGGCACTGGCAAGGTCGTGAGCATCGATCGGGCGACGCACCGCCCGCTGGCAGAGGTCGCGCTGCCGCCCGAGCCGTTCGGCCTGGCGCTGGATCCCGAAGGCCAGCGGCTGTTCGTGAGTCACTTCCTGTCTCCCGAGACCCACGGTCTGCTCAGCGTGATTCAGCTGCCAGACTTCGCGTTGAGTGTGCCCCTCGAGCTGGCGGAGGATCCGGGCCCCGACACCGAGAGCAGCAGCCGCGGTGTGCCGAACTACCTGCGAGCGCTCTCTCTCAGCCCGGATCGCAGCGATCTGTGGCTGGTGGGCAAGAAGGACAACACCAGCCGTGGCTGGTGGCGCGACGGGGAGGCGTTGACTCACGAGTCGACGGTACGCTCCGTCGCGCTGCGCATCGACGCGAGCACGCTGGTCGAGGACGTGGCCAGGCGCCTCGACCTCGATGATCGCAACTTGCCAAGCGCGGTCGAGCTGAGCCCTCTGGGTGACATCGCGTTCGTCGCCACCGAAGGCTCCAACACCATCGAGGTGCTCGATGCGTACTCCGGGCGCCGTATCAGCTCCATCGACCACGCCACGAAAGCCCCGGAAGGGCTGTGGCTCGACGAGCGCACCGCGCGGCTCTACGTGCAAGGCTTCATGAGCCGCAGCATCGCGGTCTACGACGTGAGCCTGTTGATCAGCTCGGGCAGTAACCGCGCGGAACTAATCAGCGAGATCCCAACCACCACGCGCGAAGTCCTCGCGCCGGACGTACTCGCGGGCAAGCGCATCTTCTACGACTCGAGCGACATCCGCATGAGCCGCGACAACTACCTGAGCTGCGCCACCTGTCACCTAGACGGGGAGCAGGACGGTCGCGTGTGGGACTTCACGAATCGCGGTGAGGGGCTGCGCAACACCACCACGCTCCGCGGCAAGCAGGGCGGACAGGGGCGCCTGCACTGGAGCGGGAACTTCGACGAAGTGCAGGATTTCGAGCACGACATCCGCAGTGCCTTCGGCGGCCTCGGCTTCATGAACGATGCGGATTTCCACGCCGGCCGCGACACCCCGCTCGGAGAGAAGAAGGCCGGGGCGAGCAAGGAGCTAGACCAGCTCAGCGCCTACCTCGAGAGCCTGGAGAAGGTCCCCGACAGCCCGTTCCGCACGGAACATGGCGAAATGAGTGCACGAGCCAAGCAGGGCCAGCGCGTGTTCGAGCGCCTCGAGTGCGCGACGTGTCACTCGGGTGAGGCCTTCACGAATAGCAGCGATGACACGCTCTACAACGTAGGCACGCTGTCCGCCGCCAGTGGCCAGCGCCTGGGCGACACCTTGACCGGCATCGATACGCCAACGTTGCTTGGATTGTGGGCCACCGCGCCCTACCTGCACGATGGCAGCGCCAAGACCCTCGACGACGTGCTGGAACGCGCGGCGAAGAGCGGCAAGCACGGCGACATCCAGAGCTTGAGCAGCGCCGAGCGCGAGGCGCTGGTGCAGTATCTGCTGGAGCTCGACCAGAGCGAGGCGGAGCCCCACGCAGAGGTCACCCCCGAAGACTCCGGTTGCGCCTGCCACATTACCTCGCGGAATCGCTCTGGTTGGGGGGTGAGCCTCGCTGGGCTGCTCCTGGGGCTACTCCTGGGACGGCGCCGCAGATCCGCGCGCAGGCGCTAGCGGGCGCTCCCTCACCCCCAAAAGCCGAACTGGGGTTGGCGGCGACTCGAAAGTTAGCGAGCGTTGTAGCTAGCCGAAAGTCAGACGCATGCCTTCGCGAGCGACGGTCGCGCCGTCCCACATCGCTCGGGCGTCAGCCTCGACCCGGCGCATGAAGTCGTCTTCGTGCTCAGGGTCGTGATGGAAGATGGCGAGCTTCTTCACGTCTGCTTGAGTGCAGAGTCGCACCGCCTCCTGCCAAGTCGAGTGTCCCCAACCGACCTTGTCCGGAAACTCGTCGTCGGTGTAGGTGGAGTCGTAGATCACGAGGTCCGCACCTTCGATCAGCCCGAGCACGTTTTGGTCCGGCTGCCCCGGAATGTGCTCAGTATCGGTCACGTAGCAGACGCTCTTGCCGTTGCCTTCGATGCGGTAGCCCGTCGCGCCATTAGGGTGATTCAGCGCCACCGTGCGGACCTTGAGGTCTTTCTCGAGGGTGAAGGTGTCACCCGCGTGGAAATCCGAGAACGCCAACGTCGCCTTCATCGCGTCGAGCGGCACGGGGAAGGTGGGCTGCGCCATCTGGCCAGCGAACACTTCTCTCAGCCCGCCAGGCCCGAGGTGACCCGCCATGATCTCGAAGTGGTGCCCAGCCTGAAAGCCCGGCTCGAAAAAGGGAAAGCCGTTGATGTGATCCCAGTGGGTGTGGGTCAACAGGACGTGGGCGCGCCTGACGCCACTCTCCATGAACGCACGCCCCAGACCGCGAATGCCGGTGCCAGCGTCGAGCACCAGGCGGTGTTCACCGCAGAACACCTCGACGCAGCTGGTGTTCCCACCGAACACGACATGCTGTGGCGAAGGGCACGCGATGCTCCCGCGAACCCCCCAGAACTGAACTCCAACCGCCATGACCGTTGCGACTCGCTCCTCGTACCCTACTCCAATCGCGCCCGAGTCGGCGCGAACAAATGCTGTTCGGCTCAGGCCGAGCCGCGAACACGCAGCAAATCCGCGTTGATCTCGGCTGAAGCCCGGGAGCCCGCGACGCATGGCGCGCCGCGACCTGACCACTTACGGCGAAACGAGCGCCGATCTCCCGTCGCGAGCCTCGTTCTGACCCCCGGGTTGCGACATCGCGTCGAGCATGTTGAAGATGGAAACCATGCTCAAGCTCGACGAATTCGAGAGCGTGTTCAAATCGGCGACCAAGGAGCGCTTCGAGTTCAGTGTCGTGCCGATCCAACGGGTCGCAGTGTTCACCGACCTCGGCCCCGACGAGGCGCGGCTGTTCGGTCGCGACACTGGGGAGTTCTTGAGTTGCCTCGGGGAGATCGAGCTAGAAACCGTGTCGGGGGAGCGCTTCAGCGATGTCGGCTCGCTGCTCGATGTCGTGGAGGAGCTGCGTCCCGACTTGATCGTGTCCTACCGCAACCTCCACGGACGAGCGCGCAATTTCCCGTTCAGCCTGGGCTCGCACATCGACGTGCTTACCCAAGCGACCTCGACGCCAGTGTTGCTCTTGCCGGCACCCACCTTGGAGGGCCGCCTCGACCCGAGCTGCCGTCAGATTGAGCGCGTGATGGTGTTGACCGACCACCTCACCGGTTCCGCGCGGTTAGTCAACTATGGCCTCGCGCTCACCCCACGGGGTGGCAAGTTGGTGCTCGCGCACCTTGAGGACGACACGACGTTCCAGCGCTACATCGACGTGATCTCCAAGATCCCGAGCATCGACACCGACGAAGCAGAGAGCAGCATCAAGCGACAGCTGCTCAAGGAGCCCCAAGACTACATCTCGAGCTGTCGTGAAGAACTGTTGAGTCAAGATCAGCTCGACCTCGAGGTGGTCGAGGAGGTGCGGATGGGGCATCACGTCGAGGACTGCAGAGCGCTCGTGACGACACATGGTGTGGAGCTGATCGTGATGAACACCAAGGACGACGAGCAGCTGGCGATGCATGGTCTGGCGTATCCGTTGGCCGTCGAACTCCGAGACGTTCCGCTGCTCATGCTGTGAGCGGGTCGAACACAGCAAAGGCAACGTAGCGAAGCTCATGCGCGATCTACTCTTTTTGGCCCACGTCGAGGCTCACACCCACCACGCGCCGCCCACGGGCGTGACGCTGCTCTTCGCCGGGATCCTCACGGCAATGATCTTGTGCTTGGCGTTGGAGGAAAAACTCCACGCCAAGAAGTCAGTCATCGTCGGCTTCTTCGCGGTCATCAGCCTGTTCCTAGGGGACGCGCTGGGTGTGCTGCCGCTGGACGCCGACGGCCATTTCTGGATGGACAACCCGCTCGGCGAGCGCATCAGCTTGCCAGTCTACATTCCGGCCATCGACTGGGGGGTGATCGCGATCATTCTCGGCGCCAGCCTATTCGTGGACGTCACGAGCAAGAGCGGGCTGTTCTCTTGGATCGCCATCAAGCTCACCAAGGCTTCAGGGGGAGATCCGCTGAAGCTACTGGTCTACTACGGGTGCCTCACGGTGCTGTTCTCCGCGGTATTGAACAACGTCACCGCGATGTTGATCATCGGCTCGCTGACTGCTGTTTCCCTAAAGAAACTGAAGCGCAATCAGCTCTTGCTCGGCTTCTTGCTGGTCGAAGGCTTGCTCACGAACGTCGGCGGCTTGCTGACGCTGATCAGCAGCGTGCCCAACATCATCGTGGGCAATGCGGCGAAAATCGGCTTCATGGAGTTCTTCGTCAAAGCCGCACCCTATGTCGTCGTCGCGACCGCGCTGACACTGCTCATGGCGGTAAAGCTGTTCAAGATCCCGCGCCTCTCTACGGAGGAAGAAAGGAAGGACGCGCAGCGCCTAGTCGGCAGCTTCGACGAGAACGACGGCATCGAGAGCCGAGGCTTCTTTTGGTTCTCCACCGCGATGTTCGTGCTCTTCATCTTGACCCTCGCCACGACCAGCATCCTGCCGGTGATCAAACATCTGGAGATGGGCTACGTGGCGATGGCGTTCGCCGTGATCATGCTGATCCGATACAAGGCTACCGCAGGGAAATTCTACAAGGCCCTCGACTGGGACTTGCTGTTGTTCTTCGCCTTCTTGTTCGTCGTGATCAACGTGATGGAGCACGCGCGCGTCCTGGAGGGGATCGGCCAGGGCCTCGCCGCGATCACGGGGCTCGGGCCGAAGGTCGGTGGCGCGGGACTCTTGGCAGCGTCAGCGGCGGCGAGCGCCGTGACCGACAACATTCCCCTCGCTGCGATGCTGGCGAAGATCCTTGGCGCCTCGGGCGACGCACCGATGAGTCAGTGGTGGGCCGTGGTGTTTGGTGCAAACCTCGGTGGGAACCTCACCCCGATCGGCTCGGCGTCGACCGTCGTCGCCGTGACCATCATGACTCGCTACGAGCTCGCGGTGGGCTTCGCGCGTTTCGTGCGACTCGCACTGCCATTCGCCTTGATGCAAATCACGCTGGCGATCGCGTACGTGTTGATCGCGATCTGAGCGCACGCGCCTACCCTGGGAATCCCAGGTACCGACCGGCTGGCTAGCGCGACGGGATTTGTGCACGGGAATCTCGCCTCGCCCGGCGGCGGAGCAACCCCGACGCACTCCAAGACAAACCGCCTCAACAAACCGAAGGTATTCCTTCCACAAACCGCTGGGAGTGTTTCACCCTTTGCACCCAGAGGCTGGAGTTCCGCTGGGAGCTCGACAGCGAACGCAAGAGGGAAGAATGAGCTTCGAGAACACGGATCTGCTGGCCCCCGCAACCCACACGGACGACCCCGAACCTTTCTACGAGTGGCATCGGGAGCAGACGCCGCTCTACTGGGATCCGATCAATGAGCTCTGGTCGGTCGCGCGCTACGAAGACGTGATCTTCGTCTCGAAGAACCCGCAGCTCTTCTGCTCGGGTCAGGGCGTCGTGCCGAAGCTGTCCTTCGACGACTGGCCCGAGGAGGCCATGATCAACAAGGACGGAGACGCACACACCAAGCAGCGCGGCCTCGTCAGCAAGGGCTTCACTCCGCGCCGCGTCGGCTGCATGGGGGAGCGCGCCGTCGAGATCGTCAATGAGCTGATCGACGCGTTCATCGACAAGGGGGAAGCGGACCTGGTGCGAGGCTACGCTCGCCCGCTGCCGATGTACATCATCGGGGAGATGCTCGGGTATCCGCGCGACCGCATGGACGAGGTCCTGGACTGGACCGACGTCTACGTGGACGCCGGCTCGGGCCCGGACCACATCACCGAAGAGGTTCAAGAGGCGTTCGCCAACTTCGTTGAATTCCACGAGGAAATCCTTGAGCAGCGCAAGCAGCAACGCGGCGATGACCTGATCAGCGTCTGGCTCGACGCCGAACTCGACGGTGAAAAGCTCAGCGAAGAGATGCTGATGTTCGAGCACAACTTGTTGCTCGTCGGCGGCAGCGAGACCACACGAAACGCCATTTCCATCGGCTTGTGGCAGCTGATGAAGCACCCGGAGCAACTGGCGTGGCTCAGCGACAACCTGGACAACTCCGAAGCCGTCGCCACGGCGGTGGAAGAGATGATCCGGTTCGCGTCGCCCTTCGTGCGCATGCGCCGCACAGCGACCCAGGACTACGAGTGGTACGGGAAGACGATCAAGGAAGGCGACGAGATCCTCATGCTGTATCCCGCCGCAAACCGCGACCCGCGCGTGTTCCCGGAGCCGCAGAAGTTCGACATCAAGCGCCAGAACGAGCAACCGCCGCTCAGCTTCGGGTATGGCAAGCACTTCTGCCTCGGCGCGTCTCTCGCGCGGCTGGAGGCTCGCACGGCCATCAAGCAGCTGCTGAGCCGGGTGAAGAACCTGGAGCTCGCGGGGGAACCGCGCTTGCATCCCTCGAGCTTCACCAACGGGCTCGAGTACCTCCCCGCACGCTTCTCCAAGCGTTGAAATCCCGCGCTGCGTGGGAGCAGAACGCACACTCAGTATCGAAAGGCCGCCGGGAGGCGGCCTTTCGATTTTGAAAGGTGGGCGAGCGGTTGACGCGCTCATTCAAGCCCCCACGCGCGCCCCGGTGCATCACATGTCCCGTCCCGCGACGCTAGACCCGCCGAGTGGGTTCGAGGTTGGCGGTGGTTGGCAGAGGTCAGCGCCACCGGCGCACGAGGTAGCTGCGTCTCGCAATGAGAAACTGACGCTGGCGGGGCTCGAACGCGAGCCGCTTTCGAGGGGATTTTCAGCGTTTGCGCTAAACCTCGGGGGAGAGGAAGCCGTATGCTCACAAGATCCCTCTCCTGATCGCGGCCCAGCCTTTGCAGGGCTAGTCGCCATGGTGCTCGCGCGAATGGCTCGAATCACGAACTCGCTGGTGAAGCTGGAGGTGGCCCCCCCGGCGCGGCGCGCCGTGCCCCAAACCGCGAGCGCCTATCGAGCGGTATTCGAGACCGCAACGGATGCAATCTTGGTCGCCGACTGGGACACGGCGTGTTTCCGCGAGGCGAATACCGCCGCCGAGAGGTTGTTTGGCTACTCTGCCGACGAGTGGCCGAGACTAACCGGGCGCATGCTGGCGCCCGACGAGCCGATCACCGAGACGCGTGCCCTGAGCCTGGAGCTCGAGGCGAAGGGCGCAGCACGTCGCACCCGCTGGCGTTTTCGGCGGCGCGATGGGACCGGCTTCTGGGGCGACGTGAGCGTGAACGTGTTCGAAGCAGACGGCCAGCGCTACATGGTCAATATCATCCGCGACGTGTCGGAGACCGTCGCTCGAGAGGCCGAGCTCGAGCGCAGCTATCAGTCGCTCAAGGAGACCCAGGCGAAGCTCGCTCATGCGGACCGCCTAGCCCTGATCGGACAAATCGCCGCCGGCGTGGCGCATGAGATCAACAACCCCGCGGCCTACATCAGCGCCAACTTGGACACCCTCGAGCACGAGATCGAGCGCATCACGCTCGAGGCGAGCAAGCGCAGCTCGCTGCTGGAGATTGTCCGTGAAAGTCAGTCGGGAGTGTCTCGGATCACGTCCATTACGCGAGAGCTTCGGGCCTTCTCCCGCATGTCCCAAGATGCGATAGACGACCTCGATCTGAACGACATCGTCCAGGCCGCGTGCAAGATGACCGGCAACGAAATTCGCCACCGCGCCCGCCTCGAGCTTCGACTGAGTTCGCTCCCCATGATCACCGGACACGCGGACCGGCTCACCCAGGTCGTCACGAACCTCCTGCTGAACGCGGCCCAGTCGATCCGGGAGGGCGAGGCCAGCCTCAATCGCATCCTTGTGGAAACAAAGGAGACCGAAGACTCTTTACTGGTGAGCGTGAGCGACACCGGCGTCGGGATCGCGCAGAATCACCTACCCCAGCTGTTCGAGCCATTCTTCACCACCAAGGGCGCGGGCGAAGGCACGGGGCTTGGGTTGGCCTTGTGTGCCGACATCATGCATCGACATGGCGGCGAAATCTCGGTGGAGAGCGCCAAAGGCAAGGGCAGCCGCTTCACGCTTCGATTCCCCAAGGATACTGGCCTGAAGCGAAGCGCGATCAACTCGAAGCCGCCCCCGGGCGGATCCGCCCGGCGCTTGCGCCTGCTGATCATCGATGATGAGCCGCTCCTGCTGCGCGCCTACGAACGCATGCTCGGTCGCATCCACGACGTGGAGGTCGCGCTGGGCGGAGAAGCTGGGCTGAAGGTGCTCCGCGCGCGCACGGATTTCGACCTCGTGCTCTGCGACCTCATGATGCCGGACTGCGACGGCCCATCGGTTTACCAGGCGTTGAGCCAGGAGTCGCCCGAGCTGCTGGAGCGCCTTCACTTCTGCAGTGGGGGCGCGTTCACTCAACGGGTGACCGACTTTCTTGCGCGCGTCGGAAGGCCCGTGCTCGAGAAGCCGCTGAACCCCGCGCGCCTGAATCGACTGCTGGAAGATCGGTCCGCGCGGGGTTAGTCGCAGTCGGGTGACAACCTGGCGTCGCGACACAGCTCCCACGTTTCACGATCGTTACGTATTCACTCGAATGTCACACAACGGCCGGTGAGGTTCTCTACCTTCCGCGGCCGATGACCCCTCTCAATGCCTTCGGTCGACTTCGTTTCCGCGCCGGCTCAGCTGGCACGTCCTTCAAGCTGCTGTCTCTCGCGGCGGCGGTCGTCGTCTCGACGCTGACGCCAAGCGCCTTCGCCCAAAGCTCCGATCTCCAACCGGAATCCGAGAAGGCCGCGCTCGAGCCCCGGCCCGTCGAAGGCGTTGAGTTCAAGCCTGGAAAAGGGCTGTCTGCCGCCAGCTCGGACGGCGACTTTTCGATTCATCTGGGGCTCCGGAATCAGTTCCGCGCGACCATCGAGAAGGAGCACCCAGAAGAGGGCGACACGCCTGACGCCACCCTGGGCTTTCAGATCCGGCGCTCTCGCCTGTCCATCAAGGGCAACGCGTTCGACAAGAAGACCAAGTACGAGTTTCAGCTCGGACTCGCGTCGAAAGACGTCAACGCAGGCGCGGCGGGCCCGACCACTTCGCCGTTGCTCGACGCAGTGGTGAAGTTCGAACAGCTGAGGGATCTGAGCCTACGCGTTGGCCAATACAAGGCTCCTTACTTGCGCGAACAGATCATGAGCGACGGGAAGCTGGAGCTCGTGGATCGCAGCCTGCTCAACTCCCGCTTCACCGTGGACCGAGATATCGGCCTGGATTTCTACTCCAACGAGCTATTCGGGCTCGAACAGCTTCACTACAACCTCGGAGTGTTCACCGGGGAGGGGCGCAACAGCTTCCAGCAGCAGAGCTTTGGGCTGATGTACCTCGCGCGCGTTGAGGTGCTGCCCCTCGGTGACTTCGATGGGCTGAGTGAGGGCGACTTCGAGCGCAGCGCGCCGAAGCTCAGCATCGGCGCGGCGTACGGCTACCACAGCCGCGCCCAGTTCAGTGGCGGCACGCGGGGTGGAGCCTTCGGTGACGGCGGTACCGCGAACTACAAACTCGCGACAGCCGACATGATGTTCAAGACCATGGGGCTGACGCTGATCGGCGCGGTGGCCTGGCGCGAAGGCAACCGCGCCGTGGGTACGATTCCCGACCCCACGAGCGGCATGGTGGAGGAGGAGGCGCCGAGCAACGGCTGGGGCTTCTTTGCCCAGGCGGGGTACCTGATCCCCACCACCGGCTTCGACATCGCTGCGCGTTACTCTCAGGTTCGGGGTATCAGCGACGAGACCAAGGCCACCACGCTGGCGGATGAGAACGAGGTCGGCTTCGGGGCGGGCTACTTCTTCGCTCAACACCTCCTGAAGCTCCAGGCAGATGCGTTCAGGATCTGGGAAAAGTCGGCTGGGTTTTCCCATGGGACTGACGAGATCCGGGTCCAGCTGCAAGTGTCGCTCTGAGGTCAGCGCGCACGCAAACAACGCCTGGGAGCTGACGCTCTTGGGCGTTTCACGCGTGGCCCGGACGCGACACCCAATCGTCACACAGTCGTCGAACGCCGCCCGCTCGTGACACATTGCCGTCACATAATCGTTGCCCGACTGTCCCAGCGATACAGGCCTCCCGTTGCTAAGTCTGCCGGCGAAATGAAAGCCAA
>JBFXBK010000300.1:0-11498 GCA_050183255.1 Polyangiaceae bacterium | reverse complement strand
TGCTCCCCGCTCGGGCTGTACTGTGACTTCACTAGTGGCGTCTGTACACCGCCTGAAGGCAGCGGTGGTGCTGGTGGTTCCACGGGTAGCGGCGGCAATGGCGGCAATGGCGGCAATGGCGGCAATGGCGGCAATGGCGGCAATGGCGGCAGTGGCGGTAGTGCAGGGAGCGCGTCCGGGGGCAGCAGTGGATCCTCGGGGAACGGGGGCTCGGGAGGCGGTAGCTGCAATATCCCGAGCGGCTGGGCTTGCAACGTTGGTGACGACTGTGGTTGTCCATCGGGGCAGACCTGCGACTTGAGCGCGAGCGTGGCTGGCGAGTGCCGCGCGCCGGGAGGTGGCGGGCCGCTTGCCGACTGCGGGACGAACCCTGCGGTTTGTGGCGCCGGATATGGCTGCGTGGACAGTCTGTGCAAGCGCTGGTGCAGCACAGGAGGCAGTGAGTGCGGGACCAAGCCGTGCATGGAGGTCAACAGCGGAGGTACCCCGGTGCCTGGTTTGGGAGTTTGCGCCGAGCAGTGTTCCCCGACGACTCCAGCGCCCGCTTGCGGTAGCGGACTTGGTTGTGAGCCGACAACCGGGGGAACAGCCACTACGTGTGTACCTGCAGGTAGCTCCACCTCATCTTGTTTCCTCGGGGAAGCTTGTGCTCCAGGCTACCACTGCGATGGCACCAATTGTGTGCGGTGGTGCCGTGTGGGTATGGGTGACTGCACGACCTGCAACACATTCGCGGATTCTCCCACGGTCAACGGCGTGACCTACGGGTTGTGCGGTTGAGCTACAGCGCCGGGTGGACGAGCATGAGCCACGCCGCGCCAATGAGCGCGGTGGACAGTGCGACGGGCAAGCCGACGCGCAGGTAGGCGAAGAAGCGCATGCCGCCGATGTCGCGCGCTGCCTCAGCGACGATTAGGTTGGCTACGGAGCCGATCAGCGTGAGGTTTCCGGCGAAGGTAGACGCCATCGCCAAGAGCTCCCAGCCGAGGCGCGGCTCGGGCAAGTGCGTGATCTGTTCCTTCACGAGCAGGATGAACGGTACGTTCGATACGACGTTGGACCCGACGAGGAACACGGCAGTGAGCTTGAGCCCGCTAGTCATCGATCCCGGGTCGAGGGTGAGAGGCAAACGAGCGAAGAGCCAGGCGGGTGCGCCGCTTCGCGCTAGCCCCTCGACCACGACGAACAGCCCCGTGAAGAAAAGCAAGAGCGCCCAGTCGATGCGAGGCCACAGCTCTCGTGCGTCGACGCGCTGGACCAGCAGGAGGATCACAAACCCGGCTGCAGCCGTCCAGGCCAGGTGCGCCCCGAGGGCATAGGCGACGGCCGTGCTCAAGATCACCGCGAGCGTCAGCTTGGTGCGAAAGGACATCCCACCGGGGGCCACGTCCGTGACCTCGAGCTGTATCGTTGATATTTCTTTGCGGAAAAATAGCAACAGTATTGCGTGGTTTGCAGCCAACCCAACCAGCGCAACCGGCCCCAGTAGCGCCAGGTGGCTCCGATAGCTCAGATCTCCCAGCAAGCCGCACAGCATGTTCTGGGGATTGCCGACCAGCGTCGCGACGCTTCCCGTGTTCGCGGCGGTCGCGAGGGCGAGCAGGTAAGGCAGGGGAGGCAGGCCGTGCTTGCGGATCAGGCGCACCACACTCGGCGCCGCCAACACGCACACGGCGTCGTTCGTGATCAGCGGGGAGAGGAGACCAGCTCCCCAGACGATGACGCCGAGCAGGCGGGCGGGAGTGCGCGCCCAGCGCGTGACCCGCGCTTCCAAGTGCTCGAGAAACTCACCGCGGGCAAGGAATGCCCCCATCCCCATCACGCCGAACAGCAGGAGCAGGGTATCGCCGTCCACCGCGGAGAGTGCGTCCTCCGGGGTGAGCACTCCGAGGGCAACACAAGCGACAGCCCCGAACAGCGCTCCCGCGGGGCGGTCGAGCCCGAGGGCTCTCACTCTACCCGCCGAAATCAGCAGGTAGGTGATCGCGAAGATCAGAATGCCCCAGGTGTTCATCACGCCCGGGCGTTTCTAACGCGTAGTTTGCCTGGGCCTCCGGGGGATCTTGTCACTCTTGGTCGATTCTCTGCGTCCTCTGCCGTGGGCCGGCGTCTTTGGGAGCAGGAGGCCAGTACAGATGAACGCAGAGAAGAATGACCAGGTCCGGCAAGTAGTTCGTGAGCAGTACGGGAACGTCGCAAGGGGCGTTTCCCAGAGCTGCGCACCGGGGTGCTGCGCGGTGGCGCCAAGCGCTAGCCTGCTGTTGGGATACTCAGAGGCGGACCTTGCCGCAGTCCCCGAAGGCTCCAACCTGGGGCTCGGATGTGGAAACCCCCAGGCGCTGGCTTCGCTCAGGGTAGGGGAAACGGTGCTCGACTTGGGGTCTGGAGCTGGCTTTGACTGTTTCCTTGCGGCAAAGCAAGTCGGTGAGGCCGGGCAGGTGATTGGCGTCGACATGACCGCCGAGATGATCTCCAAAGCGAGGGACAACGCCTCGCGCCTGCACCAGAAGAACGTGGAGTTCAGGCTGGGAGAGATCGAGCACTTGCCACTTCAGGACGCCTGTGTGGACGTCATCCTCTCGAACTGCGTGATCAACTTGAGCCCGGACAAGCCGGCGGTGTTCCGCGAGGCGTTCCGCGTGTTGCGCCCTGGTGGCCGGCTCGCCATCTCGGACGTCGTGCGCCTCGGGGAGTTGCCGGAGGCGCTCGCGCGCGACGTCATGGCGCTCACGGGCTGCGTGGCGGGGGCCGCGCCGGTGGGTGATCTTGAACGATTTCTCACGGAAGTAGGGTTCGATCGGGTGAGGGTGGAGGTGAATCAAGCCAGTCGGGAGTTCATTCGCGACTGGATGCCCGGCTCGGGCGTTGAGCACTTCGTGGCATCCGCGAGTATCCAAGCAACGAAGCCTGGCGAACCGAACTGTTGCGCGCCAAGCTGCTGTGGAGGAACCGCAGCGTGATCGAGTCGGCGATGCAGGGCGCGTGGGATGATCTGACGACGCGCCTGCGTCCCTTCATCGCGCGCCGTGTCGCCCCGAGTGATGCGGAAGACGTACTGCAAGACGTGCTGCTGCGCATGCAGCGCGCCCTACCGAACCTGCGCGATGACGAGCGCTTCGGCCCATGGGCATACCGCGTCACGCGCAACGCAATCATCGATCACCTTCGTGCGCTGGCGCGACGTGAAGCGCTGGTCTCCGCGTCAGACAGTGACGCACACGAGCCGGCGGATGTTGATGATGAGTACCCCGCGGAACAAGAACTAGCGACGTATGTTGCTGCCTTCGTTTCGCTGCTCCCATCTCCCTATCGCGAGGCGCTTACCCTCACGGAGCTCGAGGGCCTCACACAACGTGAAGCCGCTGAGATGATGGACATCTCACTTTCCGGGATGAAGTCCCGGGTCCAGCGCGGCCGGCAGCTGCTGAGGGATGCGCTCGAGGATTGCTGCCGTATCGCGCTGGATGCACGAGGTCGTGTGATCGCGTGTGAGCCGCGTCCGGATGGCAAGCTGCCCGGTTGTGCGTGTCGAAACGGTTGAGCTCGGCCACACCCTCCCCCCAAACCCTGGTTGGTTCCAGGACAGCCACGATCAATTCACCCGCGCGAACTTGGGGTGAGCGGCGTGCTCAGGCGTAGGTGTGCGGAATCGCGGACGCTTCGGGCCCGACCAGTGGGTCGGTGGGGCCCTGCTGACGAATCTAACTGGATTTCAAGGGATTCTGCGTGGAGTCGGACGTTTGGTCAGTTCCATCCGGCCACCGGTTCGGTTAGGCTGGGCTGTGTCTCGACTTCGACTCTTGGGCTTAACGGGGATCGCCTTGGGCTGCGCGCTTGCGTGTTCGGCCTCCGGAGGCAACCAGAACAACGTCTCCTCTGGAGGCTCCAGCAGCAGCGGCGCGAGCGGCGGCTCGGGTAACGGCGGAAGCAACGGTGGCTCCACGAACGGGGGTAGCGGAAACGGCTCCGGCAACGGTGGCAGCGCCGGGATCCCGCTGGATGGCGGAGGAGCGAATGGTGGCAACGGTGGCCTCGATCCCGACGCGGCCTGCGAAGGGGTCTCGCAGAAAGCGGAAGAGCGCTTTCAACCAGCTGACATCATCTGGGCGATCGACACATCCGGCAGCATGGTCGAAGAGGCCGCGTCGGTTCAGCAAAACATCAACGCGTTCTCCCAGCAGATCGTGGCGAGCGGCATCGACGTTCATGTGGCGATGCTAGCGGGTTATCCGTTCTGGCCGCTGCCAGGCATTTGTGTGCCGGCCCCTCTGGGCTCTGGTCAGTGCCCCGCGGATTCGAAGGCGCCCAATTTCCTGCATGTACAGAACTCGTTCATTGACAGCGTAGATGCCTTGCGGAAATTGGTAGCTCGCTTCAATGACTACAAATTCATGTTCCGTCCGGATTCGCTGAAGTACATCGTCGTGATCACCGACGACAACTCCGAGACCTCCCCGGATGGCAGCAGCACGGGTAACCCGGGGGCGTACGACAACAATCCGCAGCAGTTCATCACGGATTACTCGAACCTCGACCCGTCTCTGCTGAAGAACTCCGACGGGACCCCGGCTTGGAAGTTCAGCGCCATCTACGCGTTCACCCAGTGTGCGAACGCGGCCCGCGTCGGCAGTGTCTACAAGGATATCGTCAACGCGACCGGAGGGATTCATGGCGACATCTGCAGCTGCCCGCCGGGGCAGCTCGCCGCGTGCCAGGCAACCTTTCAGCAGATCTTCAATGACCTTGCGACGAAGATTTCTCAGGGCGCCGTGCCCCTCGATTGTGAGTGGGGGATCCCGCCCGCGCCGTCCGGACAAAGCTTTGACCCGAACCTGGTGAACGTCGAGTTCACGGATCAAGACAACGGGACGAAGGAAACCATCTACCGCGTTGACGACGCCTCGAGCTGCGACCCGACGCTTGGTGGTTGGTACTACGACAACGCGACCAATCCCACACGGGTAATCGCGTGTCCGGCGACCTGCAACAAGGTGAAGTCGGTGGTCCAAGGGCAGGTAGACATCGCGTTCGGCTGCGAGTCCGTGGTGATCCCCCGATAGCTAGCGAAAGCGTGGGATCGGCTTCGGTTCGGCCGGCTTCGCTGGCTCGCTAACTGGAACGCGTTTCCCTGGGCGAGCACTGGACTTCGGCGGCTCCGGCTTAAGCGCGACCACGACGCGCTGGCTCATGTTGGGGATCAGACTCTCCGAGTGAGTGCGGTAGCCCGCGAGGCTCAGTTCCAGGATCAGCGGCGCCTCGCCTTCGGATACAGCGACGCTGGTGGGGGTCGAGCCAAGGGCTCGCAGGGCGCCTTTGGGACCTAGCTTCAGCGTCGCACCGGCTGGGTTCGTTTCCACACTGAAAGAGACTGTGCCGGACGTGGCCTTGGCGGATGTTGCGCTCTGCGCGGCCGGCTGAGCAGTCTCCGCAGTCGTGGTGGGCGTGCTGGGCGACTCCGGCGCGGCTTGGGGTGTGCTGGATTGCTGCGAACTCCACGGACGCGCCCAGAAGAGCCCGAACACTGCGAGGGCCACGACCGCCGCAGCAGTCCAGAGCCCCCGGTGGGACCGTCCAGTGGGATCTGTCGCCGGCGTTTGGGTGCCCGTCAGATCTTGCGAGGGGTTCGGGGGGGAGGTGTGCTGTGCGGCCAAGGTAGGGATGTCGATGCTCTCGTCCACCTCTGCGCCAGGCACGCTCGCTGGTGCTTCACCGCGCTGCAGCGCCAGCAAGAGCTCCCGCTTGGCCTCGATGCGTTCTGCAAAGAGCTGTTCCATTAGCTCGGCGAGAGCTCGCTCGGGATGCTTTGAGTGCCCAGAGTCACCGACGAGCGGCAAGAGTTCATCCCGGAACTCCTGAGCCGTAGGGAAACGGCTCAGCCTGTTCTTGCCCAGCGCTCGCGTGCAAATTTGCTGGAGACCGTCGTCGCTTGCAGCGCTCCCCTGCAGAGGGGGTAGCGGCTCGTCGCAGATGGCCTTGAACGTCAACAGCTCGCTGTCCCGGGCGAACAGCCGTAGCCCGCTGAGGGACTCCCAGAGTACGATACCCATCGAGAAGATGTCAGAGCGTCGGTCCAGCGGTTTGCCCTGGCACTGCTCTGGCGACATATAAGCGAACTTTCCCTTTACCTGTCCGGCCTCCGTCCGTGTTTGGCGGTCAGCAGCCTTTGCGATGCCGAAGTCGAGCAACTTGATCCGCCCCGAGTAGGTGACAAATAAATTCTGCGGGGAAATATCGCGGTGAACCAAGTCTCGAGGGAAGCCTTGAGCGTCGGTTAGCTCGTGTGCGGCGTGTAGGCCTGCGCAGGCTTCAGCGATGATGTAGGCGGCGAGAGACGGCGGGAGTGCTTCACCGCGGCTACTGAGCCGGCGGAGGATGCTGCCGAGGCTCTCTCCGGCGAGGTACTCCATTACCAGGAAGAGTTCACCCAGCTCGTGTACCAGCTCGTGCACCTGGGCGACGTTGGGATGCTGAATCCCCGAGGCAATGCGAGCTTCATCCACGAACATCGAGACGAACTCAGGTTGGCGTGCGAGATGTGGAAAGATGCGCTTGCACACCACCACGCGTTCGAAGCCAAACGGGCCCACCACCCGCGCCAGCCAGATTTCCGCCATGCCTCCTGTTGCCAGGAGACCGGCGACCTCGTACCGCCCCAGGCGCGGTGGCGGCGGTGAGACGGCTAGGTTCTCGGCTGCGTCAGACTCGATTGCTTTCACGGTGCGCGGTTCGCGTGTGCTGCGGATGAGGATAGCCTCTGGTCGGTGCGGATCCCATGCTAACGTCCTCGCTGCTAGCCCCTATGTTTCGCTTTCGCCAGAGGCCCCTGGCCAGCCTGCTCGCCGTGGCGGTGCTTTGTTCGAGCTTGATTTGCGCCACGGGAAAGAGCGCACCGGCGGCGAGTACGCCAGCCGAGCCAGCTGGGGCCTCGGAAGAGACCCATGATCGAGTGGTGGACCTGGTCACCGAGAGCGCCGAACACTACGAGGCGGGTCGCTTTCAGGCAGCAGTCGATCTGCTCAAGCGAGCGTTCGCGCTCGAGACGGCCCCGACGATTCAGTACAACCTCGCGAGGGCTTACGAGGGACTCGGAGACGATCAGCGGGCGATCGAGGCCTACCGTCTCTACCTTCAGCTCGCACCCGAGGCTCAGGACCGAGGGGCGGTGGCGCGGCGCATCAGCGTACTCGAGCGGCAAGTCGAGGAGCGAGAAGCTCTGCGACGGCGTGCCTCACGAGCAGACAGCGCTCCGCCCGCAGTGCCGGATCCAGCAGTCGACTCCGGTCCCGGGTGGATTCCGTGGGGATTTGCCGCGGTGGGCGTGCTTCTAGTCGGCGTCGGGGTTGGCTTCGGCTTGAGATCTCAAGCGTTGCACGACGACGCGCAGGCTGCGGACTACGCAGCGGACGCGGCGGACGGAAACCGCAGTGCCAAGACGTACGCCACGCTCGCGAATGTTGCGTTCGTTGCGGGAGGCATGCTGGCCGTTGGGGGGGTGACGTGGGGGGTGCTCGCGCTTCCGAGCGAAGCAGCAAAGTCCCGCTCCGAGCGCGGAGCGTTTCGGGCCCTCGCTGGCGTTGGCGTGCGCTTGCAGGGAACGTTTTAGTACCCTGGGGAAACCCCGTTGGGCGTGGCCAAGCTTGGTCATGGGCGCTATCGCTTGCGAGCGCCGGCCTTCAACATGTGGAGGTAACGCTTACCGATCCCGAGAGATTGAGCTGCTGGGTCCACGGCGCCGGCGTGCTCGATCAGGGCACGCTCCACGCGAGCTTTTTGGTACGCTTCCAGTAGCTTCACCCGGGCTAGCGGAATGGGTTCCTCCGACCACAACAGCGCCTTCAGCTCGCGCAGCGCTCCGGCCAACACGGACTCAACCTCCGGACTTGCGCTGGTCGACACCGGCGCGTGAAGGGGGCCAGGGGTCAAGCCACCGGTCGCGACGTGACGAGCGATCGTGTTGCGTAGCTCTCGCACGTTCCCGGGCCACGAGTCGCTCTCCCAGCGCTCGAGGAGCCTCGCCGGTAGTGGAGTGTTGGGCGAGAGCTCGCGCCAGAAATGTGCCGCCAGCAGTCCGATGTCGCCGGTGCGTCGACGCAACGGAGGCAAGCTCACCCGACCGATGGCGAGGCGATGGAACAGGTCGTCACGAAACGTGCCCTGCTCAACCGCGTGATCCAGATCGCGGCGAGTGGCAGCGATCACGCGCACGTCCACTTTGACGAGCTGGCTCCCACCGATGCGCCGCAGTTCCCCGCGTTCAAGCACCCGGAGCAACTTGGGCTGTAGGCTAACGTCGAGATCTCCAATCTCGTCGATGTACAGGGTGCCACCGTGGGCTTCTTCGAAGACCCCTCTGCGTTGCCCGACCGAGCCCGTGAACGCACCGCGTTCATGGCCAAACAGCTCGGCTTCGATCAAGTTTGCCGGCAGCGTCGTGCAGTCGAGGACCACATACGGCCTGGTGCTGCGCGAGCTGTGCTCGTGCAGTGCTTCTGCAAGCACTTCCTTGCCGGTACCGGTCTCGCCTTCAATGACGATGGAGACCTCGCTCTGAGCGAGCCGCTCGAGCAACGGATACAGCCGCTGCAGTTCGGGACTCCCCCCCAAAAAGCCGCCGAAGCGATCGCGGGGCGCTGTTGGCTCCGCCTCCGTCGTAGCTTCTATTGTTGCCACGCGGATACGCGTCGATCCGACAAGGATGTGTTGTCCCGCTGAAGCCCAGGCCTCGCGGATATGTATGCCCTCCAGCCGAGTGCCGTTCGTTGAGCCGAGATCCGTGACCCGGAGTCGGGTGCCCTCGCCCTCCAAGCGTAAATGCCGCCGTGAGACCTCTGAATCCGTGAGACGCAGTTGGCAGACCGAGCTCGTGCCTACCAAGACGGCGTCCTCTGCTGCGTCCACGCTGATCGTGGCTCCAGCGTCGGGGCCGTCTTCGACGCGCAGCATGAAGCGCGAACGGCTGGCGCCGGCAACGTAGCGTTGGCTGCTAGTCGTGACGGGTTCGTCGGTGCTCGACACGCGGCGAGCCTAGCATCGTCTCCCGCTCTGCGGGGCTCTGGTCTCAGGGCGTCCAAGGGCCGATGAACGCATGGCCTGCAGAGTCATGGTTTGGGGGCGGGCTAGCGTCCGTCGCGATCACCAAGTCGTCTACGAAGCAGTGGTTGTCTGGAGGCTCTTCGTTGTTCCAGTAGGTGAAGAGGTAGAAGTAATCGATGGTGCCAGCCGCCGCGACGATCGTCGGAACGTCCGTGCGATCGAAGATCAGAGTGTCGTCCCGCCAGATCCGAACGCGGCCCGCCCCTCCGTCGTCGACGGCTTGGTCGTCGATGAACAGGTACATCTCGTAGCTCTCCCAGCGATCTCTCGGGAGCTTGGGACCGTCGTACACGGCCCAGACGTCGTGTACCTCCTTGATGGTTCGTAAGACTGACTGAGTGGAGTCCGCCTGGTCAACGTAGAGGTCGTTGTAGCCGGCGTTGCCTCCATCAGCCTTGGTGCTGTGCAGCCGTAGGAACTTCATCCAAGGCGCTGCGCTGAACTGGAAGCTCTGCGGCCACAGCACCTGAAGGCGGACCCAGACTTCCTGGCCCTTCTTCAACGCGGGCTTGATGGGGATGATCCCGCCCCATTTCCCGAAACCGCCAGCGTCCCCCGTGCGAATTTCCATGCGGGCCGACTGGGCGCCGCGAAACGCAACCTCCGAGCTCGCTGTGCTGCGGCCTGCGGCGTCGAAGGGTTGATTGTTCGAGAGCGATGCGCCATCCCCGTAGCCTTCGAAGTCGTCGAAGAAATAGGGTTTAAAGTCGCTCGTGGTTCCACCCGTGCCGCTTCCGCTGGCTCCACCGCTCGCGGCGCTTCCGCTGCTTCCTGCGGCTCCCCCGCTGGTCGAGGTCCCGCCGCTGCCCGCCGCTCCGCCGCTTGCGCCTCCGGCAGCTTCGCCCCCGGCGGGATTTCCCGCGTTCCCGCCGCTGCCGCTCACGCCTCCTGAGCTCTGGGTGCTGCCGCCCGCGCCTTGCCCCGCGGAGTCGCTTCCGGAGTCCGAGCAGCCGCTGAGGGCCGCCGCCAAACCGAGCAAACTCCAAACGATCGTGATTCGCATGCCCGCCGTGAGCACAGTCCGTGCCAGTGTCGATCTGACTTGGGCGTCGCGGAAGCTGCCACACGGGTGAAGCAGTGGTTCACTCCCAGCGGGCGATCTGGGTGAACCAACGCTTCACTCCTGGGCCAGTGGCGCCGGCTTTCGGCGGGAGAGCGCTTCGGTACTGTACGCTTCCAGTTTGGAGATCGATGGCACGCTGGGTGCTAGGCAACGCGCGTCGTCTTGGAGGAGCAACGGATGCGAATGAACGGTTGGGCGCCGAGTGTAGTGATAGGCGTTGCATGTTGCCTTGCGGCAATCGGTTGTGGCGATGACTCCAGCACCGTCTCTGGTGGCAATGGTGGAAGCGGAGCCAGCTCAGGAGCGACGGGTGGGACCACCAATGGCGGGAACGCAGGGAGCGCGGCGAACGGTGGCTCCGGGAACGCGGGCGGCGGCGGTGCAGGCGGCAGCGGCGCAGGCGGCAGCGGCGCGGGCGGCTCAGGGAACTCCGGCGGCAGTGGTGCGAGCGGAGGAGCGTCCGCCGGCTTGAGCGCTCAGTACCCCTGGGATGTAGGGATAGAGAGCGATTCGGACGTGATCTTCCACTCCGACTTCGAGTCCGACATGGCTGGCTGGACGTCATTCACCCAGAACACTCAGCGCCTGCATGTGGTGGATGATGCCGCCGCCGCGAATGCGGGGAGCAAGTTCTTGGAGGCGAACGTCACTCGCACGATGTTGGCGAGCCAGCAGTACATTTCGGCGCAGGCGCGCTTCGAGTTCCCGGCTCGAGAAGAGCAGATGTACTGGCGCTTCTATACCCAGTACGTGGGTGACACCGCCGTACCGCATCATTGGGTGCGGGTCGCGGCTGGGAATCCGGGCTTTAGCAGCGACGGCCTGGCTGCAGTGGTGCCCGGAGGAAACGAAGGCTTCTGGTTCGATCTGGACGCGAAGGACAACGGCTCGTTCTCGTTCTACGCCTACTGGCACGAGATGCGTAGCTGGGAGTGCAACGACGGTTCCACGGACCCGGGATGCGCTGGTTACAACGGTCCGTCTGCGACGCCCTATTACGGAAACAACTTCAACCCTGCCGATCAGTCGGAGTTCCCCCGCGACCAATGGTTCTGCGTCGAGATCTACACCAAGGCGAACACGCCTGGGAGCTACGACGGCGAACTGGCCCTGTATGTGGACAACGCGCTCGTTGGTGAATACCGCACTGGCACACCGCGAGGGCGCTGGTTGCGTGACAACTTCTACTCCCACGGCCAGTACTTTCAGGACGAGCAAGCGTTCGAGGGCTTCAACTTCAGGACGTCGGCTGACGTCGGGCTGAAGGCTGTGACGCTCGACGCCTACTACGAGAAGGGAACCTTGGATGCCAAGGAGCAGAACGGCATCACCGTTCCCGAGG
>JBFXBK010000299.1:0-11499 GCA_050183255.1 Polyangiaceae bacterium | reverse complement strand
CACGACAAGCCGCACCAGAAGATGACAACCGAGCTGAAGGTCAAGGTCCCCGCCGGGATGACGGTGCTCAGCAACGGTGACCTGATCTCATCCCGCACGCCGAGCCTCACCAAGTCCAAGTCGAAGAGTCGCGCCCCAAAGACCTGGAGCTACCACTTCAAGCTGGAGCAGCCGCAACCGAGCTACTTGGTCACCTTGGTAGCCGGACAGTTCGAGGTGATGAGCGAGGAGCTCGAGCTCGGGGAGCGCAAGGTACGCGTCGCGTACTACATCCCGCCCGGCAAGCAGGCCGATGGCAAGCGGGCCTTCAGCGAAACACCGCGCATGATTCAGCTGTTCTCCCGGAAGACGGGTGTGCCGTATCCGTACGGCAGCTACAGCCAGATCGTGGTGAGCGACTTCATCTTCGGCGGTATGGAGAACACCACCGCGACGACGATGGAAGAAGAGATCTTGCTCGACGCGAAGGCCGCGCGGGACGTCGATAGCAACTACTTGGTGGCCCATGAACTCGCGCACCAGTGGTTTGGCGACTACGTGACGTGTCGCGACTGGTCGCACGCCTGGCTCAACGAAGGCTTCGCGATGTTCTTCGAGCTGGTTGAGCGCGAAGATCGACTGGGTGCAGATGAGTACGCCTATGCGTTGCGCAAGAACCTGAACAGTTACCTTGGGGAAGCAGGTGTCTACCGTCGCCCCATCGTGTGCCGCGACTACGACTCACCTATCGATTTGTTCGACCGCCATCTGTACGAGAAGGGCAGCCTCGTGTTGCACCTGCTGAGCAGGGAGTTGGGGGAGGAGCGCTTCTGGCAAGGCGTTCAGCTCTACCTGGAGCGCCATGCGTTCGGCATCGTCGAGACGAATGACCTGATGCGCGCCCTAGAGAGCGTCAGCGGGAAGAGCCTCGAGCGTTTCTTCGACGCTTGGGTCCATCGCCCGGGTCACCCCACGTTGAAGGTCAAGGTGACGTACTCCGACGGGCACCTGAACGTTGACCTCAAGCAAACCCAACGCGGCCAGGACGTCGCGATCTTCGATCTGCCACTCTCCGTGGAGGTCGCCCACGCCGAGAACAACCTCAAGCGGCATCAGCGCCGCGTCGACACCGCTCAAGGCTCGCTCAGCGTGGCCATGGCCAAGGCGCCGCTCTGGGTCGAAGTCGACCCTGACTACCAGCTGCTGGGTCGCGTGGAGATCGAGTGCCCCCTCGACATGCTCGAGCGGCAGCTGACGGACGGCCCCCGCGCGAAGTCGCGTTGGGTTGCGGCAGAGCTGTTGGGCAAGAAGGGCGGGCGGCGTGCCATCCAAGCGCTCTCCACTTGCCTGGCGACCGAGAGCGAGGCCTGGATGGTCCGCGCGGAAGCGGCGTATGCCCTGGGTCGAACCCGAGACGAACGCGCGAAGGCCGCGCTGCTGAAGCACATCGATGTCGCAGAGGATCGCGTGCGCCGCGCCGTGATCTGGGGCCTCGGAAGCTTCCGAGGCGCTGACGTCGAGAAGTCACTGCTCAAGCACGCGCGGCGCGAGGCCAGCTACCTGGTGCAGGCGGAGGCGGCACGCGCCCTTGGCAAGAATCGTGGCGCTGGCGCCCGCAGCGCCTTGGAAAAACTGCTCGGCGAGGAGTCTTGGGCAGACGTCGTGCGTGGGGCGGCGCTGAACGGGCTCGCCCAGCTCGGGGACGAGGCAGCCCTGCCGAGCGTGCTCGAGACGTCGCAGTATGGTGTGCCCACCCGGGGCCGGCGCGCGGCCATCATGGCGCTGCCAGAGCTCTCCCAGGAACGCCGCATCCGGCGACACCTCGAAGCACTACTCGAGGATCCTCACCCCCACGTCCGGGGCGACGTGGCGCGAGCGCTACAATCCCTGGGCGATCCTGTGGCTCGCGGCGCGCTGCGCGGTCAACTGGCGCGGGAGAACGATGGACGCGTGCGTCGACGCTTGCGTGGCGCTATCGACGGCCTGACCAACGCTGGCAAATCCGCGGATCGCCGCTTGTCGCGAGACGTGGAAAACCTGCGAGAGAAGGTCGAAGAGCTAGAAGCCAAGCTCGGCAGGCTCGAGCAGAAGAAAGGAAAGTCCAAGTGAGTGACCCCGTATCGCTTCGCCGCGAGGAAATAGCCGGCGGCCAGGTCGCGATCGTCACCATCGAGCGCGAGGAGCGAATGAACACGCTCTCTCGAGACACGCTCCTCGCCTTTGGGCGTATCGGTCGCGAGCTCAGTCAGAGTAACGACACTCGCGCGGTGGTGATCACGTCCGCCGGGACCAAGGCCTTCTGCGCCGGCGCGGATCTCAAAGAGCGCAAGGGCATGGGCGAGAACGATGTGCGCAAGCAGCTCGAGCTCTACCGCACGGAACTGCTGTGGATCCTCGATTACCCGGCGCCCGTCGTGGCTGCCATCAACGGGGTCGCGCTGGGCGGAGGCCTGGAGCTCGCGCTGCTCTGCGACATGCGGGTTGCCGCTGAACACGCAGTGCTTGGTCTGCCGGAAGTCAGCATCGGCATCATCCCTGGTGCGGGCGGCACTCAGCGCCTTCCGCGAATCGTGGGCGAGGCCCGCGCCAAGGAGCTGATCCTGTTCGGACGCCGACTGAAGGCCAAAGAGGCACTGGAGATTGGCTTGGTCAACCAGGTCACGCCTGAAGGCCAGGACGTGCTGCAAGACACGCTGAGCTACATCGCGCCCCTCGCCGGTGGTGCGCCGCTCGCGCAAGCCGCCGCGCTGCGCGCCATCGACGCTTCCTATGAGGTGCCGTTCAGCCACGGCATCGAACTCGAGCGCATGTTTTACGACACGTGTCTACGCAGTGAGGATCGAGTCGAGGCGCTCAGCGCCTTCGCTGAGAAGCGCAAGCCCGTGTTCAAGGGTCGCTAACAATTGCAATTCGCGCCCGGGAGGCGCCACAAGCCACGATTCATGACGCGCTCGCAAGCGAGCCCGTTGCCGGGAGGATACAATGCGTATCGTAGTTCAGAAGTACGGCGGTTCGTCCGTCGCCGACACCGAGAAGATCAAGAAGGTCGCGGCCCGCGTCGTGGAGACCCGCAAGAAGGGCTTCGCGGTAGTGGTGGTGGTCAGCGCCATGGGCAAGACCACCGATCAGCTGTTGGCTCGCGCGCGTGAAATCAGCCCCAGCCCGAGCCGCCGCGAGCTCGACATGCTGCTCAGCTGCGGAGAACGCACCAGCATGGCGCTGCTCAGCATGGCGGTGAGCGAGCTCGGCTACCAGGCGATCAGCCTCACCGGCTCGCAGTCGGGGATCCTCACCAACGACCGCCACTCCGGCGCGCGCATCATCGAGGTGCGCCCCTTCCGCGTGCAAGACGAGCTGGAGTCCGGGCGCATCGTGATCGTCGCTGGCTTCCAGGGCGTGTCCTACAAGCGCGAAGTGACGACGCTCGGTCGAGGCGGCAGCGACACCACCGCGGTGGCGCTGGCGGGCGCGCTGGGCGCCGAGTACTGCGAGATCTGTTCAGACGTGGACGGCGTGTACACTGCTGATCCCCGCGTGGTGGACTCGGCGGAGCTGCTCAAGTCGATCACCCACGAGGCGATGCTGGAGCTCGCCGCTCATGGCGCGAAGGTGCTGCACGCGGAGTGCATCGAGTTTGCGCGCAAGAGCCAGGTGGCGTTGTACGCTCGCGCGACGTTCGGTGACGCGAACGGAGGCACCCGCATCGATCGCCCCGAAGAAGTGGGTGAGCTCGACGTCGCCGGCGTATCTGGCACCAAGCAGCTCGTGCGCCTGCGCGCGAGCGGTGAGCGCTCGATGGATCGCATGCTCGCCGCCGCGGCCGAGGCGTCCCTGCCGGTGCTCCACTTGGACGCGGATCATGAGATCGCCGACCTGTGGTTCAGTCTCGCGGACGTCCCTGACTGGGCAAGCGTGAAGGCGCAGCTGCTCGATCAGGTGCAAATCGAAGAGGGCTGCGGCGCGGTGAGCGTCGCGGGTGACTTCTTCGGTCGCAACGCAGCCAAGCTCTCCAAGACACGCTCTGTAGCGGCGGGCATCGGGGTGCGGCTCAAGGCCATGGCGACCTCTCCACTGCGCGCGACGCTGTTCTGCGCCGAGGAAGACGTGGACACGCTGACCGCCGCGCTACATCGCGCGTTCCGTGACTGACCTCTAAGCACCGAAACAGGCAGGCCGAAGCATCGGCCTGCCTGTTGTGCTTTGTAGCGCGACTGCTCAGCGCGGGTAGCGCTCAACCAGCATCCGGTAGAGTGCACGCAGCGCGAACGCCTCGCCGCCGACGGGGCGCCCCGGCCGCGAGCGCAGGTTCCAGCCCATGGTGTCGATGTGCACCCAGCGTTGCCGCCTGGAAATGAAGCTCTGGAGGTAGAGCGCCGCCGTGATGGCGCCGCCAAACGGGCCGCCTTGATTGTTCAAGTCTGCCATGGGCGTCTTGAGCTGCTCCTTGTAGGGCTCGAAGAGCGGCAAGCGCCACAGCGGGTCACCCTCACGTAGGCCGGCGCTGAGCACAGCGCCGGCGACGTCGTCGTCGTTGGTGAACAGCGCGGGCAACTCCGTGCCCAGCGCCACGCGCGCGGCGCCGGTCAGCGTCGCAGCGTCGATGAGCAGATCCGGATTCTCCGTATCCGCCTCAGCCAGCGCATCACACAGGATTAGCCGCCCTTCGGCGTCGGTGTGCCCAATCTCGACCGTCAGCCCCTTGCGTGTCTTGATCACGTCCAGGGGGTGGAACGCGTTGCCGGCGACGCTGTTCTCCACAGCGGGCACCAGCACGCGCAGACGCACCGGCAGGCCGGCGCTCATGATGGTGTGGGCGAGGCCGAGCACCAGCGCGGCGCCGCCCATGTCCTTCTTCATCAGCTTCATGTTGTCGGCAGGCTTGATGTCGAGCCCTCCGGTGTCGAAGCACACGCCCTTGCCAACCAGGGTGAGCTTGGGGTGCTTGGGATCGCCCCAGGTGAAATCGATCAAGCGTGGCGGGTCACTGCAGGCACGTCCCACCGCGTGAATCGTCGGGTAGTTCTGCTCGAGCAACTTGTCGCCGACGATCAGCTTGAACTTCGCGTTGTGCCGCGCGGCAAGCTCCTTGGCGCTCTCTCCGAGCGCGGTCGGCCCCAGATCGCCGGCGGGTGTGTTGATCAAATCACGCGCGAGGCTGATGCCTTCGTACAGCCGCTGCACCTCTCCCTGATCGGCCCCCTCGGGCCAGCCCAAGAGCGCGCCTTTGCCACTGTGCGCCTTGTAGCGATCGAAGCGATAGTGCCCAAGGGCCCAGCCGAGCGCCGCGGTGGTGGCGTAGCCCGGCTCCAGCGTGGAGCCGACGTGGTAGCGCCCAGCGGGCAACCGACGTGCGAGACCAGACCAGTCCCAAGCCTCTTTCCTTGAGGAAACTCCAAGCAGCACCCGCTCGAGGCCACCGTCCCTACTCGGGATCAGCGCAAACTCACCCGCCTTGGCCTTGAAGTCCGTCGCTGCGAGCCAGTTTCGGGTCGCAGCGCGCTGTCCTTTGATCCAAGCCTTTAGCTCGCCCTTCTCCAAGGCGACGATGGGGCGGGAAGTCTTGGTGGGCTTCGCCGCGAAGATCTCATTCATCCATGCCTCCAAAAGCAGCGCGCCAGGGCGCGAACAGTGCCCTGGCGTACCAGCTTTCGAGGCGCTCTACTACTGCTTGGGCGGGCCCATGGGGCCCTTGGCTTCACTGCCGCTCTTGAGCTTCATCCCGCCGTAAGGCTCGATGCTCGGCACTTTGGCGAACTCTGCCTCGTAGATCTTCTTCATCTCTTCGAGCTTCGCCTCGTCGGTCTTGGCGAGGTCCTTCTCTTCGCCCGGGTCGTCCTTGAGGTTGAAGAGCAGGTACTTCCAGCCCTTGCCGTAGACGATCAGCTTGTAGTCCCCGTGGATCACGGCCCGCCGCGGCGGATTGTGGCTATCCTCGGCCAGCTCGAAAATCAGCGTCTCGCGCTTCTCCGGCTTCGCTCCGTAGACCTCGGGCACCAGGCTCTTGCCCATGAACGTGGGCAGCGCGTCCATGCCCATCAGATCGACCAGCGTAGGCGCGATATCCAGGTGATTGCGCATCTCGCTGATGTGCTTCGGCTCGGCCCCTGGCGCCTTGATGATCAGCGGAACCTTGAGCAGCACGTCCCACACATCGAAGGCGTGTTTCCACATGCCGTGCTCGCCGAACGCCTCACCGTGATCCGCGGTGATCACGATCGCGGTGTCCTTCCACCACGGCTGCTTCTCGCCCCACTTGAAGAGCTCGCCGAGCCACTTGTCGGTGTACCAAACCTCGGAGTCATAGCGGTCCCGGTTGCTGTTTCCGAAGTCGGGGCTCTCCGCGTGCTTCTGGTACTTGTCGTGTGGATCCATGTAGTGGCTCCACAAGAAGAATTGGCCCTTCGTGTTCTCCGGGTTGCTCAGCACCTCGATGATCTTCTTGGTGCTCTTCTCGCCGGTGACGAAGTTGTCGGTCTGCGCGTCGAACGTGATGCCAGGCACCATGTCCCAAACATCGAAGCCTTGGTCGATGCCTTTTCCACGACCAAAATACATATGGGCTTGCACGCCCATGGTGCGGATGCCCTTCTTCTGCATTGCCTCCTGGATGAAGTCGTTGCCCACATCCCGGTAGCCAGTGAAGAAGTAGCCATCACGGTACAAGGTGCCCGCCAAGCGCCCGCTGAGCATGCACGCCACGGACTGCGCCGTGTAGCTCGTGACGGAGCGATGGTTGTCATACACCACGGACTCTTTCGCGAGCTTGGTCAGGTTCGGCGCGGTCTCGCGCTCGTAGCCAACCCATGGCATGTCGTCCGCGCGCAGCGCATCGACCGTCAGGAACAACACGTTGAGTGGCTTCGCAGGTCGCGTCAGCGCTTGCTTCTCCGGTTCCTTCGCGGCGGGCTTTGCTCCACTCGCGGCAGCCGGCGGCTTGGCTGACTCATCCGCAGGAGGCGACGTGGTCGCGGCCTTTTGAACCGGTTCCTCGGTCTTACTGCAGCCACTCAAGATCAACAGACTCAGGGCAACCAGGCTGGAAGTACGCATCCCTCCGGCGCCTAGCGCGACCCACGGCTTCGGGCCAAGAAAAGCGCCGTGTGCATCGCCCCACTGCGGCGAGCACTGCTCCTCTCCCCCCAAAATCCCGAGGCGCCCCGAACCCGAAGCGTCAGCTGGGTGGATTGACGTAGGCCTTCGCCGGGCGGCCCTTGGGTGCGACGACCTTCACCACCACGAAGCCCTTCACTGGCCGTGTCTTTCCCGCTTCACGTCCGAGGCCCCAAAGGCCCACCTGGAGCTCGAGCTCTTGTCCACCAACGAGCGGCTTCGTGCCCTTCGGAGGCCACGTGCGCTCGAACTCGAGCGCGCCATCGGGCCCCACCGTCTTCGAGCCTTCGCCTTCGCGCGTGTCGCCGATTTCGGTGACGACCTTCTCACCCTGGGTCACCTTGGTGGCGAACGCCAGCGGGCCCGCGTTCGGCACCATCAAATAGCGCGTCGCGTCCCCTTCACTCTCGGCTTTGACCTTCACCACGACACCCCAGCCAGCGCCTTGCTTCTTCGCCTCGGCTTTGACGTGGAACATCAGGCCATCGATGGTGACGTCGACGCCTCCCGGTACCATCTTATAGAGCTTATTCCGCGCGGCATCGTCACCGGCCTCGGCCGGTTTCTCGTCATCCGGGATCTCAACGCCTTCGTCGTCCTCATCGGCGTCGTCATCGCCTTCTCCAGTTTCGGTTGGGGGAGAGGTGCTCTCTTGAGTCTCTGCGCCAACGCCCGGCGCTGCTTCGCCAGCTCCTGCAGCAGCCGAATCATTTCCCTGCGGTACAACTGGAGGCTGTCCAGCGCCGCAACCGACGAATAAGAGGGCGAGCAAAGGCGCCAGAGCGAAATCGCGCAGCAACATGCTCCGACGATATCAGCCGCCAGCGAGCTTCTGCAGCACCTTTTGCGCCAGCGCCACGTCCTCTTTGCAGCCCACCACCAGCGCGCGGTCGTCCTTGACCACGGCGCGGCTCTCACTCAGCGGCTTGGAGAAATCGTACAGGATGACGGTTGCGTCGGCGTCGTCGCCCTTCGCGTCATCGCCGCGCACGGCTTCGACTTCGAAGCTCTTGACGTTGATCGACTCGTCCTCGTCCTCGGCGCCCTCGTCCACCTTCCAGCCCGCACCTTTGACCACGCCTTCGAGATCCGCGCGCTTGAGGCCAGCGAGCCCCTTGGCTTTGACCTTCTCCGCTAGCTCTGCTGAGCTCGAACCCGAGTCGTTCATGGCGGAGACGTACAGGATGCGGGATCCATCCAGCGTGAGCGACGGTTTCGCCGCTGCCTTCTTCCACTGACTGAAGTCGTAGAGGTTGACGAACACGTCCTTGCCCTCCACCTCGTACTTCAGCGAGTAGATCGTCCCAGCGTCGATGGACTCGTCATCCTTGGAGGACTGGGTGTAGCCCGCAGCTTTCGCGTTCGCCTCGAGCTTTGGTTGATCGAGGGACGCCAGGCTCAGGCTCGGCGCGGTGGGGGTAGCTTCCGGCTCCGGCTTGTCCTTCTTGCAGCCGCTGACTGCCAGCGCACCAACCAACAGCATCCCGAAAGCCCCGCGGAACACGTGAGATGTGATTCGACTGTTCATACCCAGGGAGAGTCGCTACCAAAGATGCGTTCGCTACGCACGGATCACTTCACTGTCCCCGCAACGGGGAGAAGTGTTCATTGGACGGGGGAACCTGAGCCCTCATGCACTCGGCAGTGTCCCAGCACCGCTTCGACTCCCAGCAACTCCATGAATACTCGAGCTTTTTTCCTATGTTTCGGGCTCTTGCTCGCGGCCTGTGACGACGCGCCGAAGGAGCCCGCAAAGGGTGACACTCGAGCGGCCTCGAGCACTTCTGTAACAGCGTCGGCCAGTCGAGCCTTTGAGCCCCAGCGCGTCGATCTGCAGGCCGATGCGATGGGAACCAAGCTCCACTTGGTCAGCTACACGACGCCGAAGCTCGCCGAACCCGAGGTGAAGCAAGCGATGCAGGCCGCGATGGCTGAGGTCGATCGCCTCGCGAAGCTCTTGAGTGACTGGACAGCAGACAGCGACGTCGGCCACGTCAACGCGTCCGCGGGCGAGTTCGTCAAGGTCGCGCCGGAGACTCTTGAGGTCGTGAAGAAGGGCCTGTGGGCTGGCAAGGTGAGCGAGGGTACCTTCGATATCACCTGGAACTCCCTGGGCGGCCTGTGGAAGTTCGGCGACGCTCGCGAAGCAGACCCGAAGCCGCCGAGTGCCGCGGAGATCAGGCGCTTACTCCCGCGCGTAAACTATAGCCGCGTGGAAACTCAAGACGACCCGCCGCAGGTCAAGGTGCCCAAGGACTCCAAGCTCGGACTCGGAGGCATCGCCAAGGGCTACATCGTGGACAAGATGGCGACGGCGATGCGCAAGGCCGGGCTCACGAGCTTCTTGGTTCAGGCGGGCGGCGATCTCTACGGCGCGGGAAGGAAACCAGACGGCTCGCCGTGGGTCAGTGGCATTCAAGATCCACGCGGCAAGGAAGGGAGCTTCTTCGCCGTGATCGAGCTGACGGATCACGCCTTCTCTACCGCCGGGGACTACGCTCGCGCGTACGTCCATGGCGGCAAGCGCTACCACCACATCATCGATCCGCGCGCAGGCTACCCCGCGACGGCGAGTCGCAGCGTGACCGTCTGGGCGCCATCCGCCTTGCTAGCGGACGCCATCGACGACGCCGTCTTCATCCTTGGCCCAGAGAAGGGCCTCAAGCTGGTCGAAGAGACAGACGGCGTGGGCGCCGTGATCGTGACGAAAGACAACAAGGTGATCGTCTCCAAGCGCATCGAGGGGAAGGTGAAGATCACGGCCCAACCCACCGACGGGATCTGACGCCGCCTTCATTCGGCGTCGTCGTCGCTCGCGTACTCGTCTTCTTCGGGCAGATCGTACAGCCCCTTGCCGCCGCGAATGGGAATTGCGCGGGCCGCCGCGAGTCGCTCGAGCTCAGCCTCGAGCGCCAGGCGATCGCGCACCGTCGGAAGCTCCGCACGGCTTCCGTCCCACAGGTCGAGGGCGATGGCACCCACGGCGTCGAGGCGGATCAGGTCGATTTGCGCCCATTTGATGCGGCGTACCCGTGGCCAGAGCAAACCTGAGATCTCGCGGCACTCGAGTCCGTCCCCGCGGATACGCACGCCGCGCATGCTGGTGCGGAGCAGCGCAGCCACAGCGCTCGCCGTCAGTAGAAACGCCAGCATCCGCGAGCTGATGAGTCGATAGTCGTCACCACGGATGAAGTACTCGTGGAGCCAAGTGCCGGGAGAGCTGCGCTCGGCGATCAGCACCATCAGGCTGACGCCGAGCGCGATCCCCATGTAGGTGAGTGACGGCACCCAGATGAGCAACGGAGGGCCATACACCGCCTCACTTGGGCGGTACGCCATGTCAAAACCAGGAGGACGAGAGATGCGAGCCACGTGCGCCATTCACTTTAGTACGCAGCGAGCGCGTTTCCTTGGCCGCACTCGCGTCAACGAGTCGCTTTGCGGTCGCTTCGCCTTGAGGTGCGCCAGCGTCCCACACGGCCAAGCGCGCCAGATGCGACTGGAACGTCCTATCCAACCGGAAACGTCTGCTGTCAGCGTTGCGAGGGCCGGTGGCACTCAGTACCCTTAACGTCCCCCCACTCGAGGAGATCCATGCCCCACTCGCTCCATCGCCCAACGCGCGGCTTCCGCGTCTCGTTCGCTCATCCCTTCCGAGTTCAACAGCTCGCATGCCTGCTGAGCGCTGGCGCGCTGCTGCTGGGCTGCTCTGACTCTGGCTCGGAGTCGGGTGACTCCGGCGAGTTGCTCGAGCCACCGGCCGAGGGTAAGGGCTTGCAGCTCGAGATGAAGACCGAGATCGGTCCCGGCGAAGAAGTCGAGCACTGCAAGTTCATCCAGATGCCAGCCAGCGGGCTGAACATCAACCGCACGGAAACACGCTTCACATCGGGCAGCCACCACGTCCTGCTCTATCGCACCCAGTACACGTCCATCCCGACACAGAAGCAGGACGGCACCGTGGTCGACACGAGCGACGTCTTCGATTGCTCTGACGGTGCGAGCAACGGCTGGGACGTGCTGGATGTGATCGGCGGCTCACAGAACGCAGACGGTGGGACGTTCTCCAAGTTCCCGGACAACGTCGCGATGCGGGTTGAGCCGAACACCGTGCTGATGATCAACGCCCACTACATCAACACGACGCAAAAGCCCATCCAGCCGCTCGTCAAGATCAACCTGGAGACCATCCCCGACTCTCAGGTGGAGCACGAAGGCGGCATCCTCTTCTATTACAACATCTTCATCCGCGCGAACGGGATGTCCAAGTCCCAGGCGCGCATGCGCTGTTTGGTCCCGAACGACATCACGCTCTTGAACGCTCAGAGTCACATGCACGCTCGCGGCGTTGATTACTCTGCGGAAATTCTTCAGGACGGCAAGGACCCGGAGCCGCTATATCAAAACGAC
>JBFXBK010000298.1:0-11505 GCA_050183255.1 Polyangiaceae bacterium | reverse complement strand
TGGACGCCGCGCCTGACTTCGAGGCAGGACAGTTCTTCAACTTCGGCGTCGATACACCCGAGGGACCGATTCGGCGCTCGTACTCCGCGGCTTCAGCGCCGGGGGAGCCCCTCGAGTTCTACGTCACGGCGGTGCCCGGGGGCGCCCTCACCCCCAGCTTGTTTGACCTCGCCGTCGGCAGCAGCTTGGAGTTGGATCCGAAGCCCCAGGGCTTCTTCACCCTCAAGTACATGCCGCAGACCCGCGACGCATGGCTCTTGGCCACGGGCACTGGCCTAGGCCCTTTCATCTCCATGCTACGGGGGACGGCCCTGTGGCAGCACTTCGAGCGCGTCTTCTTGGTGCATGGCGTGCGGGAGCGGGCGCACTTCGCCTACGCGGAGGAGCTGCAGCAGCTCGCGGCAAAGCGCGGCAACTTCCGCTACTTACGCGCCGTGAGTCGGGACGCCGCGGCGGCGGATGAAGTCGCCGGGCGGATCCCCGCGGCCTTCGCGGATGGACGCATTCAGGCGCTCGCCGGCGCCGAGCTCGAACCCGAGCGTTGCCATGTGCTTTTGTGCGGCAATCCTCAGATGATCGATGATACCCACGAGGCCTTGAAGCCCCTCGGCTTGGTCAAGCACCGGGTGCGCAAGCCAGGGCACATTTCCTCAGAGAAATATTGGTAGGGCTCTCGTAGCGCGGGCAGCGATACGGGGCCGCGGAAGGACCCGATCGTGGGAAGCGTTCAGTCACACACCTTGATGGCGCTGGTGCGCGCCGAAGAGCTCGGCCTCACCGAGGCAACTCACCTCGCCGTCGCGAACATCGACGTGCTCCTCCGGGGGCGGGTGAGGCGCGCCATGGCCAGGGCGCTCACCACCGCGCGCGCCGACTTGCTCGAGGCCACGCCGGAGCACGTGCTTCAGGCTGCCTTCTTGCAGCTGCATCCACGCGGCAAAGACGTGGACATCCAAGACGCGGTCGCGGTCAGCACTCGCTTCTCGGAGCTCAGAGTCTCCGCGGAGGTGCCGAAGTCTTCCACTCGCGTGCCGAGCTTGGTCACCTTCTTGAGCCTCGGCCTGATCGCGCTCGCGACGACCGGCTTCTTCCTTTACCAGAAGTTCAACCCCACGCCGGAGGACGCGTTCCTCACGACACCCCTGGGCAAGGCGCTGGACAAGCCGCTGACCGGCTTCGTCATCGCCGTCGACAAGGCCCAGGACACCAAGCCATTCACGGACGAGCTCTTGAGCCCCGCCGTACAGAAGCAAACCGGCGACGACGCGTACAACCGTTTGTCAGACGTGGTGAGCGCAAGCATCGCCATGAGCAAGACCAAGCCAACTGATGAGCTCTTCCTCGAATACAACAAGAAGCTGAACGCGCTGAACCTGGCGTTCACCGACGCGAAGGTCCCCGCCTTCCTGTACGCCTACCTCGAGACGTCGAGCGACGGCCTGAGCTCCAACTGGCTCATGGCATACGTGGTGAGGCGGCGCTTCTCCGTGAAGATCGGCAGCGAAGAGCTGAAGGTGATGTGGGGCAAGCGCATCGACCGCCTCAACTTCAACATGACCGCGACGGGCCTGCTCTCCCCCGGGCACGACTTCGTGATGCTGCCCATCGAGTACAACGAGTACTATTTCCTGGACCGGCTCTTGTTGCCGTCGGGAACCAGCGGCACGCTCGGCCTCGACATCGGGCGCGACAACCACGAGGCGGTGCTGGCCGCTGGGCGCAAGGTGGCACCGCTCGTCTTCGAAGAGATCGTGAACAACTCGGAGTTCTCCAAAGACGACGCAGAGTTCGTCGCGAGCGAGCTGAAGCGCCGCGACCTCGGCATTCAGGCGCTGCGGCGCAAGAACTACCGCCTGCGCGGCGACGTCACCTTGCGCATGCCCGAAGCCCTGGTGGAGCAGCTGGACGAGATCAACGACCCCGACGCGCAGCAAATCGTCAAAGCCGCGGATCGCCTGGAGGGCTATCAGCGCCAGGTCGACAGCGCGCTGACCCACATCCTCGAGCTCCAGGAGCGCGAGTTCGTCGTCGAACAGCTGGAGAAGAAGCGCCTCGCCGCCGACCAGTTCGCGCTCCCCGAAGGCGCCGGCAAGGACGGCATCGACAAGCGGGCATTCGTTTCCTCGCGGCTACTCCTGCTGATGCGGGAGCAACCCTGCCCGCGCATCGCGCTGTGGCGCGTGGCCGCTTCGGGCCTCAGCGACGTCACCAGCCTCCCCCGAGCCCACGGCGGCGCCTTCGTCCTATCGCTGCTGGGCCACGAGCTCGGCCTGCTCCCGAAGGACCAATGGCTCACCGCCCTGCGACGCGAGCGCACGCAGCTGGCGCAGCTGACAGAGAAGCTCTTCGACAGGTCCCCCGCGGAGATCCAGAAGGCCGCGAGCGCCGTCTACGAGCAAGTCTTCAAGTCGAAGCCCCCGGAGGTCGTGGTCACGGAGCTCGGGAAGTGACACGACCGAGCAAACGCCGCGGCTACCGGCGCATCACGGTCGACGGACGCGAGTACTGGTGGCGCTTGCAGCCGGGCTACGACTCGAGCGAGCTGCGAGTCAGCGGTTCGGATTCCGCGGGGCAACGCCTGGTGGTCAAGCTCAAGGACTGGCGCGACCCTTGGCTGAACCTGAGCGGCTTCGAGGAGCGCGACGGCAAACTCCAGCTCTGGACCTCCGCCCGCAACTCACCTGCCATCATCAGCCCGGCGTTCGTCGCCCCGCTGATCCAGCGCGCCCTGGCCGAAGGCTGGACCCCCGAACGTCGCTTGCCCACGTTTCGCCTCGAGCATGCCGCCACGCCTGGCGTAGACTCGCCTCATGGGTGACTGGGGACCTGGACCGTTTCAAAACGACCACGCGCTGGATCTGCTGAGCCTCGAGACGGAGCGCTGGCGCGAGGCGCTCACGGTGCTCGACGATCCAGAGACGCTGTGGGACGACGTCCAGGGACTGCTCGGCTACGTGGCGCTGCTTGGCTTCGCCGCAAAGGAAGCGAGCGCCTTTGGTCTGCTCGTGGACAAGACCAAGCCCGAATCGAGCCGTGATGTCGCCAAGCGCTGGAAGGCGCGCTTCCTCGAGATCGAAGCGAAGATGAAAGAGGAGCCCGGCTTTGAAATGAGCGATGGCTTCAAGGCGCGCCGCAGAGCCGTGACCAAGACCTTCGACGCCTTGATCCGGGCCCTGGATGAAGACGACGCGCCTCCCCCCCAAAAGCCGAAGATGCGCGCGAAGAAGTGAAGGCAGCCCTGCAGTTCGTTTAGCCTGATGAGCTTCAGGTTGCCTCCGCGGGATCGGTGCTGCCCACACCGCGCTCAGCGACCGAAGCGAGTGCGCTGTCCAGGGAGTAGCGCCCAGCGCCCTTGAACAGCACGACCAGCGCCAGGCCCAGCGCTAGCAGGTGGTACTCGAAGCCTTCTCCGCTCTGGGTGCCAAACCAGTTCATGAAGAAGCCCACGCTGACGTGGCTCAGCGCTGCGCCAAGCATGATGAGCGAAATACTCGCGGCGGCGAAGCGCGTGCCGAGGCCGAGCACCAACATCAGCGCGCCGAACGATTCCCCCAGCACGACCAGGAACGCCACGGGCGCTGGCACGTGATAGTGCGTGACGAAGTGGTCGATGGTCGCACTCACCCCGTAGCCGCCAAACCAGCCCAGCAGCTTCTGAGCGCCGTGGGGAAACATCACCGCGCCCAGCACCACGCGTTGATAGAGCAGCGCGTTGCTGTGGGAGTCGGTCGACAAAAAGCGTTTCAGTAGTGAACTCACGATACCTCCTTCGGGGCGACCTGGCGCCCACGCCCTTGACCTACCGCCCCCGCAGCGCCTGCAGTAGCCACCGCGAGGAGCACGCATTGTTCTCCTGAAGAGAACAGTCCTTGTACAGACCAGGGCAGCCGCTAATCTCCGCGACATGTCGTTCGACCTCGAGAACATCGTGGACCTCGCGCTGTTCGCCCGCGTGGTGGACGCCCAGTCCTTCTCCCAAGCAGCGCGTGTCACCGGCATCGCGAAGAGCGCCGTGAGCCGCCGCATCACGCTCTTGGAGCAGCGCGTTGGGGTCCAGCTCTTGCGCCGCTCGACCCGCTCTGTGCAGGTGACGGCAGACGGCGCGCGCTTCTACGAGCACTGCGCGCGGGTGCTGGCCGCCGCTCGCGAGGCGGAGGCTGCGGTGAGCGGCGCGAACTCAGCCATGGAAGGGCTGATCCGCATCAGCGCGCCGGTCACCTTCACCCAGATGTTCCTCGCGGAATCGATCGCGCGCTTCCAGATCGCGAGGGCGGGCGTGGAGGTTCAGCTGCTGGCGAACGACCAGTTCGTCGACCCCGTCGCGGGCGAGTTCGATCTCGTGATCCGCGTCACGCGCTTGCACGACGGCGATTTCGTGGCGAAGCAGATCGCCAGCGATCGCCTGGTGGTGGTGGGCAGCCCAGCATACCTCGAGCGCCGCGGCCGCCCGCAGCGTCCGGAAGACTTGGTGCACCACGAGTGCCTGCACTACTCCCTGGTCGACGCCGCTGCGGAGTGGCGCTTTCGAGGTGAAGACGGCAAGCCCGTGGCCATCACGCGCTCGACCTTCGCCACGAACAACGGAACCGTGCTGCGAGAGGCCATGCTGGCGGGCCTGGGGCTGTGTGTGGTTCCTTACTTCATGGTGGCGCGGGACGTTGCGTGCGGCGCGGCCGAGCCCCTGCTGGAGAAGTCCCGGCGGGGCGAGATCGGCGTCTACGCAGTGGTCGCCAAGAGCCGAGGGTTGCCGCTCCGGGTGCGCGCGTTGATCGAGCACCTGCAGAAGAGCTTCTCAGCTTCGGACTGGCAAGTTCGCTCCTCTGCAGCCTGAGCCGCGCGAAGTCTCCGGCGCCAGACCTGAAGCGTGGCACGCAGCGGGGCGCGCCACGCTTCCTCACGGATACTAGAAGTCGAGCCCCGGGCCCATGCCCGCGCCGCCAGGGGCCTTGGGCGCTTCGGCCTTGGGCTTCTCTGCGACGAGCGCCTGGGTGGTCAACAACAGACCGGCGACGCTGGCAGCGTTCTCCAGCGCCGTGCGCACGACCTTCGTGGGGTCGATGACTCCCGCCTGGATCAGGTCGCCGTACTCTCCGCTGGCTGCATTGAATCCGAACGCGCCGTCACTCTCGCGCACCTTCTGCACGACCACTGAGCCCTCGAAGCCGGCGTTCGCTGCGATCTGTCGCAACGGCTCTTCCAGCGCTCGGCGTAGCACCCGCGCGCCCACTTGCTGCTCGCCGCTCAGCTCCAGGGAGTCGAGGGCGGCTTGGCAGCGCACTAGGGCGACGCCACCGCCGGGCACGATGCCCTCTTCGGCCGCGGCTCGGGTCGCGTGCATCGCATCCTCGACGCGATCCTTGCGCTCCTTCAGCTCGCTCTCCGTCGCGGCGCCGACCTGGATCACCGCGACGCCGCCGCTGAGCTTCGCGAGGCGCTCCTGGAGCTTCTCCCGATCGTAGTCGCTGGTGGTCGCCTCGATCTGCTTGCGCAGCTGCTCCAGGCGCCCCTGCAGCTCTTGCTTGCTCCCGGCGCCGTCGACGACCGTGGTGTTGTCCTTGTCCGCCTCCACGCGCTTTGCGCGGCCCAAGTCGTTGATCGAGACGTTCTCCAGCTTCACGCCGAGATCGTCGCTCACCACCTGACCTCCGGTGAGCACGGCCATGTCTTTGAGCATCTCTTTGCGTCGATCGCCAAAGCCAGGAGCCTTTACCGCGAGGCACTGCAAGGTGCCGCGCAACTTGTTCACGACCAGGGTCGCGAGCGCCTCGCCGTCGATGTCTTCGGCGATGATCACAATGGGCTTCTGCTGCTTCGTGATCTGCTCGAGCACCGGCACCAGATCCTTCATGTTGGAGATCTTCTTCTCCGACAGCAGGATGTACGGGTCGTCGAGCACGCACTTCATGCGCTCGGAGTCGGTGACGAAGTACGGCGAGAGGTAACCACGGTCGAACTGCATGCCCTCGACCACCTCGAGGGTCGTCTCCAGGCCCTTCGCCTCCTCGATGGTGATCACACCTTCTTTGCCGACCTTGTTCATCGCCTCGGCGAGCATCTCACCCACGGTATGATCACCGTTCGCGCTGATCGTCCCCACGTGGCGTAGCTCACTGTCATCGCTCACGTCGCGGCTGATCGAGCGCAAGCGCTCGACGACGCGCTCCACCGCGCGGTCGATGCCACGCTTCAGGTCCATGGGGTTGTGCCCCGCGGAAACTAGCTTCATGCCTTCGCGGGCGATGGCTTGAGCCAACACCGTGGCGGTGGTGGTGCCGTCGCCAGCGAGGTCCGCCGTCTTGGAGGCGACTTCGCGGACCATTTGCGCGCCCATGTTCTCGAACTTGTCGCTGAGCTCGATCTCCTTGGCGACGCTCACTCCGTCCTTGGTGATCTTGGGGGATCCCCAGCTCTTCTCCAGCACCACATTGCGCCCCCGCGGCCCCAGGGTGACCTTCACCGCGTTGGCCAGCGCATCCACACCGCTCAGGATCTTCTGCTGGGCGGCTGAGTCGTACATGATGGCTTTCGCAGACATTCGAAACCTCCGTGCTTTCCTTTCGCTAGTTCTTCTCCACGACGGCGAGCACGTCGTCCTCACGCAGGATCAGGTGCTCCTCTCCGTCGATCTTCACTTCAGTTCCCGAGTACTTGCCGAACAGCACCCGGTCACCAGCGGAGACACCGGGCGCCTGACGGTCGCCGTTCTCGAGCAGCTTCCCGTTGCCCACGGCGATCACTTCGCCTTCGATGGGCTTCTCCTTGGCGGTGTCGGGGATCACGATCCCGCCTTTGGTCATTTGCTCTTGCTCGACGCGCCTGACAACCAGGCGGTCGTGTAGGGGTCGAATCTTCATCCTCTCCTCCAAGTTGAGCAGGACCGAACCCGAGACCGCGCGCCGCCCTGAGCGCCGCGTGCGTGGCCTTGGCCGGCTCCGCCGAGAACACGGCACATTCGGATAAATCCGCCTCGCAGGCGGTCAAGGGGAGGCCCCAGATTTTTTTTGAGTGAGCGCAAGCGTCACGATTCCGCGAGCGCAGACCGCTAAGGTCTGTCCGCACGGAAGAGGGCGACCAGGTGCTGGGTCACCCGCTCAGCGGCGCGCTCAGCGCTCTTCGGCTGCGCGTCGCCTACCAGGCCATCCAGGTGCAGCATCGCGACGCCGTGCACCAGCGCCCACGCCAGCTCAGTCAGCTCCTGGATGTTGATGCTCGTGGCGATGCCCGCTTCATGCAGGCGCGCCAAGGAGCGAGGCAGGTGCGCTGCGGACTGGCGGCAGGCTTCGTCGAGCTCCGGGTCGAGCCCGCTCGCCTGGGCCACTGGACTGAAGATCAGGCGAAACAGATTTGGATTCCGCGCGGCAAAACGCACATACGCGACGCCCAGCTGCTGCACGGCCTCCAGCGGAGAGCTGTCCGCCGACTGCTTGGCGACCTTGCCCAGCGCCTGGTCGAAGCGCTGATAGCCCCGCGCAGCGATCCCACGCAGCAGCGCGTCCTTGTCGGGGAAGTGACGATACGGAGCGGCGCTGCTGACCCCCGCGCGCCGCGCCAACTCGCGCAGAGACACCGCGTCGGCACCCGCCTCGCTGACCAGCTCCACACCAGCGTCGAGCAACGCCTCCCGCAGGGAGCCATGGTGGTACGTCGCGCCCATCGCTCACTTCATATACTGGCCGCCACCCGCATCTGCAGGCTTTTGCGCACGTTCTCCAGCACTTTTCAGGGAGATCGGGCTCGGGGGTGAGGCAAATGCGTTTGCCCAACTTGACCCGCCCGGGGTCGCGATGTAAACACCAATAACATTGTTAGCGCCGTTTACATGGCGTGGCAGGTTGACCGCCGCGAGGCGGCGAGTCCAGGAGATCAGAGATGGCAAAGCGAGCAGTGGTGATCGGGACCGGTGCGGGGGGACTAACGGCAGCCGTCGGCTTGGCTCAAGCCGGCTTCGAGGTCGTGGCACTGGAGCGTGAGAAGCAGCTCGGAGGCTTCCTGAATCCGTTCAAGCGCAAGAAGTTCCACTTCGACCCAGGCGTTCACTACGTCGGTCAGTGCGATCCCGGTGGCGACATGTACCGCGTGCTGGAGCGCTGCGGCCTCGACCCGAGCGCGCTGATGGCGCCGATGGATCCCGAGTGCTTCGACTTGTTGCGCTTCCCTGACTTCGAGGTGAAGGTGCCCCAAGGCGCCGACAACTATCGCGACAACCTGCTCGCGCTTTTCCCCGAGGATCGCGCCGACCTCGACCGCTACTTTGGCGTCGTCAAGGCCATGCTGCCGCTGATGCGCTCCGATGTGAGCGGCGCCAAGAAGCTGATGCAGGTGCCGAAGGTCGCGCGCCTCGCCCTCGAGACCTACGGGCAGTACCTCAGCCGCGCCATCAAGAACCCGAAGCTCAGGAGCGTGCTCGGCGCTCAGTGCGGCGACTATGGGTTGCCGCCAGGCCAGGCGCCGGCGCTGCTCGGTGTTGGCTTGCTGGCACACTACCTGGATAGCGGCGGTTGGTTCCCCCGCGGTGGTAGCGGCACGCTGCGCGACGGCCTGGTCGACGCGGGGCGCAAGCTGGGCGTCGTCTACAAGCGCCGCGCCGAGGTTACGAAGATCCACACTCAGGGCGGCAAGGTCAGCGGAGTCACCCTGAGCGACGGCGAGCATTTCCCTGCGGATGTTGTCATCAGCGCAATCGACCCGACGCTGACCTACGGGCGCCTGCTGGATCACGACGTGGTGCCCCAGAAGCTGCAGAGGAAGGTCAGCAAGAACATGCCGTCGGTCGGCTCGCTCTGCCTCTACTACGGCATGAACCGCGACCTGCGCGACCACGGCATGGGCGCGTTCAACGTGTGGGACTACCACACCTGGGACCTGGACGAGGCGTTTGGCTACGCGCAGAAGGGCACGAAGCTGCCCGCCGACCATGCGTTTTTCCTCTCCCCCAACTCCCTCAAGGACGACACGGGGCAGATGGCGCCGGAAGGCATGAGCACCTTGGAGGTGGTCACGCTGGTGCCCTTTGCTCCATTCGCGCAGTGGCAGGACGCCAAGGCGCTCAAGCGCGGAGAAGAGTACGAGGCCTTCAAGGCAGAGGCCGCCGCCACGCTGCGCGCTGCGGTGGATCGACGCTGGCCAGGCGTCATCGGCGACGTGGTCGTGGAGGACGTCTCGACGCCGCTCAGCAACGTGCACTTCGCCGGCGTCGTTGCCGGGGGGATCTACGGCCCGGCGGTGATCCCGAGCCAGTTTGGCCCCAACGCGTATCACACGAAGGGCGCAGTGGAAGGCCTGTACCTGGCGGGCTCTGGCGTCACCGGCCCCGGGGTTTCGCCGTGCTTGGCTTCGGGCATCAAAGCGGCGCGAGCCGCTGCCAGCGCTCAGAGCAAGCGCTTTGGCTGGCTGCCGACGCGCGCACCAGCTCTCGCGCGCTCGTGAACCAGGCGCGCTGGCAACGCAGGTCCCGCAGTCGGTCACGGCCACGGGACGCGTCGCCAGCGAGGCAGCGTCAGGTCACCACGCCGCCCGGTGGCGATCGTACTCCTGGACGTAGATCAGATCGAAGCCTTGCCAAGCGTTCTCTACCGTTGAGTAGTTGCGGATTTGCGATGCGTAGTAGTCGCTGGGCATCGCCGTGAGGTAGGTGCCGTTTTCCGAACGCAAGCTGATTCGGTTGTGGTCGTTGCCACTGCGCCCGTCGTTGCTGTAAGTGACCTTGCCGGCGCTGCCGTCAAGGATGTTGACGGTGAATGTCTCGAAGGGACCTGCGGTGTTGCTCAAGCGAGCGTGGCCCAGGTGGTCACCATCACGCACGCTCAGGTACTGGTACTTGCCGTCCTGAAAGCTCTCGAGGCTGATCTTGTCGCCGTCCCTCAGATCACCGCCGTTCCAGTCGATCACCCAGAACGCCGCAGAGCTGCGCCGCGTGAGATCCGTGCTCAACATGTCTGCGTCCGTGAGGGTGTTGTAGAGTTGGCCTGCGGCGTCGCGATGTACGTAGTTTCCGTGAAAACTCCGCAGGTAGACCAGGTGCTCACGGCGCGGCTCGATCACCTCGAACTGGGTCGCGGGGTCTGCTGCGTTGGAGGTTCGAGCGAGGTGGGCGCCATCGTTCTTGGCATAGGTGCCCGCGGCCTTGATCTGGACGACGCTGCCGTTGCGGATCGTGCCGCTCGACTTGAACTGCAGCCCGAAGGGCGCCTGTGAGGTGGCGGTGAAGTACGCCGAGCCGCCGGGGAGCCCGACGTAGCCTTCGCTGTCGTCGGTCGCGTCCGCTAGATTCGGGAAGAGGTCGGCATTGAATGCCCGCACGGAAACGACCTCGTTGCTACGCCAGTTCTGCCCTGTGTAATCGAATACGTAGAGCCACTGCCAAGCACCGATGTTGGCGGACCAGTTGGTGCGCAGCTCATCGTTGCCGCCGTTCAGCGCCGTGACAACCTGACCCGTCGTCGTCGAACGCAGCGCGACTACGTGGCGAGGGTCCTTCACACACTGACAAGCGGTGGACGTCTGGTCATCGCTAGCGACGCCCGTCCAGCTCGCGAGCAGCTTCATCTGCCCAGCGGGGCAGCTTCCGCGGCACTGGCGATAGCTGTCTTCGATGAGCTGCCCCGCACAGTCGCCATAGATGTACGGCAGCGAGGGCTCGCCGCGCTCGTAGTAGCTCGCACGCCCATTGCGGGCGGCGCAGGCGGCCTGGGAGCTGTTGTCATCCGTGTGCCAGTAGTTCAGCTCATGGGTGAACTCGTGAATCATGCCCGCGGCGCGAAAATTCCAGGGCTTGAACTGAGCGTAGGTGTCCCAGTCTTCGACGCCTTCCCCGCCTTCGAAGTCTTCGTTGTAGTGACCTTGGACGCTGATCCCGCAGGTGCCGTATTCCTCGCCGAATGGGCCGCTGAACTCGGAGCCGTCGAGGGCCGCTCGGGTGTGTAGAATTTGGATGTGCCGCGTTTGAGCCGCACGGAAATGGTCCCAAGCTAGGTCGATCTGGTCCTCACGGCTGAAGTCCTGATTCGGGTCGCTGCAGTTCATGTACTGAGCGTCCATGGTGGTCGCGACACACTGCGCGAAGGCGTTGGACGACGCGACGATGCGCGCCTTTTCGAGCGCCCGCTCAGCGTAGGCGGCGGGGAAGGGCGCTGCGTATTGGTGCGGTTCGGATGGAGACTCGCTCCCGCGATAGGCGATGCGCCCGGCGAGCTCTTGATTTGTCGAGGCCACGTCAGATTCGGGCTCGCTTTGCATGGCGCACCCGGCAAGCCCGAGCCCCACGAGGGACAACGGAGCGATCCAGCGGAGGCGAGTGAAGAGTTTACGTGAAGCGCATTTTCGCGCAGAGGCGTTGAGGTTTTGCATGGCGCGAAGCTAGGTGACCTCGGACACTCGAGCTTGAGCCCAGCGTTAGCTGTTGTTGAGCGTTGCCACTCGCTCCGTCCGGCGCGCCGCGAATCTTGCGTACGGAGAGATACTCAGTTTCCGACATCCTTTAAACTCCGCACGGAAATTTTAGTCTAA
>JBFXBK010000297.1:0-11506 GCA_050183255.1 Polyangiaceae bacterium | reverse complement strand
CTTGCGACGATTCAGACCAGAACGTCAGGGAAACGAGTCACGAAGCCTACCGGCTCACCGAGGAAGCGACCGGGCGCTATGACTGGGCGCTCGACCTGACGCATCTGACGCTCGGCAACTTCAACTACCGGAAGATGTCCCTGGTCAGGGATTACGACGCCCTCGCAAAACGCCCAGACGACGCTGCCTTGCCTGCTTTTGAGCGGCTCTTCTCCTTGGACGCCCGAGACGTGGCGCAGCCTCCGAGTGGCTCCACGGAACCCCTCGCCCCCTACGTCGTCGTGCCCGCGGATCCAACCCAGACCGCCGCCCTGCACTGGGCCCGCGCCGGCAGTGATTTCATCATTCAAGGGCCGCCAGGCACCGGTAAGTCTCAAACGATCACGAACTTGATCGCCGACTTCGCGGGGCAGGGAAAGCGCGTGCTCTTCGTGTGTGAGAAGCGCGCAGCGCTCGACGTGGTGTTCGCCCGCCTGGCCAAGCTGGGTCTCGATGAGGTGGCGCTGCTGATTCACGACTCGCAGACGGACAAACGCGGATTCATCGCGGAGCTAGCTGCGACGTACGAGCGCCACGTCGCGAGCCTGGAGCAGCCGAAGCCCGATCGGCAGAGTGAGCGCAGCGGAGTGTTGCAGCGGATGGATGAGCCGCTCGAAGCACTGCGCGCGTTTGCTAGTTCCATGCTCCAGCCTGCAGAAGGTACGAGCGCGTCCGTCGCTGAGCTTTTGGTTCAGCGCCTGGAGCTCGGAGACGTCGAGGCGCTCGCGCCGGAGGTCGAAGAGCTGCTGCCGGATCATGGAGTGTGGCAGAGCGGCCGTGAGGCTGTTCTCGAGCTCGCGCGGGCGCTGCAGGAAGTCGGCGAGTCCAGGCTACTCTTCGAGCTTCCACTCGTTCGCGTCGCCCGTAGCGTGCTGGATCACGACCGTCCAGTGAACGAACTTCGGGATCGTGTCCTCGAGGTGCGCAAAGCGCTCGACCGCGTTCGGCAAGTGGGGGCAAGCCTTGCCCTGGAAAACGCCGGGCCGACCATCGATGAGCTGCGCCAAGCAGTAGCCCTAGCGGAGTCGCTGGCGGAGCTCGCTCGTCACGGCGGACTCGAGCTGCTCGACACGGCGAGTGAGGCTTCGCAGGCGCTGGACGACTCTCAGCGTCTCCACACGGAACGCACGAGAGCGCTCACCAAGGCCCAGGAAGCCACGCGGAGCTGGCGCAACAAGCTGCCTGCTTCAGACGTCGGCCCGGCGCTCGAGCAGGCGCGGCGCCTGCAAACCGTGTTCATCCTGTTCTTGCTGTTCATGCCCGTCTGGTGGCGTTTGAGGCGTGTGCTGCGCGAAGGCTACGACTTCGGAGCGCACCAGATCGCACCCACCTGGACAGCGATCCTCGAGGCGCTCGCGCAGGAGTACGAGCGGGCCAAGGAACTCGAAGAGGTTGAGATCGGCGTCAGAGAGCGGTTCGCCGACGCGACTTTGAGCGAGATCGTCAACCTCACGGAGCACGCCCGCTCGGATGCCAACAAGACTCCGCTCCAGCTTGCCCTCAGGCAGCGCTGGGCGAATGATCCTGCGGCTCCTCTCACTGAGCTCGTCGGAGTGGGCAATGCGCTCTCGGCCCTCGAAGAAGCCAGCGCGCGCGTCTTCACGGACACCGGCAAATCGAGCGTCGAGGAGCTCTCAGAACTTTGCGAGTCTGTCAGTCAAGCCAGCGACTTGCTCCCACCATTGCTCGCCCCGCTGCGGGCGTTGTTCGACGTCGATGTTTCCGTGCGGCGCGCGGTGATGTCGGTGCGACTCGAACCGCAGCATTGGGACGCTGCGATCTCGAGTGCAGCCCTGGCCCGTACGTTTCGCGCGAACCGACCGCTTGCACGCTTCCAACACGAAAGCCTCCTGCGCCGCTGCCAGCAGCTGGACGCGAACTATTCGGAGTGGCTTGCGTCGAATGCCGAGGCGGTGCGTGCGGCGGTGAGAGAGCGCTTTCAGCGGCATCTCAAGCTGTCGGCCCAGCCGAAGAGCGCACTGTCTACCGACGAAGTGCAGCTCAAGCAGGCGTACACCGCGGGCCGTCGCATACTCGAGCGCGAGTTCAAGAAGGTGATGCGGCACAAGTCGATCCGAGAGCTCTCGAGTGGCGACACCGGCACCGTGCTCTACGACTTGAAGCCGGTGTGGCTGATGAGCCCGCTCTCTATCTCGGACACCATCAACCCCGACGAGCAGCGCTTCGACGTCGTGATCTTCGATGAAGCTAGCCAAATCCCCCTCGAAGAAGCGGTGCCCGTGGTGTGTCGCGCACCCCAGATGATCGTCGTGGGCGACGAAATGCAGCTCCCCCCCACGACCTTCTTCGCGGGACGCCGTGAGATCGACGAAGCGAGTCAGCCAGCTGGCTATGACTTGGACGCAGAGAGCTTCCTCACCCACGCCGCGCAGAAGCTCCCTTCGACGATGCTTGGCTGGCACTACCGTAGCCGCTACGAGGCGCTGATCCGCTTTTCGAACCAGGCTTTTTATGGTGGAAAGCTGCTCACCGTGCCGGATCGCGAGCTGAGCGAGCGGCGCGAGGCGCTGGTCGTCGAGCAAGTTTCGGACGGGGCGAGCAATGCGTCCGAGCTGCTCAGGCGCCCGATTAGCTATCACCGGCTCACGTGCGGCGTCTACGCGGCTCGCCGTAACCTCGCGGAAGCGGACTACATCGCAGAGTTGATCCGGGGTCTGCTCAAGACCGAACCTAGGCAGTCAATCGGCGTGGTCGCCTTCTCCGAGGCGCAGCAAGACGCGATTGAGGACGCTCTACGGCGCCTGGCCGAGCAGGACGGAGAGTTTCAGTCCAGCCTTGAAGCCGAGTACGAGCGGGAAGAGGACGGTCAACTCGTTGGCCTATTCGTCAAGAACTTAGAGAACGTTCAGGGCGACGAGCGCGACGTGATCATCCTATCGGTGTGCTACGGCCCCGACGCCCGCGGGAAGATGTTGATGAACTTCGGACCAATCAACAAGGGTGGGGGGGAGAAGCGCCTAAACGTGGTGTTCTCCCGCGCCAAGCGCCACATGGCCGTCGTCGCCTCGATCAACTACTCCGCCATAACCAACGAATACAACGAAGGCGCAAACTGTCTGCGCCGCTACCTCCAATACGCGGAGGCCGTTTCCGTGGGGGATCTGGAAGTCGCGAGAGTTGCGTCCGACGCGCTGAACACCCTGGGAGAGCCTCCGCCAGATGACGGGCGACATCCCGTTGTCGAGCAACTCGCGGCGGAGCTGCGGCGCCGAGGCCACACGGTGGAGGTCAACGTCGGTTCCTCGGGGTTTCAGGTGGACCTTGCCCTGAGCGTTCAAGGCCGGCGCGTACTCGCGATCCTGGTGGATACGCCCCGCCACTATGCCGTGCGGAATATCATGGACAGCTACCACATGCGTCCAAGCGTGCTGCGCAGCTTCGGCTGGAGCGTGGAGTGGGTGCTCAGCAAGGACTGGTACTCCGAGCCCGACGCGTGCGTCCGTCGCGTGGAGACCGCGCTCGACGCGCTGAACGTAGACAGCTCGGAATCAGGTGAGCTGCCCCCAGACCTCGGCGCGCCCGCTTCAGGTGCCGGGTAGCGCCAGGAAACCTGCGCAGTTTCGGTGACTTACGCGACGGTTGCTGAGAGGGTCAGGGGTCAATCTGTGTACTTCCAGCGCTGAAACCCGCACCATGCTTGCGCCTCTCGCGCAGGGTGGCAGACCCGCTGCCTGCGGACCTTCGCCATGGCGAATCAGGACGATATTCAACAAGCCAGCGCTACTCGCCTCGCTCAGCTGCTTGGGCTGAACGCCGAGTCGCAGTGGTTCGAGCAGGCTCTGATTCATCCGAGCTTTGCCAACGAGCGTCACGCCGCGGAAGACAACCAGCGCCTGGAGTTCTTGGGGGACGCCGTGCTCGGGTTGTGCGCGAGCGAGCTCTTGTTCGAGCGCTTTCCGCAAGCGCCGGAGGGCAGCCTCACGAGGCTCCGCGCCCAGCTCGTCAACGCCGAGTCCTTGCAGCGCATCGGCCAGGAGCTCGAGCTGTCGGCCGCGCTCCGCCTGGGCAAAGGCGCTGACAGCGCTGGGTTGAGGGAGAGCCTGAACGTCGTGGCTGACGCGGTGGAAGCGCTGATCGCCGCGGCGTTCCTCGAAGGCGGTTGGACGCTTGCTCGCCAAGTTTGTCGCCGCTTGCTCGAGCCTCACGTCGTCGGGCTCAAGGCGGACGCCGGACGTGACGCCAAGAGCGAGCTACAGGAACGCTTGCAGGCCGGGGGAGGCGCCGTTCCAGCCTACGCGGTGGTGGATGAAGGTGGCCCCGCCCACGAGCGCTGGTTCGAGGTCGAAGTCAGCGTGGAGGGGCGTCCGCTGGGGCGCGGCAGAGGTCGCAGCAAGCGCCTGGCCGAGCGCGCCGCCGCCCAGACAGCTCTCGAGAGTGAATCCTGGATCCGCGAGGAGACAGTCCACGAGGAGACAGACGGTGGAGTCGAAGATGTTTAGTCAACCCGTCGGGAAGCGTGAGTTGAGGCGCGCCCTCTTGTGCGCGATCCCCCTGGGCGCCATCGCGTGGGCGAGCGAAGCCTTCGCAGGGAGCTACCTGGACCGCGCCGCCTTGATCGTGGCGCATGCGCGCAAGGAAGCTGACTTCTTGCGCAATCACCTGTCAGACAAGGACCTCGCGGACTATGTCCACGAACAGGCGGACTCGAGGCTCAGTTCCGCGCGGAGCATGCAGGTGCCGAAGCAGGTCGCCGACGCACATCCGCACCTGCTGATGATGCTCGAGCACTACGAGCGCGCCACTCACGCAGCTACCCAGGGAGACAACGCCGAGTTCTTCAAGAAGCAGCTGGAAGCCCGCGAGGAGGAGCGTATCTTCCGCGGGGTGCTCAAGCAGCTCGGTTGGGACTTGCCCAGCATCTGAAGGCGCTAGCTCTCCCCCCAAAAAAGCAGCTCGCGCTGCGAGAAACGCCAGCGACCCCGGACTCAGCGCTTGCCGGCGCCGGCAGCTTCGTCGCCGCTGGAGGTCGGCTTGACGTCGCCCTTGGGTGGGTGCTCATCGATCAGTCCCGGTTTCCGCTCGGCACCGATGGCGCCGATCTTGTCGAGCGCGACGTTCTCCAGCAGCGCGTCGTTGCGGTCCTTGACGTGAGCGGCGGTCAGCTGCTTCACCAAGTCGTCCAGCTGCTTGCGGGTGCGCTCGCGCTCGAGCAAGCGGCGGATGTTGCCGCTCTCGCTCTCCAGGCTGCGTTCGACGGCGTTCAGGCTCCCGCGGCGCCACACGACGGCGAAGGCTTTGCCTTCAGCGACTGGTTTGCTTACCAGCTCGCCGTTCTTCACGCCTTTCGCCGCCTCGTACAGGGCCGGCTCCACTCGCACTCGGGGCACGTTGGTGAGGCCAGTCGGCAACACGAAGCCGAGGTCGCCGTCACGCATGTTCGTCGCTTTGTCGATCGACTTCTCGCGCGCGAGCTTGCTCCACGTCTTCACGTCGCCTTTGGCTTTGACCTGCTTCAGCACTTCATTGGCGGCGTCTTCGCTGGGCAACAAGATGCGCCACAGCTTGATGCGCTCCGGCGTCTTGAAGCGTGTCTCGTGGTCCTTGTAGTACTTCTCGATGTCCGCTGCCGTCACCGGCGACTTCTGCTCGAACTCTTTGCGCAGGGCAGACTGCAGCGCCTGGAGCTTGGCCTGATTTATTTCCGCGCGGACAGTCGGCGACTTCATGGCGTCGTCCAGCTTGGTGTCGAGTCCGAACAGAACTTCCGGCACCAGATCGCGCTCGATGAACGCGCGCTTGATCTCCTCCGGTGTGTTCCCGTACTGCTTCAGCTGGAACGCTGGCACTTCACGCAAGCGCCGCTCGACGTCGCTCTCTCGCAGCTCCACGCTGCCGACGCGCACCACGACAGGATCGTCCGCTTGGGCGCTCGCGCTGGACGCGAGGCTGGCTGCGGTGAGGAGCGCCAAGCTCGCGAGGTGGCGGACGCGGCGACTGAGGAGGCTGCTTCCCATGGGCTCGCTATCGCTAGCACACTCTACGCGGCGCTCGCACGCCGCAGACACCCGGCGTCACTCTTCGACCAGCGGTATGCCCGCTTCGCGGAGCACCTCGTCAGCGACCCCCACCAGGCCCCACACTTCCGAGCGAAAGCCGTACGCTTCGTGGACCTGCTTCACCACGTAGACCAGCTGGTTGCGGTCCCCAGGCGGTTTGCGCTGAGCGCACAGCTTCCGCAGGCTGACGACACTCTCTCCCATCTCCAAGAGCTCGTTGGCGTGGCTCAGCACCTCCAGCGGCTTGAGCTCCTCCCCAGACCCGCGATGCTTGTTCTCACGCAGCTCTTCCAGCAGCCGTTGGCGGCGCTTCTCGGTGCGGCCATCGAGCTGCCCGCTACCTCGGCCTGCGAACAGATCGTTCAGCGCGCGCCCTGCACGGCGCTTCTGAATGGCCTCGCGGCTTGCGCGCTTGTTGCTCGCCACACCCGAAGTTGCTCACACAAGCGTGAGCCTCGCAACACTTCGGCGCCTTTGGCGCTAGCTCGCCCGCTTGAGGCGTTTGCGCGACGTTTGGGGCGATGGCCGCTCGGCTGCCTTGCGCACGCTCAGCGTGGCGCTCACGCGCTCCCTGAGCGGGGCAATGCCCAGCTCACCCAGTCGCTGCTTGCAGATCTCGAGCGCCTCTTGATTCTGGTCGATGCCGATCGCGCGCCGGCCGAGCGCTGCACACACCGCCAGCGTGGTCCCGCTGCCGACGTACGGATCAATCACCAGGTCCCCAGGGTCCGTCAGCGAGGCCACCAGGCGCTCGAGCAGCGCCATCGGCTTCTGCGTGGGGTAGCCGGTGCGTTCCCGCGCGACGGGGGCCACGATGCCGATTTCCCACACGTCGCCGAGGGGCGTGCCCGGGCTCTCCTCCTCGGTGCTGCTCGAGCGCTGACGTCGGCCGCTGTCGTCCGTTACCGCGCGCTGTTTCCGTGTGCCCCAGGTCGCGCGCGTCGACGCCGCGAGGGGCTCGTAAAGCTGATTGAAGCGCGGGTCGCTGTCTGGGTCCTTCACGTAGCGCAAGAGCACGTCGTGCACGCGCTGGAAGTTCTTGGTCTTCGCCGGCCAGCGGCGATAGCGCCACACGATTTCGCTCGCGAAGCACTCCGGTCCAAAGATTTCGTCGCACATCACCTTCGCGTAGTGACTCGTCTTTGGATCCACGTGGAGCACCAAGCTGCCGTGGGGCGCGAGCAAGTCCCGCGCGAGGCTCAGGCGACCGTGCAGCGCGCCGAGGTAGTCGTGCATGCCGCTCCAGCGGTCATCGAACGCAGGGCGCTCACTGCGCTGAATGCGTCCGCTGGCGTCGCGTCCTCGTTCCACGCGGTTGTGCTGCCGTCCGGTAAGAAACGGCGGGTCGAGGTACACCAGCGCCGCCGAGCCGCCTGCACGCCGCGCCAGAGCCGACAGCGCCTGCAGGTTGTCGCCCTCGACCAGCATGCTGGACGGATGTCCCGGCTCCACCACCTCGAGGCGCGCGGAACTCGGCGTTGGCTCACTCGGCTTGTCGTCCCAGGTCAATCGGACGCGAGGCTCGCTGATGCTCATGCTCGATCGAAATCGTAACTGGCGCGGATCCAGCGGGGCCAAGTTGTTGCGCGTTGGTTTTTGGGGGTGAGGTCCAGCGGGCCCTGCGCTTCAACCCCGCGCAAGTGCTTGCTGAGCTGAGCCACTGGGGTTACCTCCTCTCGTCCAATGACCGAAGCGCAACCGCTCCCATCTTCTGGGCCAAAGCCCCGCATCCTCTCAGGCATGCAACCTACCGGTGGCTTACACATCGGTAACTATCTGGGCGCGCTCAAGAACTGGGTAGGTCTCGTCAACGCTGGCGAACACGAGGCGCTGTTCTGCATCGTCGACGCCCACGCCATCACCATCGAGTACGAGCCGAAGCTGCTCAAGCAGCGCATCCTCGATGCAGCGGTGAGCTACATCGCTGCCGGTCTCGATCCGGACAAGTGCACCATCTTCGTGCAGAGCGACGTGCCGCAACACACCGAGCTCGCGTGGTACCTCGCTGCCGTTACTCCGATGGGTGACTTGAACCGCATGACGCAGTTCAAGGAGAAGAGCGACGAGCACAAAGAGAACGTCAACGCGGGGCTCTTCACCTACCCCATTCTGATGGCGGCAGACATCTTGGTCTACCGCGCGACGGTGGTTCCGGTAGGAGACGACCAAGTGCAGCACCTGGAGCTGACTCGCGAGATCGCGCGCCGCTTCAATCACCGCTTCAAGGATGTGTTCCCTGAGCCGCAGCCGCTGCTCTCGGTCGCGCCGCGCATCATGGGCATCGACGGCAAGACCAAGATGAGCAAATCGCGCGGAAACAGCATCGACTTGCTCGACCCCGCGAAGGTCGTCGAAAAGAAGGTGAAGAGCGCCTTCACGGATCCGGACAAGCTGCGTCAAGGCGATCCCGGCAACCCTGACATCTGCAACATCTTCACCATCCACAAGTCCGTGAGCCCCGCAGAGCAGGTGGCGGAGATCAACCGCGACTGCCGCAGCGGCGCGCTCGGCTGCGGCACCTGCAAGGGGGCGCTGTGCGAGAACCTGAATCGCGAGCTCGACCCAATCCGTGAGCGCGCCGCGGAGCTAGGCGCCAACAAGAAGCGCGTGCTCGAAATCCTCGACAATGGGCGCGAGCAAGCCACACGGCTCGCGGAGCGGACCATGCGCGACGTGCGCAAGACCATGGGACTCGGCACGGGGCACTACAAGAAGTGAACTCGCCCCGTATGCTACCGCGAGGAAAAAAGGCGAGCGCCTGGGTGCGCTGCGGCTTGCTCGCGGTCGCATGCGTCGCGCTGGCGCCGGCTTGCGGTCGTCAGCAAGAGGAAGAAACCCCAGAGCGCGTGGTCGAGATGTTCATCGACCGCATGGAGAGCGTGCACGGCGATCCGAAGATGGCGCGTCTGGCCTACGACCTGATGTGGTCCGATGCGCAGCGCGTGCTGACGGAGCGCGCCAAGCGGGCGAGCGCCGTCGTCGGGCGCAATCTAGGTCCTGAAGAGATGCTCGCGCCGTCGCGCTTCTCGCTGCGCTTCGAGCCACACCGCTTCAAGGCGCGCGTCGAGGGGCCGCGCGCGGTGGTTGCCGTGATTGGCGCCTCCCCGGGAGAGCGGTTCGACGTGCACTGTGTGCACGAAGAGCTCGGCTGGCGTGTGGTGATGGACATTCCGGAGCCGCCGCCGATCCGCAAGCGCAAGACCGAGGACTGAGCCTTCTCTGAGCGTTGCCCGCAGATCGCAGTCGGCGGAGCGGTCTCCTCGGGCGACGCGCGGCTTCGGAAGCAGCCTCGCGGAAACGCGTTTCTCTGCGGTTTTAGTTAGAAAGATCCGAGCTGATTGACACTCGTCGGCGATAGCCGTTGGCTGTTTGGATGCTCGCGGCGAAATGCCCGAACTGCGGCGCGACGAGCCCGATCTCGTTGGAGCTGCCGGACCTCCTGGATTGCAGCTACTGCGCCTATCAAGGGCCGCTACCGCCGCACATCGAGCAAGAGGTCGTAGCGGCTCGCGAGGCGCTGTGGGCGATGCAGGCTCAGCGGCGGCAACTCTCGGTGCGCAGATTTCAGGCTGTTGCCGGCGTGGAGCGCGCCCGGTGGCTGGCCCAGCTCTCCTTCGGTTTCGTGACGGCGGTCTTGTTGTGTTGCGGTGGCGGGGGAGCGGTTGCCTACCTGCTCACCGTGAGGCGCCTCACCCTTGCACAGGCGCCGATCCTGGGCTTCGCCATCGTGCCCCTCGTGTTCTCCGTCAGCGTGAGCGCGCTGCTGTTCTGGTGGCTGAAGCGGCGGGAGCGGCGAGTTCGCCAAATTATCGCGGCGCTTCCACCGGCCGCACCCGGTCATCCGGCGCGGTGCCATGTCTGCGGGGGGCCGGTCAAGGCGGAAGCCCGCAAGCCTATCTCGCGCTGTGGATATTGCCACGCGGATAATTTGATGGCCGCGGACGTGATGCGGGAAGCCGCTGGTCAGCAGGTTGCTGTGTTTTCGGCGATGGCACAGGCGGTGCGACAGGAGAGCGAAGTCGAGGACTGGAACAGCGCTGCCGTACCTCTTCTCATTGCAGCAGGCGGATACGTCTCGCCGGTCGCCGGCGTCGTGGTCGCGGTAGCCCTGTACATCGGTTTGCTCGCTACGCCGCGTGACCCCGACCCGCACGAAACCTACGCCGCTGTCGATGTGTCGGGCACGCGTTGCTACGGGCGTGCCGTTCCGCTCCTCGATGGCAGAGTGAGTGTCGAACTAGGCAAGACGTTCCCGGAGTTCGACGGTCCGCTGATCCTGAGGTCGGCTGCTGTACACCGCGTGACCAGTCAGTCGCTCGTGGGTCGGGAGATCATGCTGGACCTCGGTCGCAGCGGTCGGGTGACGGGGCTCAGCGCAACCTACGCAGACGACAACAACCAGCTGCGGGTTGGTGACCGTGTCGTCGACCCGATAGGCGCTTGCGATGCCGAACCGCAACTCGAAGTGCGCTACTCCGACCCAGGTCTGGGGGAGTGTCGGGCGCTCCTCGCGGATCAAGGCGCGGTCTGGTGGGTCGACCAGTTCAAGCTCTGGCACTTGCAGGCCGGTGCAGACCTCGTTCAGGTCATTCCCCACCAGACCAACGCGCTCCAGAAGGTCCAGTTCGTCCGCACCGGGGATCACGCGCTGTGGTTGTACTCGTTGGATGGCGACAACGCGCTCTGGCGGCTCCAGCTCGACGTGGACGGAGCCAAGCCCCTCCAACTAGGCGAGGGAGTGAGAGACTTCCACGCGGTGAATCAGCGCGTTGTCTACTCGACCTACGGTGGCATCTTCTACCGCGAAAGCCTCTCCGCGGAGGCGAAGACGCTGGCCGGCGAGGAAGCTTCCACCTCCAACATCGCGCTTGGAGTGGATGAAGCGTACTGGCTCGACGCGAACCACGTAACCCACGCCGTCGACTTCACCGGAGGCACATCCAGAGAGATCCGGGGAGCGGTCTACGACACGCGCTTCGTTCCGCTGCCTGACGCCTCGTTGCTCTAGCTGGGTCAGGTCTGCAACCTGGCGGGGCGGTCCTTCGAGAAGTGCCCGTGGTCTGACAACCGCGGGCGCGACTACTTGAGCTACTGGATCGAGGGTGACGAAGTGTTCTTCGCTAGTCGCAGCGTGGCCAGTGGGGTGCGCGGTGGCGTGCATCAATATTCCACAGGGAATCTCAAGTCGGTGACTCATCACTACGGGCTAACGGGTTGGGGCAGCAACTGTGTGTCTGTGGATTCGAAGTACGTGTACTGGGTCGACGCCCAACAGGTGCTCCTGCGAGCACCGCGTAGGCGGAGCGCTGCCGGCTCCCCCGGCGCCAAGCAACCGACGCGCTCTGAGTAGCGAACGGCTGCGGTTGAATCACGCAGCCACAAACGAGAAAGAGGCGCGACCTCTCGGTCGCGCCTCTCATGTCGTCAGTCGCTCTGTATCAGTTGGAGAA
>JBFXBK010000296.1:0-11521 GCA_050183255.1 Polyangiaceae bacterium | reverse complement strand
AGGTGCCGACGAGCGCCGAGAGTCACTACCCGGCGCTGCCACACGGCATGTCGAGCCTTCGTCCACTCCCTCGATGAGCCCGTTGGCCCCGGCTGTACCACCGGTCACGCCAGCGTCGGGTAGCCCCACGCCTGCGCTGCCACCGGTCGCGCCGCCCACTCCACCGGCTCCGCCAGTTGTGCCGCCAGCACCAGCCGCACCAGCTAGACCGCCCGTTCCTGCCATGCCGCCCGCCCCGCCTACGCCAATCGACTCACAAGAGCCGTTCACGCAATCGAAGCCGGTGGTGCACTCGGACGGGTCGGTGCAAGTGCTTGCACAGGTGGTGCCGCTGCACAGGTAGGGCGCGCAGCTCGTCTGCAGACCGTTTAGGCAGCTGCCGTTGCCGTTACAGGCCGCCGCAGGGGTTGCAATCCCGCTGCTGCAAGAGCCCACACCGCAGACAGTGCTTCCGCCGGGATACGAACAGGCGCCGCTCGTGCCATCGCAGGCGCCGGCACACACACCCGTGCCACCGCAGCTGGCGCGTCCGTTGCGCGGCGTTCCTGTGACGGGAGAGCAAGTGCCCACGAAGCCTGCCTCGTTACACGCTTCGCACTGACCGTTGCAGGCCGTATCGCAGCACACGCCGTCAACGCAGAAGCCCGACGCACACTGTGCCGTGCTGCTACAGGCGGCGCCTGGGGGCTGCGGATCCACACACACGCCGCCAGCGCAGTACTGACCACCGCTGCAGTCGGTGTCGCCGCTGCAGTCGCCGTCGCAACGCGGGTCGGTGGCGTGACAGATGAACGGTGAACACGTCTGCTGCTGGAGCGGCGAGCAGCTGCCGCCGCCGGTGCAGTGGCCCTCGAGGGTCGCGACACCCGCACTGCAGGCGGCGTTACGACAGACCGTGCTGCTGCCCGGATAGGCGCAGGCTGCCGTAGCAACACCATCGCAGGTGCCTGCACAGGCGGTCCCGTCGGTCGAGCACGCCGGGCGCGCCCCACGCGGTGCACCAGTGACGGCACTACACACGCCCTCGCTACCAGTGACGTTGCACGCCTCACACTGCCCATCGCAAGCGCTGTTGCAGCAGTAACCGTCGACACAGCGACCGCTGACACACATGCTGTCACGGGAGCACTGCTCGCCATTGCCCTTGTTGGGAGTACACACGCCAGCAGCGCAGTACTCGGCGCCTGCGCTGCAGTCGCCATCCACGGTGCAGTTGCCTTCGCACAGCGTGCCCGCGCAGTTGCCCGTCGGACAAGCCAACGTCTGGATCGCCGGGCAGCTACCTGCGCCATCGCAGGTCGCCGAGAGCGTCGCAGTGCCGCTCATGCAATCCGCCGCGCGACACTCCTCGGCTCCGCCGGGATACGCGCAGGCTGCGCGCTGCACGCCGTTACACGTGCCGCCGCACACGCTGCCGTCGTCGGCGCACGAGGGACGAGTGCCAACGGGCGCGCCGGTGACTTCGGTGCACGTGCCCTCTGAGCCGGAGACGCTGCACGCCTCACACTGACCGTTGCAAGGCGCGTTGCAGCAGAAGCCGTCGACGCAGAAGCCGCTCGCACACTCTGTATCGCCGCCGCACGTCTCGCCGTTGGTCTTGGCGGGCACGCAGGCACCGGCGTCACAGCGGAAGCCGGTCTGGCACTGAGTATCGGTGGTGCAAGTGGTCAGACACACCGTCGCGCTACAGCGATACGGGTCACATGTCTGCTGCTGCTGACTCGGACAGTTGCCCACACCATCGCAGAAGGCTTCGATCACCGACTGCCCGTTGTTGCACTGTGGAGCGCGGCACTGGGTCGTGCCACCAGCAAAGCCACACGCGGTACGGTTCGCACCATCGCACTGGCCGTTGCACACGGAACCGTCGCCGGCGCAGGCGGTACGAGCGCCGTGAGGTGCGCCGCTGACCGGTGAACAGGTGCCCACGCTACCGGTCACGTCGCACGCCTCACACTGGCCGTTGCAAGCTGCGTTGCAGCACACGCCATCGACGCACAGATTGCTCGAACACTGACGCGCTTCGGTGCACGCGGTCCCGTTGGTGAACTTCGAGACGCACGACGTGCCGTTACACCAGTTCGTGGAGGTGCACTGGGCGTCGCTGGTGCAGTTGGTCTGACAGGCAGTCGCTCCGCAGACATACGGCGCACAGGCGTTGGTCTGAATCGTCGGACAGTTCGCCCCGGTGCCGTTACACGTCGCGGCTAGGGTCTCTGTGCCTGCGCTGCAGCTCGCCGCGCGACACTGCGTGGTCGAGTCGAAGGCGTTCGCCGGACAGTTCATCGAAGCGCCGTCGCACTGCTCAGCGACGTCGCAGACCCCGGTACTGGCGCGACACGTGACGCTGCCAGCGGGGACGGCGCTGCAGGTGCCTTGAGAGCCGACGACGTTGCATGCGCGACAGTCACCCGGATTCGAGTCTCCGCAGTCCGCGTTACAGCAGAAGCCGTCTTCACACTGACCGCTGGAGCACTGCGAGTCCTGGGTGCAGGTGCTGCCGTTGGTGGGTAGGCACTGGCCTCCCGCGTTGCAAGTGACAGCTCCGGAGCAGGTCCCTGGATCGTCCTGATTCGAAACCACGGTGGTGCAGGTGCCCGAGGTGTTGGCGCATGAGCGGCAAGGAGTCGTGCACGAGCTCGTGCAGCAGCGCCCATCGACGCAGTTGCCGGTTGCGCACTGGTGCGCACCCGTGGCGTCGATGGTGTCACCCGAACACACGGAGCCCGCAGCCTTGTCTGGCTGACACGTACCGCCACTGCTCGAGCTGCAGTAGTGATCCGCGTTGCACTGCGAGTCGGAAGTGCAGCTGGTTGTGCATGCGCCGCCGTTGCAGCTGCCGGGGCTGCACTCATTGAAGGGATCCGTGAACGGATCGATGTTGGCGCACGTGCCATCGGAGCCGACGGTGATGTTCGCGCGACACGCCTGGCAAGTCGGGCAGCTTGAAGTGCTGCAACAGCGCTGATCGACACACTGCCCGTTGGCGCACTGATTGTTCGCTGAGCAGGTGTCACCAACCGCACCCTTGAGGGTGCAGACGTTGCCGCTGCACCAGTGGGTGGAAGCGCAATCGGTATCGTTGTTGCAGCCCGTTCCGCAAGCGCCCGCACCGTTGCAGGTGTGGGTGCACTCGTTGTCGGGATCAGTACGCGAGTCGATGTTGCCGCAGGTGCCCGTGGCGGAGGTCGACTTGGACGCGAGACAGGACTGACAAGTGCCACCACAGCTGGTGTTGCAGCACACGCCTTCCACGCACTGGTCCGAGCCATTGCATTGAGACGTGGAGTTGCAGGGCGAGCCGCGCTGCAGCGTGATGGTAAGCGTGGGTGGGTTGGCCGACTCGCTGGAGCGAAACCGAACGACGTCCTGAGCTGCCGGGTTGTTCTCACGAGTGATGAGGAAGCCTCGGTTGGCGCTGGCGCTGGTGACCCACGTCTGCACGATGCTGGTCACCGTGACGTTCATTGGGGTATTGACGGTTGGAGTTGCAAAGACCTCCATGTCGCCCGTTGGGGTGTAGGTGGCGAGGGTGCTGCCGGTACCGGCAGAACCCTGGCAGCCGCCGTCGGTGCCGCTCCCCGCGCCCACCCCGTTGCCCTCGCTGAAGTTCGCGCTGGTGAGCCTGCGGATGCGAACGCGGTTGGCTGCGCTGAACCCGGCGCCCGTTTGGGCGGGAAACAGCGACAGCTGCGCTGACTGAACGGTGGCGCCAGGCGGGTAGGTCGGCAGGTTGAACTTGAGCAGGCCGGTGATGTTCGAGTTGCCACCCGACGTGCCCAGGCGCCCCACGCACAAGTTTAAGGATGCGCCTGCGTTTAGAGTGCCGGTGTTGTCGTTGCCAGATGCGCCGAGCAGATACGTATCTACCGAATCCGTGGTGCCGCTCAGCGTCAAGCGACCGTCCAGTGCGTCGACCGGCTCTGGCGAATCAATGTCCCCGGAGGAACAGCCCGCAAGCAAGACGCACAGCAGGCCGACGGCCCACACCCGACTCCACCCAAGCATTCTGCCATCGTGGCCGCGAGGCCACTCAGAAGCAAGTTCCTTTCAGAACACGGAAACCGGCCCAACACTCGCTGGGGTCTCGTCATCACCCACGTCGTCAGTCGAGCCGTAGCCGAGGGCGCCGCCGTTGCCCGCACCCCAGCAGTGCAAACCGCTGTCCAGCAAAGAGCACACACGGAACGGCGAGCTTCCGATCGCAGTTGGCGTGCCTTCCAACTGAATGGCGATCGCGGAAGCCGCAGTGGTCACCGGGTTGGCGTTGCCAGTCCCTAGCGCTGGCCCTTTCCCCCAACATTTCACCTCACCCGCAGTCGTGAGCGCACACGTTCCTGTACGGAAAGCTGCGACCGAGGCGACGGCGTCGACCAGGGGCACGTCGCCTGCCGTCGCGGGGCTCTCATCGTCGCCGACGGCATCCGTTCCGCCATAGCCGAGCTGAAAGTCGTTGCCCTGTCCCCAACAACGCACATGGCCTTCGACTGTTGTCACACAGGTGTGCGCCGGACTGGAGGAAGCCTGCGTCACCTTGGCCCCGACGTCGACGTCCCCAGCATCCGCCGGTGTCTCGTCGTCGCCGATTTCCATTCCGGAGTACGGACTCGAGTTTGCCCAGCCCCAACAGCGCAGCGAACCGCTATCGAGCCGCGCGCACACGTTGAACACCGCTGCGTTGAGCGCCACTACGCTACCGCCCACGTTGACGGGCTCGACAGCCGTGGGCACTTCATCGTCACCCACCGCTTCCAAGCGGCCTAGGCCGAGCCACGTTCCCGCTGCACCCCAACAGCGCACGGTCCCATCCGTCAACAACGCGCAGCTGAAGTCGCGCCCCGCAACCACCTGCTTCGCCTTGCCCCCCAAGTCGACGTTACCGATTCCGGACGGCAACTCATCGTCGCCGATCGTGTTGGTCATTCCATAACCAAGCTGGCCGAACTGGTTGGAACCGAAGCACTTCACATCACCCGCCTCCAGGAGCACGCAGGTGTGAGCGCCGCCCGCTGCGACTTGCACCACCTTTCCACCGACGTCGACGACCGGTGCCGACGAGGGGAGTTCGTCGTCGCCCAGCGTGTCCGTGTTGCCCTGTCCGAGCTGACCCGACGCGTTCTGGCCCCAACACTTGAGGCTGCCCTGGCTTCCAACCGCGCACACGTGATCCTGCCCCAGGGCGAAGCTCGTCACGAGCTCGCCACCACCGCTCCCGCCAGTGCCTCCTCCTGCGGAGCCGCCACTACCCCCAGCGCCGCCTGCCCCCCCAGCGCCTGACCCCCCGTCGTCACCACATCCGACCAGACAGCCGAGTGCGAAGAGCCCTGCCAAAGCCAATCTCATGGGGGAACCATAGAGAATTGATCGACGGCGAGCCACTTTGTGTTCCGGTGACACTTCTGGACTAACCGCGCGGATACAATGTGTCGATCGCTCAGTAATCAAGGGAAATCTCAAGCCCGAAGGTTGTTGGTCCACGAGCCGCTCAGAAGCGTCTACACTGGGCGCGTGGACCAGCCGCCTCTGGACAACCAAACGGATTTCTTCGCACATCCGCAGCTCTTGCTGGACAAGGACGGCGAAAAGCTCGCCGTCGTCATCAAGGCGACTTGGGAGATGCCCCACGACCGATCAGGTCCGCTCGAGCTGGCACCGGAGCACCGCATGCGCCCGTTGTGGTTCGCCGACGTGCCTTGGGGTGAGCCAGAGATCCCGAGCATCGCCTACGCCGGTGACCTTTGCTTACGTAAGCCAGGCACCGATGTGATCGTAGTGGGCACCGCGCACGCCCCAGAGGGCAAAGCCGTGCCGAGCTTTGACGTGCTGGTCCGCGCCGGTCAGCTCCAGAAGGCCGTCAAGGTTCACGGCCTTCGCGTGTGGGAAAAGAACGGCACCGGTATCAGTGAAGCACGGCCCATCTCGTCCCTGGAGATGCGCTACGACTACGCTTGGGGCGGCTTCGACGACAGCGACGAAGAGAACGTCGTCGAGGAAGCGCGGAACCCCATCGGCATGGGCTGCGTGCGCGACCCCAGCGTGCTGACCCACCAGGCGGCCCCGCACATCGAAGATCCAGCGTTCCCGATCTCGAACTACAAGACGGCGCCTCCTCCAGCTGGCATCGGGGCCATCGGTCGCAGCTACATGCCGCGACGGAAGTACGCTGGCACCTACGACGAGGCTTGGCAGGAACTGCGCGCGCCGCTCCTGCCCAAGGATTTCGACGACCGCTTCAACGTCAGCGCGTCCCCAGGGCTGTGGTCTGAAATCCCGTTTCGCGGGGGTGAAGCGGTGCAGCTGCTGAACCTGATCCCAGGCGGTGGCGTGCTGCAGTTCAACCTTCCGTTGGTCGGCGTTCAAGTGGAGTTCGAAGTGGACGGCCGCGAACCGCTGATCGTCAAACCACAGCTCGACACGGTGCTGATCGACGTGCTGGCCATCGGCCCGGAAAAGCCGATCGCTGTCGAGATGGTGTGGCGCGCGTCAACCAAGGCACCTCGACGCATGAAGGACTCGAACACCATCGTGTCTGAGGTCGCCGTCGTTCCCACCTGAGGATCCCATGAACACGCTATGCGTCATCGCGGGCGTCGGAGCCCAAACCAGCCTCGGAGCTACGGCGCCCGAGACCGCCTTCGTGTATCGCACCGGGCACATCGGGATGCGCGAATCCGCCGTCCTCGACTCGATCGAAAACCTGGTCACGCTGTGTTCCGTCCCCACCCTCGATCCTTGGCTGCTAGGGGACGCGCGCCTGATTCAGCTCGCGCTGCCGGCGCTGGAAGAGGCCATGGGTGCGCTCGGCGAGAACGCGAAGACACTGCGCATCAAGCTCTACTTGTGTGTCGATGAATGGCTCGCAGCGACCGACGCGGGCGGATTGTCCGCCGCGCAACGCGTGGCCAGCAGCCTGCTCTTTCGCGCACGGAAACTCGCACACGACAACGTCACTATCGAGACGCGCGTGGAAGGCCCGGCGGCACCGGGTCTATTCCTCGAGCAAGCCGCGAACTTGATCACGATGGGCCAGGCCGACGTGATCATCGTGGGCGCTATCCACTCCGACTACGACCCGGTCGTGATCCGCAATCTCGAAGAACGCGGCCGTCTATTCTCTTCGGATCATCTCGACGGCATGATCGGGGGTGAGGGTGCCGCGTTTCTGCTGCTGACCAGCGAACGGCTCGCTCGCAAGCTCGGGTTGACGGCACACGTGGCGCTCCACAGCCTCGGGGTCGCCTACGAACGGGCGACGCCTGACAACGACGAGTCCGCGTATGAAGCAGCCGGCCTTACTGTTGCCGCGCGGAAGGCAATCGAGCCGATGCTCGCGAGCAAGCTAAAGTGCGGCTGGCTGCTCAGCGACGCGACCTACGAGATGCGCGAGATCTATGAGTGGCAGGCCCTGACGGCGCGCAGTCAGCGTGCCTTCGAGCTGCCGCAGCAGGGCGACTTTCCCGCTCATCGCCTGGGGCATATGGGAGCCACCGCGCTTCCCCTGATGCTGGTGCTCGTGTTCGAGGCCTATCGCCGGGGCTACGCGCCTCATGAGCGCGTGATGTTGTGCGCCGGTAGCGACGCCGGAGCGCGCACGGTCTTGATCGCGGGTCAGACTTCCGACTCGAAACGCGCGCTTGGCGAGGACGCTCCAGTGAGCATGCGGTCCGTCTCGAGTCAGGGCCTGCCTCAGAGCTCCGGCCCCGCCAGCCGTGTCCGCTGAGTCGCGGCCCCAGCGGGTCGTCCTCAAAGCGGACGTTGACGCGGATGCCATCGACGACGCCGCGCGCTTCGCTGGTTGGCGCCTGACCAACATCATCCCCGGCGACGCACGGCACCCCCGACAGCTGCTGTTCTCCGTGTTCGATGGAGGATGGCTCTACCTCGTCGACGATGCGCGCTTTGCGCAGCGCTGGTTTCAGGCGGAAGGACCGCGTCAGACGGAGAACCTGCAGCAAGTGCGCACGCTGCTCGCTTGCGAAGCTCCGGACACGGAACCCGCGCCCGCCGCCCACCATTCCCTCGCGGAACCAAGCTCGAGCCCACCTGACGGAACCTCCGACCCCGTCGATGATCCGCTGCGCCCCCCTCTCCCTCACAGGCCGCGCTTGGCGGATCACGTGCTACCCAGGATGCACGTGATGAACGGCGGCGCGCATCTGTTGCTCCACGACAACGCGCGAGGCGATGCGCTGGAACTCGAACTCGAACAGTTCGAGTGGCTGGAGCTAGCCGACGGGACGCGAGACGAAGAAGGACTCTATCTGGAGGCCAGTCGTCGCGGCGTGCTGCACAGGCGGTCCGAGTTACGCGCGCTCCTGAGGCAACTCCACGAACGCGGCGAGCTTGCTGGGGGGATCGCGGGGGAGCAGAGAATTCCGCGAGTTCCCGAACGGGAGATCAAGCTGTTGCCCGGGCTCGAACTAGGCTGCGACAGCAACGGGAGCTGTTGTCGCACGTACTCTTCGATGTTGTTCGAGGAGGGCGAAGTGAAAGCCACCGAGGGCATCACACCGCCAGGCCTCAAGCCGCTGCATCGTCGGGTGTTCCTGCCCGCGTTCGGCGCAGACGCTGCAGTGCAAGCCGTCGCGACCCTCGACGGAGCCTGTGTCTTCCTGGGAGCCGATTCGCGCTGCGTGCTGCACGCGCGCGGGGCCAAGCCGCGGGGCTGCAACGACTATCCACTGACGCTGGTCGACGATGGCGAAACATTGTGGGCCGTGCCTGTCTTCGAGTGTCCTTGCGTGGAGCTTAGTTTCCTCAGAGAAATAACAACGGCGCCCCCTGGCCTGCCTGCGACTGAAGCGGGGCTACCAGAAGAGCGCCCAGTGATCCGACTGCGCGAGCACTTCGAGCTGGACACCGACGTATCTATTGATCAAGCAGCGCTTCGCGAGTGGGTCAAGCGCGGCATTGAACAGATCCCCGAGGCAATAGATGCGGTCGACGCGCTACACTGGCTGTGGAGCTGGTCACACGCGAACGTCAACGAAACGCTGGCGTCCGTTCGTACGCCGCCGAGCTACGCCCTCGCACCGTGGGTGCAACGGCTCTTCGACTATGCCGAACGACGCCTGGAGTCCGCAGCGTGGCGCAGCGAGCAGGACCGCACCCGGCGACTGGTACGCTGGATGTACGAGGCGAGCTCCACGCTGCTCGATCCGGCGCGCGTGAGTGAATTGCTGGAGCAGCGTCAGCTGGACACCACCGCCTCACGACGTCAGCACGCTGCGGAGTGGGCGTACGTTCGCTGCCAGCTGGGCGGCTACCAGTTTGCGCAGGGGCGCGAAACGCTGAGATCCGCGCTCGAACAACGCTGCGCGAGGCTGCTCCTGGCGCGGGCGATGGGCGGCACGTGTCCAATCGCGAGTGCTGAAGATCCCTCGCGGAGCTCGCCCCTGACGGCGCTCGAAGCACTCCTGCGCTCGGAGACTTTGACCCATCCCACGGTCGCTTGAGGGAGCGCTTCTCCGTCGGCTCCGAGCGATGTAGGGTGCCTCGCCATGACGCTGACTGGTGAACGGGAGAGCCGAGAGCAAATCCTGGAACGCGCAGTCTCCGACGCACAACGTTGTCTCGCGGCGGGCGAGTTTCACGCCGCGGCCGAGCACCTCACGCAGCTCCTGTTGGCGGAACCCTCCAACAGCGCGTACCAGACCATGCTGCGTCGCGTGCTGCACAGCGTGGACGACCCGCTCGAGCTTGCGCCACTGAGCAACCCCCTGGACCTGAACGTCGCTGTCCGCCACGCGTTTATCCTCGGGGAACTGGGTCGCGGCGTCGACGCCACGGGTCTGATGCTAGATGTCTTGGCCGCGGTGCCCGGTATCCCCACCTGGGTCTGGATCGCGCGCTGGCTCGAGGCCCACGAAGCTCCGATCGACCCCGTTGCGCTGGGCGCGCTCACGCAGAAGCTTGCTCTGGCTGTCAGAACCGGAAAGGCGCACCTCGGAGACGCCGGTGTCGCCCCGGTGCTCGTGATCGGAGAGTTGCTACACAGAAAGTCGCCCGCACACGTAGAGCTGGGGCTTTACGTGGTGATGCTGTTTCGCCAAGCGGGTAACCTGAGGCGCTCCGCAGAAATCGCGCGCCAGTTGCTCCACACCGAGCGCAGCTGGCGAACGCTCGTGGCCCTCGCAGCGGTGGAGCGTGCGCTACTCGAGTTCGAGAGCGCCATCGAACACCTGCGACAAGCCGCCAAGTTCGAGCCGAACGAGGCGTCAACCTACTTGGACCTCGGGGACATCCAGTTGGACCTCGGGGAGTTCGCGCACGCGGCCGAGGCCTACGCTCGCGCCCTCGAGCTAAGACCCGATAAAGCGTGGTCTCGCAGCAGTCTCCTGGCGTGTCGCTATTTCCTCGAGGAAGATCCGCAGCACCTGGAGGGGCTGCGCGCGAGCGCCGGCGGTGGTGACGCGCGTGCGAAGGAACTCCTCGCCCGAATCGAGACGCCAGCTTGGGTCGGTCACCTACCGACACCGCTCGACCCGGAGATGGTCGCCTTGAGCGCGGCGATCGAAACGCTCAAGCAGCACCCCACTGCAGACACCCAAGAAACACCAGCGAACATTCGCCTCAACGTCTCTCAGCTGGGAGCGCCTAGCCTTCAGCTGGGGTTCATCGTGGGCGTTCGGCTGCTGGGACACCGCGCAAAGCTATCACTGGGGATAACGCGCATCCCCGAACCGGATCCGAGAATTTCTATAGGGAAACCATTATTCCGGATCTGGCAGTACGAGGAGGCAACCGCCGTCGCGGCGCTGCCCGCCCCAACGGTCGACGTGACACCCCAGATCGAGGCGATCGCATATTCACAGTTTGAGCTGAGCGCCTGGTGGCGGCTTGCCAAGCTACAGGCCCAGTCGCTGTCGCCGACCAATGTGGGAGATCTGCTCGCCAGTCTGGTGCACATCCCGCTGCCGAAGGCACCCGACTCGGCCGAGTATGAGCTCGTGCTCCAGCCCCATGACTGGGTTCAGCGCGTGCAGATCGCGAGTTGTTTGCTGATTGCGAACCTCGACACCGGCTGGGAGGGCTCCGTCAGGCAAGCTGCTCTGGTGTCACTCTTGCAGGGCCCGGTCGACTGGACGACTACCGCGGCGCTGGTTGCGTTGGCAGGAATCGCCCGCCATGAACCGGAGTTAGCGGATGCGCTGCGTCCGCTTTTCGAATCCCTGCAGGACCGCGTTCCCCGCGACGGAAGCTTCAGCTGCATCCTGCACCCTCTTGCCTGCCTGTGGGGTAGCCTCCCGGGCACCTCCGCACAGCTTCGCGCTGATCTGTGGCGCATGCGCTTTCGCGTGGAAACGGCGACCAAGCGCGCGCGCAGTGGCGGCGCTCCGGCGTAGCCAGCGCGAATAGCTCGCGATCAGCGGCGTGAGGCGGCGCTCCAGGCTCCGGGTCGGGTGCTCGCTGCCCTTGCGGCAGGCTCCCAGGCCACCAGCGCTTGCTCTTGACGAGGGACGAACCAGTCGACGCTGAAGGGGACGAAACCACCACTGTGATACACGAGTTCACGTTGGAG
>JBFXBK010000295.1:3760-11592 GCA_050183255.1 Polyangiaceae bacterium | reverse complement strand
AGGCGAGAGGTGACCTGAGCGCGAGCCTCGAGCCACTGAAAGTGGTCGGCGTTGGGCACTTCGAGGCGTCCTTCGTGCCGAGCATGGCTGACTTCGCGCGGCTCGACCCGCGCTTTCAGTTGGCTGCGGGGGTGGTCGAGCGGCTGAGCACTTACGCTGACTGGGGCTTCGCGGTGTTCAAGTTGAAGCCGAAGCCGAAGGTGCTCGGGCTCTTCAGACCAGAGCCGGAGCGTATCCACCCAATGGCGTTTCGCTTTCCCCATCGCGACGCCGACGCGATCTTCTTTCCGACGCTTCACGTGCACGACGAGCACCTGCCCGAGACCGCGAACTTCGATCATCTGTTGATCGTGCAGCCGCCGCCGGCCCTCGCGCCGCAGCTCGACTGGTTCGGCGCGGACAAACGCCTCGGTGAGGTGGTGGATGAAGCGCGTGCACCCGGGGTGATTGAAGGTGCCCTCGGGGCGCAGCAGCTCAGCCTGTTCGGGCCGCTAGAGAATCGCGACGTGGTGCTCGCGTTGCCGCGAGGAATGAGCGCGGCGAGTCTCTTTGTCGAGCGCGAACTCTTCAGCTTGCAGGCGCGGGTGAGTGCGTTCTTGAATCCGGCTCACAACGCGCACCATCCGCGCTGGGAGCGCAGCGCAGCGGAGATGCAGGTCCTCTTGCCACGGCTCGCTGCAGCCTTCGAGAGCTTCTTGCGGCCGCGCGCGGCGGCCCTCGGCTTGATTTCGGTGACTCCGGAGCTTCCGCGCTACTTCATGAACGGCAACATGCTGTTCACTGGCACGAGCTACCTCGACGGTACGTGGGCGGCTTCGGGCGGCTCTGGGGTGGTGCGCTTCAATCCGTTCAGCGACGCCGTCGAGCCGCAGCACGTGTTCTTGGCGTTTGCTCGCATCCCCGAACGGGACGAGCTGAATCGCTTGGTGCAGGAGCTGAACCAGGTGGTCGCTAGTACCGTCAGCTGAGCGACTTGCTCAGCACGATGCGCTCGGTGTCCTCGAACCCTTGCGTCGCGTATAATTGCCGTGCGGAAGTGTTGTTCGGGCGGACGGCCAGCGACATTGCTGCGGCTCCAGCGGCTTTTGCCGTGGCTTGTGCGTGCTGCAGGAGCTCTCGGGCGAGCCCTCTCCCCCGAAAACCCGGGCTCACGTAGATCTCGGTGAGGATGCAGTCGAGCCCGCCGAACTCCAAGTCGAAGTTGTACGTGACGACGGCATACGCGACGGGTCTGGGATTGGGGGTGAGGTCCTCCGTCAGCACCACGAAGCCGAGCTCGGGCGCGCTGAAGAGCTGGGTCAGCGCCCTCCGGGTGCGCTCAGGGTGCCAGGGGATCTCCTCGCCTGCGTTGAAGGGCTCCATCAGGCGGAGCAAGCCGTCGATGTCTTCGAGGGTCGCGGTGCGGGGCATGCTTCAAGCCTCTTCCGGGCGAATGAAACCGGGCAAGCCGTCGAGGCTCTCCAGGTTCTTTTCCTCGAGGTAATCACGTATCCCATCGGGGCCCTTGCGGTCCGCCCATTTGCTCAGTTGGTCGCGGTCCGCGACAAAGTCCATGAGCGGCACGCTGTAGCCGCAGCTGTCGGCGATGCGCAGCGCGTCGATCAGGATGATCGAGCGCTGGTTCGGGTAGCTGGGGAAGGCGCTGGCAAGTTCCTCGAACTCGATTTCGTGGGGAAACACCGCCCGGCCGCGGCCATGTACGCGCAGGATGCGCGGCTTGCCCTCGAAGGCGCACCACATCAGGCACACCCGGCCGTTTTCCCTGAGGTGGGCGATGGTCTCGACGCCGCTGCCCACCAGGTCCAAGTACGCGAGGCGCGTTGGGCTCAAGATGCGCAAGCTGTCGTGCCCCTTGGGTGAGAGGTTCACGTGACCGTCAGCCGCCAGCGGCGCCGTGGCGACGAAGAACACATGCTGCGCGCGGATGAAGTCGCTGAGCCCCTCGTCGAGCTCCTCGAAGATCTTCCCCATAGCTCGAGCGTAGGGGACCCAGCGCCCGGCCGCATGCTGCAAAACCGCGGGAAAAGCCTGCAAATCACGCCACGGGTTCGGGGGAGAGGCGCGCCGCGTGGCGCTTCGTGGCGGTGGACTGGCAACGTCCTGCAACGGCTGATATACCCTGCGCCCGCTGAAAAGCGCTCGGCCGTGCCGGGAGCCCCCGTAGCTCAGAGGATAGAGCAGCGGTTTCCTAAACCGTTGGTCAGAGGTTCGACTCCTCTCGGGGGCGCAGCGACTTGCGCGATGCGCGTGCGAACAACGCCGCGTCGTGCCGCTTTGCGAACTACCGCAGCCTTGCGCAAAAGTATAAATCAATTTAACCTTTGAGCATGCCTCGCAGCGCTGCTGACGGATCCGTGCCGAGCTGGGATCAGCTGTGGGAGATCGCCGCGACGCAGATGGGGTACTTCACCGCTGCTCAAGCGGAAGAGGCGGGCTTCTCGCGGCCGCTGCTCCAATATCACCTGAAGTCTGGAAAGCTAGAGCGCGCGGGGCGAGGGGTGTTCCGACTCACACGGTTCCCGCCCGGTGATCATGAGGATCTAATGCCGCTCTGGCTATGGGCACGCGGTGAAGGCGTCTTCAGTCACGAGACGGCACTGCTACTTCACGAGCTTTCCGATGCGCTGCCGGGCACTCGCCACATGACCGTTCCGTCAGCCTGGAGCTCGCGGCGAGTTCGGGTTCCAAAAGGACTACTGCTCAGCTACGGGGACCTCAGCGCCGAAGAAGTCGAGTGGAAAGGCGCGATCAAGATCACGACACCGCTTCGGACGGTCGTCGACTGCACGCTGGATGCAGTCGACCTGACCCTTGTGGAGCAAGCGATCAACCAGGGCGTCCGACGCGGAGCGTTCACTCGTGCGCTCGTTCGGCACAACGTGAAGGCGCGTCGTGAGTAGAGCCTAGGCCAATCCGGAGGCTTTCCGCATGGCACTACAGCTCCACGAACCAGCGCGGTGTGAAGGCAACGCTCGACACCGACGCAGAGGTGATCTTCGAGGTGATGAACGCCTTGTGCTGGTTGCTGCGCCGCCCGTTCTTTTCGAGCTCGTGCACGTGAAGGAGCTGATTGCCCGTGGCGGGGTGACGAAGCGAGTAGGGCTCCACTAGTCGCTCAGCGCCGTTGTATGTCACCACTGCACAGAGGCGGTTGCGAGCGGCGTAGCGAATCTGTTCGATGTGGGACGGCGTCCGCAGAGAATATGCCGGGAACAGGGGTCGAGGGGGACGGGACCCCTGGGCCTGGGGAATAGATGGGAGCATTGGTTGGGCCAGCTCAGGCTCGAGCCACCACGCGATGGCGTCGCGAAGGTCCGCGGTGAAGGTCTCAACAGGCGCGAGGATGGGTAGCTGATGGGCGAGTTGGTGTTGCCAGTTTGCTTTGAGTAGATCCTCGTCGATCGCTTCCATGACGCTTTCGACCGTCGGTTTTGGTAGACCCTTGAATGCGAACTTCTTCTCTGCAACCGCACGTGCAGTCTCGGGGTTGAGCTCGTCGCGAAAGTTTCGGCTGATGTGCACCACATCGTACACGTCCCTCGCACGGCCGTGGCGCTCGATGAGGGCTCGCGTCTTTTCCGCCAGGATCTCGTTGATGGAGTAGCAGCGAACGCGTGGAGGCGGGTCGGTTGCGTCTTCGTAGCCATGGTGGACTTCTCGGTCCGCGGGCTCGTCGACGAGCAGTTCGTCTTGAGTGATGTCGAACTTCACGCGCTGAAGCGAGCCTCGGGGGATTCCAACCGGGCCAGAGAACGGCACCTTTGCTTGGAAGGAGTGGTTCCCCCGAGGGTTGGCGTACTTCTCCACCTTGAAGTCACCGCGTGGAAACCGAAGGCCGCACTGATCCTCGATCCGGTCGGCGACTTCAGCGAGCGCCGCACCGATCGATTCGACGCTCAAGGTCAGCCCTGATGGCACGGTAAAGTCTAGGTCTTCGGAGAAGCGGTAGGTCTCGAAGAAGCACTTCTTGAGGCAGGTGCCTCCCTTGAAGACCCACTGAGAGAGAAAGGGATGCTCAGAGATCGCGCGCAAGAGCCAACCGAGCGCGTAGTCCTTCTGGACTGTCGTTGGCTGGAGTTGCTGGGCCTTCGCTAAGGCGAGAATCCGGGCCTTGGGGATCATGGCTAGGCGGGCACGTTAACACGGAGGTTCCAGTTGCTCACGATTGGGCCCTCGTGCGGGGCGTCGGGGTCGAGATCGGCCAGACCCGGAGTGATCAGGGCTCGACATTCATCCAGCCACTCCTTGGACACCCCAGATTTTTCTGCGAGGAAACCGATCCGCTTGAACACGCTGCCGCGGGCGTAGCGACGCGCGTACTCTAGGAGCCTCGCGGGGTCTGCGTGCTCGGAGCGCCAGTAGGACCGCATCACATCAACCATATGACGACCACCGCCGCCAAACCTGGGCATGTCGGCGATGTCGATCATGAGTCGGCTCGGGTCAGCGATTCGAACGGTCGCGCTTCCGAACCATACGGCCTTGTCTCCGAAGAAGCGCTCACCGGGGATAGTTCGCGTCCTGAAGCGAACCCCGCCGAACTCATGCAGCGTCTGCCTCTGCTTCCGTGTGGTTACCACAGCTACGGTGTTGAACACCTGCTCGGTGAGGTCCCAGTGCTCCGCCGCAGACCAACCCGAAATGAACGCCGGCTCGAAAACTTCCATCGCGACCATCCATGGGTTCTCCACCATCGGGTCGCGGTCCATGGAGCTGAGCGACACGATTGAGTAGAGCCCCCGACGGAGCCGGCTGAGCCAGCCCTTCCCCTCCAGGCGACTCAGAATCTGGTGAGCCATGTCCCGAGAGCATGGATGGACCTCCTGAATATCGTCCGCTGAGATGATCGTCCGTTCTTCGGCGGAGAGAACACCTAGAATTTCGCGCTCTTGAGCGCTAAGGCCCCCAAGGGCTCGTTGGTTTGGCTGCATAAATTGGCAGGATTAGTCAGGAACGGCACTCATAGTGTATGATACAGTGAATGCGGTACCTGACAAGATCCGTCAAGTCCTGCGATAAAAACGTAGGGTGACCGCGGTGCGATTTCTCCAGGCCTGGGGACAGTAGATCCGGCGACGACCTCGCTCGCCAGCTGCCTGTTACAAAGTGTCGGGGGATATGGATTAGCTCCGACGGACTGCAACGAGCCGAGCGAAATCGAGTGCCCTGCGGATCCGTTGGCGTGGGAGCTCCAGCGTCCCCTAGCGGCTGGCCCCGTCCCTTCGCCGGCGGCCTTCCAGACCGGCGGTCAGCGGTTAGCCCCCTCGTGGGCGTGCTAGCTCGCCGAAGTCCATCGGTCACGCGTAGTAGCCGCTGGTGATAGCCTCGACCGCTTCTTCCTCCCAGATCCGGAGCCAGTCGAGGATTGAGGCGTGGCACTGTTGCGGGCGGTAATCCCAGTGATTGACGTAGTGCACCGGCACGTCCAGGGGGTGGTCACAGACGATGTAGAGAAATTGCTCGCCGAGGCGCGAGGAGATAACTACTGAGCGGGCTGGGAGCGAGAATTCGGGTTCCGCGGGGTCATCCGCTACGCTCTCGAGCGCCTCTCGGTTGTGGCTGAGCACGTCGTTGTAGGTCACCGCCATGTGGTCGTGAGAGAACAACCGACCCGCAGAGTGCCCCATGGTCTCCAGAAAGAGTCGGTAGGCGAGAGGGAGCTCGCAGTCGTGAACCCGTTCGAGTGCTGCGATCTCCTGTGCGGTACAGCCTTTCAACTCGGTTGCGATGGCGTTCTTGACCAGTCCGTCCACGAACGCAGCGAACGCTGCTCTGAGTTCTGATTCGTTCACGGTTCAGCTCCAAACTTGCGGTGACCCGCATCATCGCCACGGGAGGAGGTAAATGTTACCGCACAGCGTGCCGACGGGATGGCGTGGCCGAACCCCGTGCTCTGTTCGAAGTGTCGCGCGGCGGTCGTGGCCTGAGCGAAGATGTGATCTGGGGGCTATTGGTCCATCTCTCCGCGTGGGAATACGCCTAGTCCCCACCAATGTACCAACGACCTCGAATCGGAACGAAATCCCATTGCGTATCGGTGTTTCAATCTGCTTGTCATCCTCGAGCATCGCCACCAATCGTTCGTAGTCAGCGGCGTGTGCCTCAAACGTTTGCCTCACGGAAGCATCGGACGGTGGCGTCCAGTACGCGACGCAGCTCCCGAGGAGCACGAGCCCGATCAAGCTACCGACGACGTTTCGTCGGGTCAGAAGCGACGTCGAGAGCTTCACCGTCAACGATTCGAGCCCCCGAGGGTCACTGAGTCAAGCCCGTTGGCGACGTTTCTCTCTCTGTCCCAAACGATATCAACGATGGCGATTCTGAGCCTGTGGGACCGGTCGCCGGGCCCTACAATCGCTGCCATGACCGACTACCAGTATGGACTCGCGAAGCCGGCGGATGTGCAGGGACTCACGGGGCGGGAGCTGCTTCAGGGCATCATCGAGGGTCGCTTTCCCCAGGCGCTGATCTCCGAGCACAACACGTTTTGGATCATCGAAGTCGGGGAAGGCAGCTCCGCGTTCGAAGGCGAGACGGGGCCGCACCTGTGTAACCCCGCCGGCACCGTCCACGGCGGCTGGAGCCTCACGTTGATCGACAGCGCGACGGCCTGCGCCGCCCACTCCCTGCTGCCTGCAGGCGTCGGCTACACCACCATCGAGACCAAGGGGAACTTCTCGCGGCCCATCCTGCCGAACACCGGGCGGGTGCGCTGCGAGGCGCGGGTCATCTCCCAGGGCAAGCAAATCATCACCGCTGATGCAACGCTGAAAGATGCTCAGGGCAAGCTGCTGGCTCACGGTACCTCGACCTTGATGGTGCTGGCTCCGCGCAGTTAGTTCCGCGCGGGAACGACTACCCCGCGTAGTCGAGCAGCAAGAAGTAGCTGCCGTCCGCGGCTCGATACAGCCGCCGCGTGAAGAAGTTGCCTTCGCCGTCCTCGAACTCTTCCTCCAGGAGCGGCGTCGCGGTGTCCATTTGAGGCAGCACGCCCGCCCAGTTGGGCACCAGCGGAGGCGGCTTCTTACCCTTATCTCCGCCCTTCCAGCGCGCCTCCATGGCTAGCAGCTTGGGTGGCTTCGCGGCCTCGAAGCTCACGACGTTTGAGGTGGACATGAAGGCACCCAATGAGCAGCCCGCCCTGCTCTTGGTTGCGCCTGCGATGTGCTGCTTGAGCAAGTCGTCCACGTCGTCCCTGCTCAGCTCCTTCCAGAACTTGGCGAGCTTGGGGTCCGTCGGGTTGCAGTGCCCGGTGGCGAGCGGTGGCTCGGCAGAGCTGGCCGAGTCGGCGCGCTGCGTTGCCCCGCTCGAGCTCGGCGCCGCCGAGGCTGAAGGTGCCGGAGCAGACGCCGCAGCCACCGCAGCTTGCTGAGGCGCAGGCTCCCGGGAGCACGCGAAGAGCGCAAGCGACGTCAGTACGACGCGCGCGCAGAGCACATGTGGCAAGCGAATCCTCACGGCAACGTAACGGTCAAAGTGTACGGCACGCGATCGCCCGCGACCACGATGAAATATTCAGTGTTCGCTTTCACGGAGACGTTCAAGTTCCGCCCGATGGCACAGTCAATCGCAGCGTTCTGGTCGCTGCAGGTCGCCTCCCGCACGCTGATGGTGAGGCGCGCATCGCTCTCGGGCTCGACGTGAATCGTCATCCCACCCGGTGCCGACGGCGTTAGACTGTAGACCGCCGCGCGCATGCCTTCGCTGAACTGGCAGTACGGTTGCACGACGTCGGCGTGGTTCGCGAAGTCGCCGCTGATGGTCACGGTCGCTGGGCTGCCGCTCAGCAGCAACGCCTGACCCGGACAGTCGTTGGGGTTGCCCTCACCCAA
>JBFXBK010000295.1:0-3660 GCA_050183255.1 Polyangiaceae bacterium | reverse complement strand
TCCAGCGCACGCGCACTGCTGCGTCTCACCGCTGGTGCAGTCACCGGTGTTGGTGGAGGACGAGGAGCAAGCGACGGTTAGGGCGAAGAGGGCGGCACCGGCCAGGAGGCGAAGCATTAGCGTGTGAATTTATGAGACCCGCTTGGAGTTAACAAGGCCACCCGACGCCCGCTCAGCCAAGCTTCGAAATTCGGGTCCTTTGCTTGCTGGATCAGCTCGGTCAGCGGCACCTTGGTCATGAAATAGCGCACCACCGCGGCGTGCGTGGCGTAGTCGCTCTCGTGCGCCTGCTTCACGGCCGCCAGCGCCGCTTGATTCGAGTCAAAGTGCCTCTCAAGCCCAAACGGCTGCCCAGAGCCCACCACCGCGAGGCCTTCGTAAAACCAGGTCGGTCCCATCGCGTCCGCGTTTCCGTGGAGAATCGATACGTGCAGCCCATGCACCAGCTCATGGGCCAAGAGCTCCGGCCAAGCTGAGCCGCCGTGCTGATACTCGGGGTGCAGTCGCTGGTACTCCATGGGCGCCACCGCCAAGAGGTGCCCGTCTTCGATCGTCGCAGACAGCCCGGTCGGTGGCAGTGGCGTGTCCGCTGGCAGTCCTTCGAGCTCCAGCACGCGCTTCCAGAGCGCGGCCTGGGTGTCGAACACCTCCCAGTCCACGATCAGATCTTCTGCCCTGATGTCCCAGTGATACTCCGCCGCGAAGCGGTTCACGGTGGCAAACGCGAGGTCCAGGTCGGCCTCGAAGCTGTCTCGCTCGGCTTCGAGTTTGGGGGGGAGAGAGAGCGGCGTGCCGAAGACGGGGACGCAGCCGTAGAGCGCCGAGAGCAGCAAGAACGGCAGGTAGCGTCGGATCATGTGTCTAAGCAATGCGCCTCACCCCCGAACACGCTAGCTCACCCTCCGTCGTCGCGGAGACTGTTTGCGCTGTTTTCCCGCGCGTGCGGTCGCACGCTGTGTGCGCACGCCGCACGCGGTGCACGCGCTGTTCGAAGCCGAAATAGCCTCGAATTCGCGTCAAAGCGAGCGGCACATCGCTTGCTCTAGTCAGTGCGGAACCCCGACCCCTGACTGGAGCAAACTTAGATGACGCAACTCACCCGATCCGCCAGGCCTCTGAAGACCCTCGCCCTCGCTGGGCTCGCTGCCTCGGCGGCGCTGACGATCTCTGGAGTCGCGGCTGCAGGGCCGCTCAAGCCCGTGAGCTGGGTGAAGGATCCCATCGTCTCGCCCTCCTATGTTCAGAACGGGAAGCTGAGAGACAACGCGCCGTTCCTTGGGATCCGTACGCCGAAGGCGGGGGGTGGCTATACGTTGAACCCGATCTGCAAGGGCACCGACAACGCCATCTACACCGGCTACCCTGAGTACGCGAACAGCAAGTGGCGGGTGAAGTGCCCGGCGAACGGCGAGGTGATCAACAACCCGACGTATTACACCACGGAAACGAAGGCATACGCGGCACAGCGGGGACACATCTCGGCGCTCTCGTTGCGCTTCAAGTTCGGCAGTAACACGCGTGTGTTGTGCTACGGGATCCTGAGCGACGGACAGCAGGTGCCTGGCTTGATGGTTCCCACGCAACCCGGGCAGATGGCAGACAAGTGCTACATCAAGGTGATGGGCAGCAGCGTGGGGCTCACCAACTGGGGCGTGTTCAAGTTCACGCACAACCCGGCCCTGCCTGGCGCCAACGCTTGGTGGTCACCTGGCAGCATCACGCCTTCGACCAGTGACCTGCCGATGTATCTCTACACGCGCGACAACAAGGAGCTGTGTCGTGGCAAAGACGGCACCTATTCCTTCGCCGGCTTCCTCGAGCGCACCAACGGTCAGTACGTGTGCCGCGCGCCCACGCTGAACGGCCTGCAGGGCTTCACCACCTTCGACCTCTACTACGCGCCGAAGAATCCGCGGCCCCGCTGGTCGGGCAACTGGCTGACGGGTGCGAGTCAGGCGTGGTCACGGGGGCTCCGTGTATCCGACGGCAGCGAGCCCTACCAGCGCGTGTACCTCTGCAAGCAATCAGCGAATCGCGACAAGATTGGCTACGTGCGCGAGAACGACAAGCTGTGCAAGGTGCCGGGGGTGAGCTCCGCCGCCGCCGAAAACAGCTACCAAATCATGTGGCGGTACTGAGCCTTCGCGGGGCTTCGGCCAGCCTGTAGGCTAGCCGGATGCCCCCGAATCTCGCCCCTGGTGACGAGCTCGCGGGCTATTCCATCGAGCGCGTCGCCGGAGCGGGAGGTATGGGCGCGGTGTACCGCGCCCATGCGCCGGGGGGCGAAGTCGTCGCCCTCAAGGTCGTCGCGCTCCCAGGGCTCGCCGCTCGCGAGCGGTTTCGCGCGGAAGCGAGCGCGCTGCAAGCCATCGAGCACCCCGGCGTCGTGCGCTTGTGGGCTCACGGTACCGAGGAGGGGCTCGGGTGGCTCGCCCTCGAGTGGCTCGACGGAGTCGACCTCGCGCGCCATTTGCGCGAGCGCGGTAGCTCGCCGCGGGATGCCCTCGACTGGGGTCGTCAGCTGGCGAGCGCGCTAGTCGCTGTGCACGACGCAGGTCTGGTACACCGCGACTTGAAGCCGAGCAACATCTTGCGCGAGCCCGCTGGTCGCCTGGTGCTCGTCGACTTCGGCATCGTAGGTGTCTTGGGCGCTGAGCAGGTGCGTGGCCCAGCCGGGACACCCGGCTACATGGCGCCAGAGCAAGCGCGCGGGGCGCCAGTCGATGCGCGGGCGGATCTCTTCGCCCTCGGTTGCGTGCTCTTCGAGGCCGCCACGGGGCGCGCCGCATTCGCGGGTACGCATCGCGTCGCGACCCTCGCGCGCGTCGTGCTCGACGACGTGCCCCGCGCCCGGGAGTTCCGTCCGGACATCCCCGAAGCGCTGGACGAGGCCATCGCGCCGTTGCTGCAGAAGCTGCCGGCGGAGCGACCCGAGAGCGCGGCGGCGCTGCTCCAGGTCCTCGAGGGGCAGGCCTTGCCAAAACCAGCACCTGCCCGAATCCGCGAGGAGACGAGGCTCGAGGCCGGCGAGCTGCAGTTGGTGAGCGTGATCGTCGTCTCTGCCTTGGGCGACAGCGAAACCGTCACCCAGCTGGACAACGACCCTCGCGTCATGGAGCAGCTGGCTGATCGAGCCGGCGCGAACCTGGAGGTCCTGGCCGATGGCACCCAGCTGTTGTGCCTGGCGGGAGTCGGGGAAGCGATGGATTGCGTGCGCCGCGCGGCAGAGTGCGCCCTGGCGCTGCATGCCGCGGAGCCCCAGCTGGCGATCTCTCTAGCCACCGGCTCCGCCGACATGTCCCGGCGCCGGCCCGTGGGCGGCGCCGTCGACGTCGCGGTGGCGCAGCTCGAGGGCCAAGCCCCGGGCGCGCCGCTGCTGGATGCGCTGAGCGCACGCCTGTTGCGTGGTGGTGCCCAGCTGAGCGACGACGGGCGGCGCCTGCTCGCCCTAGGTGCGTCGGAATTCCGGGAGGAAAAAGTATTCGGACGGGAATCGCTGCTTGCCGCTTGCGAAGCCCAGCTGCGTAGCGATACGCGCTTGCTCTTGCGTGGCCCCGCGGGGATTGGCAAGTCTCACCTGGGGCGCGCGCTGCGGGACCGCTTGCAAGACAAAGGCTGGCGGGTTGCCTTGGCCCGCGCCTCGGAGCTGTCTCGCAGCGT
>JBFXBK010000294.1:0-11595 GCA_050183255.1 Polyangiaceae bacterium | reverse complement strand
CTCCTGCTTGCTGCTGGTCTCGAGGCGCGTGGCAGGACCAGCGCGCTTTTTAACCTGCTTTTTGCCTGGCTTGCTCTGTGAAGCGCTGGGGCGCTTGTCTAGCTCCTTGGCCAGCAGCGGCCGCGGCAGACCCGGATTCAGTGACAGCTCAGCACCGACGATCAGCCGGGTGCTTGGAGCGGGCTGTCCCTGCTCCGCGGCCTTTTGCTGGAGCTCCTTGAACTGCTGATAAGCCCGGGCGGCGCCGTACAGTCCATCTCGATCACACAGCGCGATGCCGCCGAGCCCGAGCTGCACCGCGCGCACCACCACCTCCTCCGGCTGGGAGGCGCCTCGCAGAAACGAGAAATTCGAGCGGGCGAGCAGCTCGACGAAGGCCATGGCGCGACGCTACGACTGATGCATCCTCGCGGATCAGCACTCAGTCGTAGATCCCTTGCAGGTAGTAGCCGCCCTTCAAGCGGTCGATGAAGACCAGCGCATCGAACGACTCTCGCTGGCCCTTGAGCGACTGAGTCTCCAGGGTGACGCGCCAGTAGTCCCGAGACACCGGGTGCGGCGTCCACCACTCGACGCCGTCCAGCCGCGACTCGAAGCGCACCTCCGTCACGGCATACAGCCGCCGCCCAAAGCTGAGCGTCGCGCCGACTTCCAACTGTTCATCTCCCCGGCGCCGCGCAGGGCCTGGCGCTGGGCGCCTCACGGCTCTCCCCTCACCCCCACCAACCGAACCAATACGAGCGATTGGATGAGGTGGCGCTTGCACGTTGGACAGAGCCAACGGATGACTGAAGAGCCGCGACGGCAGCTCGAGCACCTCCACCTCGTTGCCGCATGGCAACAACTGTTGCTGCACTACGGGCTCGACACGGCGCTTTTTGCGGCTCTTGGTCTTCTTCAAGCCGGGCACCGCGGTCAAGCGACTGCGTGACTCCGGGCGGTGGCTGTCCACCACCTCCAAGATCCCGACCCGCTCCTTGCCCAAGTCCGCGACCAGTTCTGCCAAGAGCACCGGCAGGCTCTCTGGGCCGGAGCCGCTGGTGCGCGCCTTACCGCCGACAGCCAAGCTGCGCGCCAGATCCAGCTGAGCCGGCGCCGCATGAGTCAGCACCGGAGCCCGCAGCGTGAGCCCCACCGACGGCGCTGCGAGCTTCAAGCTATCGAGGCGCGAACGCACCACCCGCAAGAGCTCCGCCTCGCGCCAGAGCGGCGCCGAGAGCTCGAAGCGCAACACCGCCTCGACCTCCACGGAGCGCAGCCGCGCAATCGAGCGATCGTGATGGATCACCAGCTCGACGAGCTGCGCCGCCTCACCGCGCCCCTCCAAGCGCGACGAGAGCCGCGCCACCAAGCCGCGCAGCACGAAGCCGAGGGGCTCCACCCCATCGATGGGATCCTCCCAGCTGCTGTGCTCCAGCGGCAGCTCCGGCGGACGATACGGCGTGAGCGGCTCCGGATCGTACCCCTGACACAGCTCCAAGATTTGCTTGGCCTGCTCCCCGAGGCGCCCGCTCGCCGCGCTCGGCGGGAGCCGCGCCACGTCCGCAATCGAGTGCAGCCCGAGGCGCGACAGCCAGCTGATGCGCTCAGCGTCTAGCGGTAGCGCGACGATCGGCAGCTCCGAGAGCTTGACTTGCGTTTCCTCAGGGCAAACGACCAAGACGCCTTCTCGCTTGAGCCGCCCCCAGCGTGCCAGCGCCTGAGCCACCCGCGGCCCATCCGCCACCGCCACGCGCACCGTGTGCCCACCTTCGAACGCCGAAGCCTGACGCACGCGGTCTGCGAGCTGCAGCGCGAGCTGCTCCTCATGCAGATGGACGGCTCTATTGGCTGATTTTGCGGCTTTTTCTTGGGGGAGGTCCGCCGGCGCAAACAAGTGAGCGACGCCAGTGACGTCTACCCAAACAGTGTCAGGCGCCTCGTAACTCACGGTGGCTCCAAACCCCAACGCCACCTCAGCCAGCCGCTCCAGCTCTGCGATCACATCGCGCTGCACCAGCTCCTGCACGATCAAGTTGGAGACCAACGCACAGGCTTCGGCGATGGTCTGCCCGGCGCGCACCCCAAAGCGCTGCGCCACCTTGGACACCGCCGCCAGCTGCGCGGTGGCAGGCACTTCGCCCTCGAGCTCTTGGTCGCCGAGCAGCACCACCGCAAAGGGCAACCCGGAGGCCAGCAAAGGCTGCTTGGCGCTCTGCAGCTTGGAACCCTGCTGTTTGGGGTTCAGAGGCAACTTACCGCCGCGCCGCTGCGTATCCGTACAGAAACGGTCCCAGGCGAGCTCGAGCATCAGCTCAGGCAGCACCACCGCCGCGATGCGACGCACGGCCGGAGCACCGCCCCGCACTGGAGCCTGCAGCGCTGGAGCCTGCGGCTCTGGGCTCAAAGGAGCGGCCGAGCTGTGGACGCCCGAGGGCTCAGGCGCTGAGTCGGATGTCATGCAATGTCTCCTTGCCTGCCTGAGCCAGCTCCGAGCGCAGCGCACTGGCGCGCACCTTGCGCGGCCCCGTAACGCGACCCCGGCGATCCTTGGCGATGCGCACCGACAGCTGATCGCCCAGCAGCCCCAGCTCGAAACGCTGAGCAACGGGCAACGGCAGCGGACGCGCGGCGGCAGCATCCGTGATCAGCAGCACCGTGGACTCCGTCTGCTCGACGGCGATGGCCAAGCGCCGCACGACCCGCGCCCAGCCCGCTAGCTGAACATCGAGCGGCTTGCCCGGCACCCCAGCCAAATCCACGACGACCAGCGGGAACGCTTGAGACTCCACCAAGCGCAGCGCCGTGCGGCTCAACGCCTCCGCGCCAGGGCGCAACACCAGCAGGCGCTCCAGGTTCACGCCAGCACGCGCCGCAGCGGGTGCGTAGAGCGACCCCGTTGGGTCGATGAATGCACACCAAGCCTGCCCAGCTGCCGTAGCCAGCGCCTGCGCCCCAGCCCGCGGTGACTGAGCCGCGCGACACGCGGCCAGCGCCACGCTGGTGCCCAGCGCCGCCGTCCCTGAGACAGCCAGCTCCACGACAGCGCCGCGGGGTAGACCGCCGTCGGGGAGCAGCGCGTCTAAGGGCAACCCGAGCCGCAATGCCTGAACCTGTTCAGTGGTCCCAGCTCCGACGCCCGACAACCCGGCCGCTTGACCGCTTTCGGACAAAGCCAGGGTATTTGCTCCTTGAAGCGCTCCACCTGGGAGCACGGAGGGGGGCAATTGGGCGAGGAGTTCAGCAGGAAGCGCCATATACTGAACAAGATAACAGCACTGAACATCAGCGCCAGAGGGGATCGACATATCGGACAGACAATGTCACCCCTGAGTGTTCCTTGCTGACTCACAGATCCTCGGATCCACTCATGGAAGCACGGCTGACTCGGCGAGCGCTCCTCCCCCCAACCCCATGAACTTTCACCCGAGCGCCTGATTCGATGCGCAGAATCCCTTCAAGGCGTGCGCGCTCCTGTGAAACTGTCTCCCAACCCCCGCGGCTTCACTCCTTCGAGAACCGATGAACTTCTGCCAGCCCACGCTCAGACTGCTGCTCGCCCTTGGCCTCCTCACCGCGCTGCCCGGCTGCGCTGCCTCCACGAGCGCCAGCACCGAGGTCCAGCCGGCGAGCGCCAAGTCTTCCCGCGCGGAACCAATCTGGACTCACTGCACCGACGGCTTCAAGCCGACGGGCCTGCTCGAGAACGACATCAAGCGCCTCGGGCGTGACTGCGCACAGTCGCTGAACATGGGCCCGATCACGCCGGTGATCAAGGCTAGCCAGAGCGAACAGCAACCGGCAGACATCTACACCTTCTACGTGCCTCGCGCCGGAGATTGCTTCCGCGTGGTATCGGTTGGCGACTCCCACATCGAAGATCTCGATCTCCTGCTGCGCACGCCCGATGGTGAACCCGTCGCCGGAGATCTGACCCACGACAAGTTCCCCGTGCTGCCTCCATACGGGCCGCTTTGCCTGGACGAACCCGGGCTCTACCTGCTCGAGGTGAGCGTCTTCAAAGGCAGCGGGCGGTACGCCGTCCAGGTCTGGGGTGGAGAGCCAGCCGGCCCCACGCCGCGCTAACGCCTACATTATTGCCTGGTGTCCAATTCTTCCGGTGTTAGAACGAACAGTCGATGGACCACCCCCTGGACCAGAGCCGCTCGTCGACAGGAAGCAACGCGGAAACCGCGCTGTCCGCTGCCCAGGGTGGCGTGCAGACGAGTGTCGAGAAGCTTGAAGCTTTAAGAAAGCGCCTGCGCGAGCTCGGCTCCGTCTTGGTTTGCTACTCCGGTGGCATCGACAGCGCGCTGGTGCTGGCCGTTGCGAGCGAGCAGCTCGGCGCCCGTGCGATCGGCATGACCGCCGTGAGCCCCAGCCTCCCTGAGTCCGAGCGCGTCGAGGCCAGCCGCCTGGCGGAGGAAATCCACGCGCAACATCGCCTGGTGGACTCCAACGAGATCGCACGCCCGGGCTACGTCGCGAACGCTCCCGATCGTTGCTTCCACTGCAAGAGCGAGCTCTACGAGATCGCTGAGCTCAAGCGTCAGGAGTGGGGCCTCGAGTGGGTGCTGAACGGCACGAACCAGAACGACCTCGGCGACTATCGCCCGGGACTCGATGCCGCCAGACAAGCGGGCGTCGTGAGCCCCTTGGTGGAGCTTGGCTTCACCAAGCAGGACGTGCGCGAAGCCGCCAAGCTCATAGGTATGCGGATCTGGGACAAGCCGGCGTCAGCCTGCTTGTCCAGTCGTATTCCTTACGGAACCGAGGTCACCCGGGAGCGCCTGGCGCAGATCGGTGGACTCGAAGCAGCCCTCAAAGGCCTCGGGTTTCGACAGCTACGCGTGCGCTGGCATGAGCGCATCGCGCGCATCGAGATTGACCTGAGTGAGCTGCCGCGGCTGCTCGAGCAGGGGGTGAGGGAAAAAGTCGTGGAGGCGGGTAAAGCCCACGGCTTCACCTACGTGACCCTCGACCTCGGCGGCTACCGTACGGGGAGCCACAACGAAGTCCTGGTCGGTCGCAGCCTGCGCCTGGTCGACTGACATGCGCTGGCTCGAAATCGAAGAGGCTTTCGAGGTGGCCCGCGTCGGCCGCGCCAATGGCGTACTGCTCAGCGCCGAACACGCGAGCAATCGCCTCCCGGAGCAATGGGACTGGCACGACGATGACACACACCTCGTGGATAGCCACTGGGCGTGGGACCCCGGCGTGCGCGAGCTGGTGCTCGAGCTGGCGGAAGCGCTCAAGACGACCGCGGTGCTTGCGCGCTTCACGCGCCTCTTGGCGGACCCGAATCGCCCCGAGGGTCACCCGGAGCTGTTCCGCAAGCACGCCGATGGCGCTGAGGTGGCGCTCAATCGCCAGATCCACACGGAAGAAGCCGAGGCGCGCGTCGCCAACTACTATCGCCCCTATCACGATCAACTGGACCGTGAAGTCGCCGCAGCGCCCGCCGAGCTCTGCTTTTCAGTGCACAGCTTCACCCCGGTGTATCAAGGCGAGCCGCGGGAGCTCGAGATGGGCGTGCTCTTCAACGAGGAAGACCAGCTCGCGCAGAGCCTGCGGCGCCACCTCAGAGACGCAGGTTACGACACCCGCCTGAACGAGCCCTACTCGGGCAAGGCCGGCCTGATTTACAGCATCGAGCAGCCCGCGATCCGCCATCGGCGGCGCGCGCTGGAGATCGAAGTGCGAAACGACCTGCTCCTGGACCCTGCCAAGCGTGGCCAAATTTCGGAGCGCCTCGCGGCTTGGTTCCGCTCGGTAACGCTTTCGGGTTTGAGCTAGGGTTTGAGCTAGGGTTTGAGCTAGGGTTTGAGCTAGGGTTTGAGCTAGGGTTTGAGCTAGGGTTTGAGCTAGGGTTTGAGCTAGCCGCTTTCCGCACGGCAATTTAACCAAAGCGTACCCTCGTCCAGCCTACTCCGCGGTGGGCGCTGGCTGGGCGTTGCTTCGCTCGCCCAGCGTCGGTTCTCGCAAGTGCTGGGCTGGGCTTTGCTGCGCTCGCCCGGCTCGATTTCGACGCAGACTTGGGTCTCACCGTTTTGTGTCAGCGGCTTGTCTTCTTTCGATTCTTCCGATTTTGCCGGCGTGCTCGGCGGCGTCCAGGCCGGGGCCGGGCTGCGCCCGGTGCTCGCTGCGCTCGCAGCCCGGACTCCGCCTGCGACTCGCCGGCGTGGCGATCGGGTGATCGAAAGGAGGTCACCCAATGCTCGATATCTATCCGTTCATTCTCGAAACCATCACGCTCATCCGGCCCCTCGGCGAGTCTATTTGCCGTACGGATCCGGACCTAGCTCGCCAGCTCAAGCGCGCTCAGTCCTCCATCGCGCTCAACGTCGCTGAAGGTTCTTACAGCCGGGGGCGCAATCAGGCGGCGCGGTTTCACACCGCGATGGGCTCCGCCCGGGAGGCGCTCGCGTGTCTCGAAGTCGCTGCGGCCCTAGGTCAGCTGGAGCCACTCGAGCCGGCACTCATCGCGAGGTTCGACCGCATCATCGGTACGTTGCGTCGGCTTTCGCAGCGTTAGGTCCAGATCCGCAGCCGAAAAAGAGAAACGGCGACCTCCTCTCGGAAGTCGCCGTTCTTCAGTGGTAGCAGCCTGACTCAGTCGCGGCGGCGCGGACGCTCGTCGCGGTCACGGGGACGCTCGTCACGGGGACGCTCGTCACGAGGACGCTCGTCACGAGGACGCTCGTCACGCGGACGCTCGTCGCGGTCACGGGGACGCTCGTCGCGTGAACGCTCGTCGCGGTCGCGGTCGCGAGGACGGTCGTCACGGTCCCGATCACGAGGCTGGTCGTCGCGGGGGCGATCGTCGCGCGGACGCTCGTCCCGATCGCGGCTACCACTGCGCTCCTCACGGGGGCGATCGTCGCGGGGGCGATCGTCGCGGGGGCGCTCCTCACGGGGGCGGTCATCGCGATCGCGATCGCGGGGTTCGCGGTCACGGTCGCCGCCGCGGTCACGGTCGCCACCACGATCCCGATCCCGACCACGGTCGCCGCCGCGGTCACGAGAGCGACCGCGGTCGCGGTCACGGCCACCACGGTCGCCGCGATCGCCACGATCACGGCGATCGCCACGGTCGCCGTCGTCACGGGGACGACGCTCGCGCTCCTCCCAGCCGGGAGGCGGCTCCATCATGGCCTTGCGTGACAGGCGCATCTTGCCGTCGCGCTCCAGGCTGAGCAGCTTGACCTCGATCACGTCGCCCAGCTGGACCACGTCCTCGACTCTTTCCACGCGGTTATAGTCCAGCTCGCTGATGTGCAGCAGGCCCTCGGTGCCCGGGAGGATCTCCACGAAGGCGCCGAAGTCCATGATGCGCTTGACCTCGCCCTTGTAGATCTTGCCGGGCTCGGGCTCCGCCGTCAGGCCCTCGATGATCTCGAGCGCGCGCTTGACCGCTTCTTGGTCGTGGCTCGCCACGTTGACCGTGCCGTCGTCCTCGACGTTCACCTGGCAGCCGGTTTGGTCGACGATGCCCTTGATGGTCTTGCCGCCGGGTCCGATGATGATGCGGATCTGGTCCGGCTTCACCTTGATGCTGGTGATGCGCGGCGCCCACTTGTTGATCTCGGAGCGCACCGCGGGCAGCGTCTCGAGCATCTTGCCCAGGATGTGGAGGCGGCCCTCACGCGCCTGCTCCAGCGCATCCTCGAGGATCGAGCGCTCGAGGCCCTCGATCTTGATGTCCATCTGGATCGCGGTGATGCCGTCCTTGGTTCCACAGACCTTGAAGTCCATGTCGCCGAGGTGATCTTCATCGCCCAGGATGTCGCTCAGGATCGCGATGTCCTTGCCCTCTTGGATCAGACCCATCGCGATACCGGCAACCGGCGCGCGCACGGGAACACCGCAGTCCATCAGGCTCAGGGTGCCACCGCACACGCTCGCCATGGAGCTCGAGCCGTTGGACTCGAGCACCTCGGACACGATGCGGATGGTGTACGGGAAATCGTCGTGGCTCGGAATCATGCGCTGGAGCGAGCGCTCGGCGAGGGTGCCGTGACCGATCTCGCGACGCGCCGGTCCGCGCAGCGGCTTGGTCTCACCGGTGCAGAAGGGCGGGAAGTTGTAGTGGAGCATGAAGCGCTTCCACGAGTCCTCGAGCAACGTGTCGATCTTCTGTTCGTCGTTGCGAGTGCCGAGGGTCGTGGTGACGATGGCTTGCGTCTCGCCACGCTGGAACAGCGCGGAGCCGTGGGCGCGGGGCAAGAGCCCCACTTCGCAGCTGATGGGGCGAATCGTCTTGGTGTCGCGGCCGTCGATACGCACGCGCTCTTTCAGCACCATGGTGCGCACAACCACGGCCTTGCGATGCTCGAGCTCGCCCTTCAGGAGCTTCTCGTTCTCCGCGTAGACGTCGTCGCCAAGCTCGGCCTTGAGCGTGCCGAGCACGCTCTCCTTCACCTTGGCGTAGGCGTCGTAACGGGCATGCTTCTGCTTGATGCAGGCAGCGGTCTTGAGGTCGGCGTCGGCGAGCGCCGCCACGCGAGCTGCATACTTCGAGTCGAGCTCGGGGATGCTGAACGCGCGCTTCTCTTGCCCCACGGCAGCACGCAGCTTCTCGATCAAGTTGATGATCGCCTGGCCTTCCTTGTGGGCGAACATCAGGGCGTCGATGACGTCCTGCTCCGGAGCTTCGTCAGCGCCGCCTTCGACCATCACGATGGCGTCGCGGCTGACAGCCACGACCAGGTCGATGGTCGCCTCGGCGATCTGCTGGAAGGTCGGGAAGATCACGAACTCGCCCGCGACCTGGGCCACCCGGACACCCGCGATGGGACCCGCCCACGGAATATCCGAGATGTGCACCGCGGCCGACGCGCCAGTCAGCGCGATGACGTCGGTGGGGTTCTCGGTGTCGGCGCTCATCACCGTGGCGATGACCTGCGTATCCTTCTTGTATCCCTTCGGAAACAACGGACGCAGGGGACGGTCCATGATGCGCGCGGTCAGCGTCTCATGATCGCGCAGACGGCCCTCACGCTTGAAGAAGCCACCGGGGATCTTGCCCGCGGCGTAGTTCTTCTCGACGTACTCACAGGTCAGAGGAAAGAAGTCGAGGCCGGGACGCTCCGACGTGGAGACGGCAGTGACGAGCACTGCGCAGTCCCCCACGCGCATCATCACGGCGCCATTGGCCTGCTTTGCCAGGCGGCCCGTCTCGAAGGAGATTTCCTTGCCACCGACGACGACGGATTCACGAATAAACATGTTGTATTGCGCTCCTCGCGCTTTGCCGCATGCGTGCGGCGGACGCGGAAACCGCCCTCTGGTGCGAGGCGCTCAGTCAGCGCCTGCGCCCGATCCATCGCGCCGTCTTCAGCCTCGATTCCTGTCGTCGACCCGCCTGGAGTGGGCGACACGAAACGAAGTTGAAGCGACTTAGCGCGCCGTCAGGCTAATTTCCGTAGGGTTGTCCCGTGGAGCGGGACCGTTTGGATCGCTTGAGGTCATCGCGCGCCGAAGCGCGGAGTCACCATGAAGGTGATCCGCGCTCGGTGCGGGGCGTCAGCCACTGCAGGTGCAGCGCCGACCACAAAAGCCCGAAGGCCCTGGGCTCACTTACGGAGCTCGAGGACCTTGATGATCTTGCGGTAACGCTCGACGTCGGACTTCTTCAAGTAGTCCAACAGCCGCCGACGCTGGCTAACCAGCTTCAGCAGGCCGCGCCGTGAATGGTGATCCTTGGCGTGCACTTTGAAGTGCTCGGTCAGGTGATTGATGCGGTGGGACAGAATGGCGATCTGCACTTCGGGAGATCCGGTGTCCGTCTCGTGAGTACGGAACTTGGCCACGATGTCCTGCTTCTCAGGGATTTCAACGCTCATCGAAGGGTCTTCCAATTACGAATAGGCGGCGGAGTATACGCGCGGCGACCTTTCGGTCAACCGCGACCCCCGATAAACGTGCGGGTTATCCACAAGGGGCGACCATCGAGCCACGACAGTTCCGTCAGGAGCGGCGCTCCTCACCCCCAACCCATCGAAATGATTCGATAATAGCGCGAAGCTGGCGCGCAAGGTCGGGAGCGAGCTTCCAAAATGCTTCAAGCCTCAAGGGTACATCAGCCACGGCTCGGGGCGGGGACCTGCCTCCCAGTTGTCGTGCCGCCCGTCCCAGTGAAGCACCTTGAGCCCCGTGAGCTCGACCTCATCCAGGGTGTTCGCGTTCACGGAGACGAACTCCCCGCCGATCTCCGGCAAGTTGCCGTCGCCGAAGCAATGGATGCCGCAGCGACTGCAGAAGCTCCGCTTGCCGATGGCGTTTGGGTAGTGGGTGATGACGTCGCTGCCCTCGAGTAACTCGAACGCGCTCGGCTTCACGATCACGCCCATGCTGCTGATCTTCGTGCAGATGCGGCAGTTGCAGCGCGTCGCTCCACCCAAGTCGCAGGTGACCCGGTAGCGGATCGCTCCACAGTGACAGCTTCCAGTGTACGTCTTGAGGTTGTCGGGATTGGCGTTGTGCATGAAGACGATTCAAGCACAGCGCTCTGACAGCATTCTGGCAGGAGGACTTGTTGCCACATCGCTGTCAGGAGCTCAGAAAGCGCCGCGATTTTTGGGGGGTGAGGCTGCCAGGTGCAACCCGGGCGTCCTCCCCTCACCCATGCAGATCGAGCAAATCCTTCAGCGCATCACCAAAGCGCTGCTGCAACGTGCTGTGCACCTCGGCGGCGCTCAGCTTGCCCCGCACTTCCCGCGCTACCGCTTCGGCATCAGCCAACGTGACGCGCCCGAGCGCCTCCTTGATCTCGGCGAGCGCCGAAGCCTCCATGCTGAGCTCTCGCACGCCCATGCCGACGAGCAAGATCGCAGACAGAGGATCCGAAGCCATCGCGCCGCACACGCCGACGGGCGTTTCCGTGTGGCGGCCGGCGTCAACCACCTGGGCGATCAGGCGCAAGATGGCCGGGTCCTGAGGCTTTGCGAGGTACGCGAGCGCGTGACTGGTGCGGTCCACAGCGAGTGCGTACTGCACCAAATCGTTCGTCCCGATGCTCAGGAAGTCCGCCTCGAGGCTCAGCTCGTAGGCCATGATCGCGGCGCTCGGCACCTCGATCATGATTCCGAGCGGAATCCGATCGGCGTGGGGCAGACCGCGGCTCTCCACGTCCCTCACCGCCTGACCAAACAGCTGATGCACGGCGCGCAGCTCCGTCAGCGTCGCCACCATCGGCACCATGATGCGCACCTCGCCATGCACCGACGCGCGCACCATCGCCCTGAGCTGAGTGAGCAGCGTCTCCGGGCGAGACAAGCCGAGGCGAATGGCGCGCAGGCCGAGCGCCGGGTTCATGTCCTGAGGCACCTGGAAGGCGGAGACGAACTTGTCTCCGCCGATGTCGAAGGTGCGCAACGTCACCGGTAGCGGCGCGACCTGCTCGACCACCTGACGATAGATGTCGTACTGCTCCTGCTCCGAGGGCGGCTGCTTGCGGTCGACGTACATGAATTCCGTACGGTAAAGACCGATGCCCTGAGCGCCCTCGCCCATGGCGATCGCGGCTTCATCTGGCAGCTCGATGTTCGCGCGCAGACGGATCGGGACCCCACACGCGGTCTGCGCTGGATGGTCCCGCCGCTCCGCGAGCCCTTT
>JBFXBK010000293.1:0-11632 GCA_050183255.1 Polyangiaceae bacterium | reverse complement strand
GGTCTCCTTGGCATCGCCGAACAGCGCGGCGTCAACCCAGCGCGGTCCGGTCACGGCCTTTGCCCCCGGTTCGATGAACAGTGTTTGCAGTTCACGCGCCGTCGGCAGTCGCCAGTTGTCGTGGCCCACTGTGCGCGCTGCCTCACACGCCCAGCCGGACTCGAACAGCTGCAGCCGTTTGTCGTATGGTTGCTTCTGCCAGGCGATGCCCTGGGCATGATCGAAGATCTCGTCGCCGCGTGTCTCGAAGCGCGGAGCGTGGTCAAGTTGCCGCGCGGATTCAGGTGTCCCTGGTACGGGGTACGTGGAGAGGAGCTCCGTTTGTTCCCCGTCGCTGGCATAGCTCACCGGCGGCAGCGTGCGCATCAGCTCGGGGAGCCGCTGCACTCCAGCGATCGCGAGTACTCGAGACTGGCGCTGCCAGAGGGGCCGCTCCGCGCCGTCCCGCCGCTGTCGGAAGGGCGACGACCCCAGGGATACCGCCACGCGATCGCCAACCTTCAGCTCCTCGAGGCCAAATCGTTTGGTCAGCGCCGCGCAGTCTTTGCTTGTGGAAGTGCGCTTGTGAGGCAGGAGCAGCAGCGCCCGCGTTTCATGCTCTGCCGCCTCTGTGCTTCCCCGGGGAGACGTTCCGCTCAGGAAGACTTCATTGATGATGCGCAGCTCTTCGACTTTGAAACAGTCCGTCTGGCGCTCCCGCATGCCGATCACTAACCCCACCACGCCGGAGTGCGCAGTGGACTCGCGAGCCGCGCTGGCCTTGGGCGCGCCCTTCAGCGACACCCGCGTCGGCGCAAGTTTTGGATCGGGGGGTGAGGGTGCTTCGAGCGAGTCCTTGGGTGCCGGCTCGGTGCTTGGCGCCGCAGACGGTGTGGGTGGACCCACCGAAGTCGGCGTCGTCCCCTGGCAAGCCCACAGGCCGAGGCCAAGCAAGACCCCGAGATGGCTACGTGCCCAGACCCAATTCATGCGGCGCTAGGGTAGCGCGCCGAGCTCGACTTCGGGATTCTCGAACACGCGACGCACGGTCTTGCTCATGCGCGCGGCGTGCATCCCGTCGAGCACCCGGTGGTCGAAGGTTGCGAACGCGCGCAGCACCTTGCCTGGCACGATTTCACCGTTCTCCACCACCGGCTCGTCTGAAATCGCCCCGAGCGCGATCAGCAAGGGGACACGGCTGTATGGCACCAGTGGGACGTACGCCTCTTTGAGCCCGAGGCTGCCGATGTTCGTCACCATGGCGGAGCCAAACGGGTCCTTCGGGATCCCCGCCCAGCGCAAATCCAGGTTGGCGGCGAAGGACAGCCAACCGATGAGGTCAAGCGCCGGGTTGAGCAAGAAGGCAGGGATTTGTTTGAAGAGCTGCCGGGAGCCTTCGAGGTTCTTGTCTTCACGCTGCCTGACGCGGGAGACCTTCTGTTCGAACTCCTCGACGATCTCGAGCAGCGTCTTCTTGTGCGCATCGAACACCGTCGCTCCGCTGAGATCGATCTCTCCGCTCTCCGGATCCTCCATCGCGACCTGAAAGAAGACGCCGATCTCGTCTCGCAGGTAGATGTGGTTGAAGCGCAGGATGGCGTTGGCATCCGGCATCTCGGAGAGCGTGATCGCGACTGCCTTCGCCATCACATGGGAGAGCGTGAGGTGCTTGCCCGTGCGCTCGCGAAAGGCGTCCACGTAGGCGATGATTTTCTCCGCGCGGATTTCCAGCGTGCCATACACGCTGGGGTCGTGCGCGTCCCGCCAGGTGCCAATCGCGATGCGGCGAAAAGAAGAGAGACTTGGTTTGCGCTTCAGCGAGAGGTTCGGCACTTTCCACGAGGGTATCCCCGCCCCACTGCTCGAGGCAACACACGCGTTTCGCGGCTAATCCTGGCGCGGCCTGCAGCGAGAAGCGGAAGGCAGGTCAATCACCCGTGACGACGTCAGGCCGAGCCTGACCGGCTCCTGCCCCCAAGGCAACGACACCTGCAGCGTGGTTTCGTCAAGGAAGCGCAGCCCGCGGTGGTACGGCAGCTCCGGCGGCACCCAGCCTGGAGCGACGTGGGTCCTGAGAGATCCGCCGCGCGTCCGCTACCGCCCGGGGCGACTCAAGCGAAGAGCTTCGCCGCAGCAGCGAGCGCCCCGAACGGGATCGAGATGGCCAGCACTGACGCCGCCGCAGCGACCAGTAGCGTGTTGGCGACCGGCCGCTCCCGGAGCAGCGTGGCCCACTCGGCGCTGAGGGACGGGATGTCGTCCGCAGTCGCTTGAGTGGCGAGGCGCGCCTGAATCCCGGTCTCGAGCTCTCTCAAGCGTTCTGGGTTGGGGGAGAGGGCCTGAAACCAAGTCGCTGCGTGCTCTTCGCTCATCATGCTAGGTCCTCCTCGCTGAAGCCCAGGCTCTGTAGCCTGGACCTCAGGTACTCACGTTGGCGTTGCGTTACCTTGCGGATATTGGACGGCGTTACGCCACACTCGTCGGCGACTTCGTCTGCCGTGAGCTCGCCGCCGTAGCGTAGCGTGACGATCCAGCGGTCGCGCTCCGGGAGCTCGGCTAGCACCAGCAAGAGCGCGCTGCGCAGGTCGAGCGTCGACTCGCCCGAGCCGCCTTGCTCCAGGCTCTCCGCCAGCTCAGGCTCAAGGGGCGTCAGGCGCCCTAGCTTGCGGCGCTGGTTGAAGAAGGCGTTGCGCGCGATGGTCATGAGCCACGAGACGAAGCGCGCTCCGTCTCGCGGTTGGTAGCTCTTCAGGTTCTTGAAAGCGCGCACGAAGGTGTCTTGCAAGAGCTCTTCGGCGTCCGCTTCAGATTTCGTCAAGCCGCGCAGCACGCGAAACACGCTCGGCGCGAGCTGACGGTAGAGCTCTCCCTGGGCCTGGACGTCGCCACCTTGGGCCGCGAGCACGCGCCGCAGGATCTCGGCTTCATCGCTCGATGCGGCGGCTCCCGCTGGGGTGAAGCCTGCGGCGGGAGCCGAGAGTAGGGCAAATAGCGCGTACACTTTAGTTCCGTGAGGTTACGCACGCTCGATGCGCTCGGCGAGATACAGGTGGGTCCACAAGCTCGAGCGAAAGGTCCCCACCGCGCCGGAGACGCTGACGGCGACCGGGACCATCAAGACCGCACCGACGATCACCGCGGGCACCAAGCCCACGCCGAAGTAGAGCGCTAGCCCAAGCGCCAGAATGGGCAGCGCGACCACCACGGCGGCGAGGCTGCCCACGCTGGAGCCCAGCGCTTGAGCCACGAGTAGCCACAGCGACGGCACGATTCGCCCGGCCAGGAACTGGCGTGCCGTGCGAATAGACTGGGCGACACCGTTGCCCTCCAGCACCGCGGCGCGCAGCGCGTAGGTGCCCAGCAGGTGAATCGTGAGCAGCAGCGGAATGCTTACGATGCCGAGCAGCAAGCTGGCAACAGCGCCAGCGACCAGTGAAGCGCCTGCCACGGCAGCGATGCCCAGGGGGGCCGCGATCACCACGACGCTCAGGAGCGTCGCCAACCAAGTCACTAGCTTGATGCCAGCGACCCGGGGTGCGAACTTTAATCCCGTGCGGAAACTAACGACGGCCGAAGTGCGTCCGCCGTCGCGGCTGTGGGCAGTGCCGTGGATGAGCGCGCCTTCACTGATCAGGTGCAGCAGCAGCGCGATGACACCGAGGACGCTGGCGGCGATCACCGCATACAGGACCCAGGAGGGGGTGGCGCTGCCGGGCGTCTTGAGGTTCACCCCGCCAGCTCCCGCCGCGAACAACCCGAACAACCACAGTTGACGCTGGGTCTTCGCGGTCTCGTAGGCTTGACGGACGATGGTCCAGATGCGGTGCTCCCTGGGGGTGTTCATGACTCGCTCCTTGTACGTCGGGTGCGAGCCAGTCGATACCGCTCGCCCCGTTCAGTTGGGGTTTGCAGGGACAACCCCGGTCGAAGCAGTCGCGTGACACGATTCTCGAATTTGCGTTCGTCGCGAAGGGACGTGGCCTTTTCTAACGCAAAAGTTGCTCGGTCAGCCGTCGCAGCTCTTGGGGGCATTGACGGAGCAAATGCCCGTCGCGGTGCAGGCGATCGAGTCTTCGTTTGCGGCCTTGGTGGTGCCACACGTGCAGAGGCCGCCTTCACAGGTCTCGTTCACGCCGCAGCAGATGGAGTTGGTTCCGCAGCTCGTGGAGGCGCAAACACACTTGTTCTGCTGGCCATCGCAACGCAAGAACATGCCTGGGCAGGCGTAGCCCTTGTCGTTGCTCTGCGTACCGCAAGTGCAGTCCGTGCCGTTGCAGGTTTCTTCGGCGCCGCACGCGTGTGCGTTGCCGCTGATGATCAACCCGCAGCGACACTTGCCTTGGAGATCACACGTTTCTCCGGTGCCGCAGACTTGCGCGCCGGCCTTCTGCTGACCGCCGCACTTGCAGATCAAGGCGCCGGAGCTGGTGTCGCACACTTCACCCGGTCCGCACTCCGGGCAGCCCGAGCTACCCGCCGCGCCTCCACTCGCGCTGCCGCCGCTCGCTGCGCTTCCCCCAGCGCCAGCAGTGCTTCCCCCAGCGCCAGCAGTGCTTCCCCCAGCGCCAGCACCGCCTTGTCCTGCGGAGCTGCCTCCAGTTGAACTCCCTCCGGCGGCGGTTCCACCGGCGCTCGTTCCACCTGAGCTGCTACCCGCGGTACCGCCAGCGCCGGAGTCTGCACCGGTGCCGCCGCTACCTCCACCACAGTCGCACGGGGCGTAGCCTCGACCGTCGGAGTCGCAGACCTGAATACTCGCGCTCCCGTCGTCGCACTGGCACGCGCGCTGATCGCCCGAGTTACAGGTGTTTGCCACCGTGGAAGTGCTCGAACAGCCCCACGCCAGCGCGCCCAGCAAACCGAGCGGGATGCACCGCGCGTTCTCGAGCAACCAAGTTAATCGACGCCCCATCGCCCCCCCTTACGCCCGAACGTGCGAAACGGATCGCAGGATACTGCGCTGGGGAGCTCAGCGCGAGCGCGTGTTCAGCTCGCGACGAGAGACATGCGCGGCGGGAGACTCGGCCGTCGCTCGAAGCTCTCCGCGAGGGCGGCGTTCCAGGCCCGTTCGTAACCATCTGGAAACTCACCGCGCAGGAACGCGCCTGGCGCGCAGAACTCGAAGATCTCATCGTAGCTCGCGGCGCGGGTTGGCGTGACCCGCCGCTGGATGTGCCATGGCCGTAGCTCCGCTGGGTGTTCGAGCCCGGTGGCTCCCAAGAGCTCTTGAAAGGCATGCAGTGTGTTCCGCTGATAGTTCGCGACTCGCTGCGCCTTGTCCGTCACCACGAGGCCCCGGATCAGGTGCTCGTCCTGGGTCGCGATCCCCGTCGGGCAGTCGTTGCTATTGCAGCGGCGCGCTTGAATGCACCCGAGTGCAAACATCATCCCGCGTGCGGAGTAGACGGCGTCAGCGCCGAGGGCGAGCTTGTGCGCGACGTCGAAGCCACTGATGATCCTCCCGGAAGCAAGGATCCGAACCTGATCGCGCACGCCGATCCCGGTTAGCGTGTTGTGCACCAGGATCAGCCCATCCGTCAGCGGTGTGCCCACCACGTTGGAGAACTCGAGGGGTGCAGCGCCGGTGCCGCCTTCGGCGCCGTCCACCGTGATGAAGTCCGGGACGATGCCGGTCTTGAGCATTGCCTTCGCGATCGCGAAGAGCTCCACGGGTCGTCCGACGCACAGCTTGAAGCCGACCGGTTTGCCGCCGCTGAGCTCTCGCAGCTGCGCCACGAACTTCAAGAGTTCAATCGGCGTGCGGAATGCAGCATGGGATGGGGGGGAGAGCACGTCGCGGCCCATCGGTACCCCACGGATATCCGCGATCTTGCGCGTCAGCTTGCTCGCCGGGAGGATGCCGCCGTGACCCGGCTTCGCGCCTTGACTCAGCTTGATCTCAATCATCTTCACGTTGGGACGCTGTGCGTTTTCTTGGAAGCGTTCAGGACTGAATCCGCCCTGTTCGTTCCGAGCGCCGAAGTAGCCCGTGCCGATCTGCCAAATCAGATCGCCGCCGCCCTCGAGGTGATAGGGACTGAGCCCACCTTCACCGGTGTTGTGGGCGAAACCTCCAAGCTTCGCGCCGCGGTTCAAGGCACGCACCGCCGCATCGCTCAAGGCGCCGTAGCTCATCGCGCCGACGTTGAGCAACGCGGCCGAATACGGCTGGGTGCAAGCCTTCGAGCCAATGGTCACGCGGTGTGGTTCGTCGGGGAGAGCTCGCGCCATCAGGGAGTGATTGATCCACTCATAGCCCTCGGCGTACACATCGCGCTGGGTGCCAAACGGGATCGTGTCCGTGGTGTTCTTCGCCCGCTGGTACACCAAGGAGCGCTGTTCCCGGCTGAACGGAGTCCCATCGGTGTTCGACTCGATGAAGTACTGATTGATTTCTGGGCGGATTTTCTCGAGCAGGTAGCGCCCGTGACCAATGATGGGGAAGTTCCTGCGGATGGCGTGAGGCCGCTGCAAGATATCCAGCACCCCGAGCGCGACTAGCGGGCCGAGCACGACGAAGCCCAGGTAGGCTCCTGGCCAGAGCTGCGCGAGTGCGAGCAGGGTGACGCTGAAAAGGGCACTTAGACCGAGGAAGATGTTGCGGGCTGACATGGCTTGATCACTGCGCGGCGCTGCCGCTGAGACAGGCTCCAAGTCCTCTGATCGGCGCCCACGTGTAGGACTTGAGGAACTGTTGTGCGACGCAGCGCGCCGTTGACGCCGTGGTCCCTGCACCGCAGAGTCATCGCCATGCCGGGACCACAGAGCGATCCCGAGTCGACGTTCGCGGGTCGGCGCGGGCGAGTCGTGCGCACCGCCGTAGTTCCGCTGTTTGGGATCGCGCTCTTCGGCCTGCTCGGTCCGTTCGTCGAGCTGCTCCAGCGACCGAGTTATCGCCGGGTTTCGAGCGAGTTGTTCTTCACCCTGCCAGCTGTCTTCGACGCACTTCTGCTCGGGCTGGGGTGCGCCGCGCTCACGCTGGTCGCGCGCCGTGCGGCTCAGCAGGCGCCCGATGCGCCCGTGACCCATCGCCGTGTACTGAGAGGCGCGCCCAGCGGTCTCTTCGTGCTGTTCGCCGTGGCACAGATGTACGGGTTGCTCCAGGTGGTCGACCGCACGCCGAGCCACTTCCCATGGCAGCTGTTCTTGGGGCTGTCATTGATCTCGTTGAGCGCGGGGGTAGCGCTCACTCGACGTGGACTTCGGCTCACTGGCTGGCGTTGCTTCACGAGTCAGCTCGCTGGCCACGTCGTGCTGATGTCACCACCGCTGATATGGCTGCTAATCGACGGCTTGAGGCACGGCTTCGCAGAATATTACGCCGGGCCATGTGCGGCGCTGTGCCTGGTTTCGCTGGCGGGGCTGCTCTGGGCCGGGCGGACGGGGTGGCGGGCAGTCGACACCGCCTCCGTCGCACTGTGCGCGTTCACGTTGCTCGCGGCGGCGCCGATCTTTTTATCCGCGAGGATCACGCGCTCTTACGTCGTAGGCGGTGGGGAACGGTGTGACGTCTCGTTGGAGCCTGCACCGCTCTGGCGCGCTGGTCCCGGTCATGACTCCGCGTGCCCACCCGGTGCGTTGGGGCTCGCGAGCTGGACCGAAACCGCCATGGTTGGCGCAGCCGGGCTCGGCGGCCTCGCGTGGTGGCTCAGGCGTCGGCGGGGGAGCTGGAACGCAGGTTAGGGACTCGGGGGTGCAGAGCCTCCGCTGCCTGGCGTGCCGCTGCCTCCAGAACCATTGCCGCCCGGATTCGCTCCACCAGAACCAGGAGTAGACGCGCCACCCGCGCCTCCACTGCCGGGGTTGCCACTTCCACCTGCACCGGGTCCCATGCCACCTTGACCACCGCCGAAGCCCGAACCACCAGTTCCAGGGTTGCTGCTCCCACCTGGGCCCGACGACATGCCACCGGTTTGGCCGCCCCCGAAGCCCGAGCCGCCGGTACCAGGCAGCCCTGAGCCACCCGCTCCCGAGTTGATCGCACCGGCCGTGCCACCGTTGCCGGGAGAGGTGCCGCTACCAGCCTGTCCACCGCTGCCGCTGCTGGCGCAGGGATCGCCGCTGGGCTGCCCGGGGACCGTTGCACCATTCCCTGCGGAACCACCGCCGGAGCTACCGGTGCCGTCCTCCAAGGTGCAGCCGAGCTGATCGCGGCAGTAGGTTTCGCTGAGTTCGCTGCAGCGCGTGGCGTCACCGCGGCAGTCATTGTACTCGTAGGAAAGCTCGCAGCCGTCCTGGTGTGCGCACGCATCCTTCCCACTGTCGGTAGAGATGCCGATCGAGCGACAGGACTTTGCGCTGCCGTGGCAGCCCACTTCGAGCGTGGCAGTTTGCTGACCACTGGTGTCGCACGTATTGCCCTTGCTGTCGGAGCACCCCGCAGCGCTGCTCAGCGCCAAGGCAATGAAGGTCCCCAGAATCCAGCTCAACCCTCGCGTCATTTCTCGCTCTCCCACCATTCAAGACGACTGCGTGGCGCGTTGCCCACCCCTGCGTACCGCTGCACCCAACGCGCGGGAGAGGCTGGCAGTTTTCAGCGCTCGTGCAAGTCGTGTCCGCACTCAACGGGCGACACAGCAACAGCAGTGCCAGCTTGCGCTCGGACCTGGTATTTCCTCGCCATGGCGAGCTTCGTTCGAGACCAAACCACGATTCACTACGAAGATTCGGGCAGCGGCCCCGCGCTGCTGTTGATCGCGCCCGGCGGCATGCGATCCCACATCGGCGTGTGGGAAAAGGCGCCGTTTAATCCGCTGCGGGAATTCGCGACCGGTTTCCGCACCATCGCGATGGACCAGCGCAACGCTGGACAGTCCCGCGGCCCGATCGAGGCCGGAATGGGCTGGGACCAGCACACCCAAGATCAGCTGGCGCTACTCGACGAGCTAGGTGTCGAGCGTTTCCTGGTGATGGGCATGTGCATCGGCGGCGCCTACATTGCCGGTTTGATCCGTGCGGCAAAAGACCGCGTGGCAGGCGCTGTGATGCTGCAGCCCATCGGGCTCGAGAACAATCGCGAGGCGTTTCATCAGATGTTCGATAGCTGGGCAGAGGAAGCCAAAAGCGAGCACCCCGCCGCCGACTTCACCGCCTATCGGCATGCGATGTTCGGCGCGACGGACAGCACGGCACCGCGCCAGCAATTTCTGTTCAACGCGTCCCGCGACGAAGTGCGCGAGTGGACGACGCCCATCTTGGTTGCCAAGGGCAACGACCTCTACCACCCCGAGTCGACTTCGCGGGAAGTTGTGCGCCTCGCCCAGAACGCGAAGCTGATCGAGGAGTGGAAGCAAGCCGACACCACCCCCGCCGCGGTGAAACAAATCGGTGAGTTCCTCACGGCCGCGGCTGACTGAGCCTAGCCGCGCGGCGCTCGCTCTGCGTATGCTCCGGGCACCCAGGGGAGCAAGCGATGTACGAAAGAACGAGCTTCGTGGCGGCGGCGAGCAGCGCGCCGGACGCGGGGAAGCGCAACGTGAAGAAGGTACCCTTCGTCGAGCTGTTCGGCGGGCGGCTTCAGGGAGTCGTGTCCAGCGGCTCGGACATCCAGCGCGTCTACGTCAGCTTCATCGCCGCGAACACGGGCAACTTCTACTGCAGCACGAACAACAACCGCCCATGCGGCGGCCTCGGCGGTTCACCCTGCAAGCACATCGACTCGATGCTGCAGGAGGCGATGCTGCAGTTCGGTGAGGAAGCCGTGCTCGGCTACTTGGGCGTTGCCGCAGGGCAAACCCGAGCGCATGGAGTCGCAAGTACTTTGGGCGGTACTCAGCAGAAGGAGCAAGCGAGCCGCGTCTTCAGTCGCTTCCTCTCGTATTTGCGCTACTGCGAGCTCTCGGCGCGGCCCGGGTTGGTCAGCGAAGCGAGCTGGTTCGGCTGATGGCTGCGCTCGGGTTGCCGCCAGGGCTCGACGCATCGGCGAGCCTCATCGAGGGGCTGGATCGGTGCTTGCGCGTTGGGTTCTCGCGCCTGGACGATGAGGCTTGGGGTGACTTGGACGCATTCGTCGCGGCGTTCAGCGGCACGCCCCTTGGAAGCGAGCTGCAAGCAGCGAGACAGGCCCTCGGTGGCAGTCAGTTCCAGGTGCGCACCTTCACGCTGCTCGCTGCGGCGCGTGCGGCGCTGCAAGGTGCTCAGGCGGATGCATTGACGGCGACGGTGCGCGCTCACTTTGGCACGGCCTCGGCGCCGACGGCTACGGGTGCTACGCGCGAGCTGCTCAAGCTCGACAGTGTGATGCCGGCGCTCGGCTCGGCGGAGCAATGGCTGATGGAGCGCGCCATTGCGGGCTTCGACGACCTGCAAGAGGACGCGCTGACGCCGTTTGCGGCGACCTTGGAGGTGCTGCAGGCGGAGCCGCAGCTGGTTGGCTTGAGTGTGCTGCTGGGCGGCTTGCTCGATGAGCTCTCCGCGGCAGCCGCAACGGATCAGGTGGAGCGCCCTGTGCATCGTTGGGCTGACTTGTGGAGTGCGTCGCTGCTTCGTGCGCGCAGTCCCTTGGGGCGCTACTCGGCAGAGCCCGTGGCGGGCGAGTTCTTTCCGCTAGGAATCGATCTTGGCGGGCACGCGAGCTTCGTGCAAGTGTTGATCTACGGTGTGCTCGACGCGGGCGGCGAGCGACGGATCGCGCGGGTGCCGTTTGGTAGCTACAAGGTGCCGACGCTGAGTGGCGCCGAGGTGTGGGAGCTCTTCGGGGCGCGCGTCGAGCCCTGGCTGACTGCGCTCGCCGAGCGCAAGTCAATCAAGCTGAATGGCGAGCTGGGCGCCAGCGGCGAAGTCTTGGTGAGCCGAACCTCACCCCCGAAATCCAGGTTCGACCCGTTCGCCCTGGCGGCTGAACTTGGGAGTGTCGCAGGGTTACCCGCGCTGCCGGCTGAAGAGCGCCACCCCGTCCAGCTCGGTGAGTTGGTGTTCCTGAGCGGAGCCAAGGTGAACGCGGATGGGGACGCGCTGAGTGTCGATGCGCTGAGTGTGAATGGCTTGCCTCTGGCCCTAGAGCGGGTTGCTGATGCGGAGTTCTGCGACCTCTTGAAGCACGCGAGCGAGCTGATCGGCCTCGTGCGTTTCGATGGCCACGGCTTCCGCCTGCAGCCGCTCGCGGCGAAAGGCAGCGGGAAGCTCAGGGACGGGATGATCCGCGGGGAACTCGAGGTCGCCCGCCGCAAGCAACTCAAGGCCAAGAGCCTGCCAATACTCCAGGAGCGGGCCAGCAAGCTGCTTCGCGCATGACCGACCGCGCACTCTCACTGCAACGCCAGGTGCTCTACTGGCGCCTCCTCGGCCAAGCCTTTGGCGCCGGCGAGTCGTTCGCGGGTATCGAGGCGCTGAGCGAAGCCATCGTGGCTCAGCAGGCATTGCCCCGCGTGATCTTGGATCCCGAGCTCGGCGTCGATACGCTGCTCAAGCGGCACCCCAGCCTGCAAGGCGCCTTCGATGCCGTGCGGCACCATATCGAGGAGCCTGCTGCGTCGGAGGAGGTGGACTACGAGGGTGGGGCAGGGGGTGAGGAAGATCCGATCCCTCACACGTTGGCGTTCTCGAAGTTGATGCTCAACGTCTTTGGCCCCATGGCCCGCGCCCCATGCATCAGCGCGACCCAGTATCACCAGTGGCTCCAAGACGTGGCCGCCTTCGAGCGCTACCTGAGATC
>JBFXBK010000292.1:0-11634 GCA_050183255.1 Polyangiaceae bacterium | reverse complement strand
GTGACGGACACCTGCGACATCCAGTATCCGTTCCAGGTCTACTTGGACGGCGACTTGCTCGCCAACGCGACGGACACCCCCTATATCAAGGACTGGACTCCGGGGACGCTGACGAGTGGCAACCACATCGTTGAGGTCGAGGTCGAGGACAACTGCGGGAACCACCGCAGCTTCCAGGACTCGTTCGACTACGACGCGGCTCGCCCGACCATCACCGGCGTCAGCAAGAACTCCAACGACCCAAAGCACCCGAAGATCACCGTCGCTACTTCCGACGACGACCTAGTGGTGCAAGTCAACGTTCTGCGCAACGGCAGCGTCGTCGGCTCCGACAGCGTGCCGCCCTTCAACATCACGCTGGACACCACCACCTGGACAGACGGGCTCCACGACTTGGACGTCGAAGTCATCGACGATCTCGGTACTTCAGATACCAGCACCGTGGAAGTGCGCGCGGACAACACGCCCCCGACGGTCAGTGGCTTCAGCTGCATCCGCAACGACCACACGATGATCGCCGACATGACCGCCAGCGACTCCGGCTCCGGGATGCACCATGTCTACTTCGTGCAGGGTTTGGTGGTGGGCGCCACCGAGTTCACCGACTACGCCGCGCCTTATCACTACGAGGTCACCTCACCCTTCATCCAGCAGGGTGCGCTCTGCAGAGCCTGGGCGACCGACGATTTCGGCAACGACACCTACGCGCAGATCACCACCAACTAGTCCGACGACTCCGCAACGAGCGGCCCGAGCGTGCTCCCAAACCTCCACCCGTCGGCTTCATCCGAGTGGACCTGCCAGTCGAACGCACCGCGGATCGTCGGGTGGTTGGCTCGGATCCGCTTCCAGGTTTCCACGACCTCGTCTATCGTCATGTAGTTCGTCGCGTCAGAGACCCCAAACCCCACTGCGACGTGAGTGGGACCGAGGAGCGAAACCCATTCGTCAACGCTCCCGACGACATAGTCTGGATCGTCGAGGCCAGGACCATCGTAGTATTGGGGAGCGCAGTAGTCGAGCGCGTCGTTCTGAACCATTGCCGCGCAGAAACTCTTGTCCCGCTCCCGCCAGGGGGCCGGCGGTGAGGTGATGAGGAAACCGGGAAAACGTTCCTTGAGCGTTCGGCTGATCCAGATCATTTCGTCGGTGTCTGGTTCTTGATCCGCTTCGAACGTGTTCCAATCCAGGCCATCGAACCCGCCCAGCTCAGCGTAGATCGATACCACGCTGTCGACGAATGCCTGGGACTTGGCTCGGTTGGGAAAGCTCATGCCGGCCCCTGCGCCGCCGACGGTGAGGATGATCTTGCGCCCCTGCACCTTCCGCGCATGGCCGATGTCCTCCACCAGGTGCGTAGCGGCGCCTCGACCGTCTCCAGGCGCCGACCAGTACACCGCACCCGTTGTGCCAGGTGCGCCGCCGACCGGCAGCGCATGGAACAGATAGATCAGGTTGTAACTCGGATGAACCTCAGACACACGCACCGGCGCGTCGGGCCAGTATGGCCAGTATCCACCGAGGATCCGCACGGCATCGCCGGCGGCACCTCCGGCGTCGCTTACTCCCGCCCCACCGCTCGTTTCCCCAGCTGCGCCCGCAGCCCCGCCAGAACCGCCAATCCCTTCGCCGACGGTCCCGGCACCGCCGCTGGCTCCCGACCCCCCCTGCGTGTTCCCGCCGTTCCCGATCCCCGCGCCACCACTCGTCCAGGGGCCCCCCGGACGGATGCTGGAGTCGCTCTCCGTGCAGGCGCTGACGGATGGCGGGGCCAGGAGACAAGCGATAGAGAGGAGGAGTCTTTTCCGCATGCGCCAGGGTGGCTCACCACTCCGAGCGACGCTTGTTCAGAATTGCTCCGTTTCGGTGTTCGGAGCGGTCAGCATCGGGGTCGCAGTGAATCCGCGTGGATATTAAAACCGCCGTGATCGACGTTGCTCGAGTAGCCGAGCAACACCTCGACCTTGGCGCGCTGTTTCAACGCTCGTAGGTATTCCATTTTGGGGGAGAGGAGCGCCCAGGCGGCATCCATGTGCACCTGCATGCCTCGCAACTCGTCCACTGGAACCCGGTAGAGCCACACGTCTTCCCGGGTCTCTGGACTTCGTGGTCCCGGCTTCTCCCCACGGCGTCGCTTGGTCGTCGCGGTGACTCCCAGCTGGGCGTCGAGCTCTGCGAAATCGAGAGGCACGAAATCGTCCGAGTCCCCGCTCACAATACGCAGCATCACGTAGCACTTCGTCTCGGGAACCAAGCCGCTTGACTCGGCTCCATCGACAAAGCCCTTGAGCGTGCGGTAGCCGCGCGACTCCTCGTTCACCTTCGATCTATGCCAGCAACTCGAAGCCAGAGCGACCTCGCTCAGCGTGAGGCGAATGATCCAATAGTGTCACCACTGGTGACACTACATGCTTACCGGTCGGAAGATGCGCTGCTGAGCGTCGTGCAGCAAAACACCAAGACTCGCGAGTCGAACCAAGAGCTGGTCGAGGCAGCGCTCGTCGTCACTCGGATAGCTCTGCTCCGCGAGGGTGACGGATCCGATACCAAGGCTCTCGAGGTACAGCGAGAACCTCCACGCGTCGATGCCATCGGGCACCTTGGCCATCACGCGGTGGGCGTCGACTCTCACGTCTCCCAGATGAAACGCAACCCCGGCTCCATGTCGTCGGTACTCGCACTCAACGCTATCGCACTGAACCGTCCCTCTCAGCTCGACGTCGCGAAACGTTTCAACGTCTTCCGGCTGCTTCTGCTGCAAGAATGCCCGTACAAGCCGCTCCTGAAGCGAACAGTACTCAAGCACCATCTGTTGAGCGGGCGCGGCTACCCCACGACTCCAATTTTGCCACGCGGCAATAAACTGGTCGGCATTCGGCGGCCGCTCTTCGTCCAATTCAAGCCGCCCCGCTGCAGTGACGCCCAGGAGTTCCTTCAACAAGCTAAAGAACGCCCACACCTCGCTCGGCCCCCACTCCGGCCCCATCCGGTAGTCCAGCGCGACGCGCCCCGTCGCGAACTGCACGCCCAGGTCCGGTAGTACGACTCCGTCGATCACTCGCAAAACGACATGAAACGCCTCAGCAGCGCCCGACGCAACGAGTTCGGCCGCGTTGGGCACGTCATCCAAGCGGCGCAAGCACTGCTGCGCGACATCCCAGAACACCGCTTCGTCCGACACTAGCTCCGACCGACGACACAGCTCCGCATACACCACCGCGATGTCCGTTTCCGCGAGGTTCGTCAGCACGACAGCAGGCAGCGAACCATCGTCAGTGTCGAAGCAGCTGTGAACCGCCTCCCAGAGTTCGTGCGGCGTGTGCATGCCTCAGTCACGTATCCAACGAGATGTCATCCCAAGGTGTGTTCGGATCGACCAGCCACTCCAACGCCCGTCGTCGCTCTTCGACCACGATGATGTTGTATTTCGAGGGCTTCGTGCGGCGCCACCACGACCAAGCCTCGGGATGTCGAAGGGCGGCGTGGGTGAGGTAGTAGATGTCGAGCTGCTGGGCGATTTCCTGAATACGGCGCAGCGTGAAGCGCTCCATCAGCTGTGCGGGTTCCACTTCGATGTGTGGAAAGAAGCGAGCCCACGCCGTGACTTTTTCGGGCGCCAAGAGATCACCTTCGAGCAGCTGACCTGCCCAGGCCAAGGTCGCCGTGCACTCGGTGCTCCAGCTGAGTTCGTTGACTTGTTCCTCCGAGAGTTCAGCAAAGAACAGATCTTCCTCCCCCTCCACCAGCTCTGCCGTCGCGCCCGATTGCTCCAGCAGCGCGAACAGCGACTCGGCGCTCGCGTCGTGAGCGAGGCCGGTGCGTGCGTACTCACACAGCAGTCGATGCACGACCTGTTTCGGTTCGCGCAGCTCCGGGATCGGGTCGAGCAACGGCAAGTAGTCGAGGAACGGAACACCCCAGCTCTTGAGCGCTTGAGCGCTCTTCGCGCGGATCAGTTCGGCGTTCACTCAAACCTTCAACACCGGCTTCTCGCAGCGAATGTGCTCGGCGATCGCTTCGCGTTCGTGCTCGGTGTAGGCGGCGATGGCGCCGCGCACGCCGGAGTGGGCCAGGAAGTGGAAGCTGGGGGTGATGGTGGGGGCAAAGCCGCGCGCCACTTTGTGTTCGCCTCCCGCGCCGGGCTCGAAGCGCTGGAGGCCCGCTTCGATGCAGAACTCGGCGCCGCGGTAGTAGCAGACGTTGAAATGTAGATGCGGCCGCTCCTCGAAGGCGCCCCAGTAGCGCCCGTAGAGCGTGTCCTGAGAGACGATGTTCAGCGCGCCGGCCAGCGCCTTGCCTTGACCGTGAGCGGTTCCGCGAGGCACTGCTCGAACCACCTGCAGGCCGCTGCCAAGCTTGTCGAAGACTTGATGAAAGAAGCCGCGGTTCAGGTACTGACGGCCCCAGTAGAATTTGTTCACCGTGGTCAGGTAGAGTTCGTAGATCTCGTCGATGTGGGCACTGTCCAGATCGCTGCCGGAGCAGACCTGGAGCTCGAGGCCTTGCTCTTCCACGGCGCGGCGCTCGCGGCGGATTTGGTTACGGCGCTTGGAGTTGAACTGAGCGAGGAAGTCATCGAAGGTCGCGTACCCGTGATTGGACCAGTGGTACTGGAGGCCATGGCGCTCGATCAGCCCCAGGCGCTCGTCGCGCAGGGTGAGGCACTGGCTCGCTGATGGGAACAGGATGTGGACACCGCTGAGCCCCACCTTCTTGCAGATGGCCTGCAGGCCTTGCACGAAGGCCGCCGCGAGCTCCTCGGTGTCGGCGCCGGGCTTCATCAACAGGCGCGGCCCGCTCGCGGGGGTGAACGGCACGGCGACGATCAGCTTGGGGTAGTAGTCGAGGTGGGCTCGCTCTTCGACGAAGCGCGCCCACGCGTGGTCGAAGACGAACTCGCCTTCGCTGTTGCCTTTCACATACGCCGGGGCCAGGAGCAGCGTCTCCCCTGGCTTGTCCCCGTCGCCTGGCGCGCGGATCTGGATGTGCATCGGCAGCCAGCCGCGCTCTGGCCGTACGCAGCCGGTCTCCTCCAGCGCGTGCAGCCAGGCGTAGCGCAAGAACGGTGGACCTCCCCCCAATAACCCGTCCCAGATCTCCTCACCGATCTCCGAGATCCGCTCGTGGGTGGACAGCTCGAACATCAGTGCACCCCATCCGAGCGAGGTTCACCCGCATCGCCGCGCGGAAATATAAGTCGACGCAGGTCGGGTACGGAGCGCTCGAATTGCGCCGCTAGCGCCTCGAACACCAAATCGTTCAGGCGACCGCGGGGCGGCTTCTTCACGCGTACGATCCAGCTCGGGGCGCAGGCTACACCAAACTCCGCTTCAACGGAGTCCGCGAGTCGTTGAGCGCTCGCTCCCGCACCGAGCTCAGCCTTGAGCCAGAGCGTCACTCGCATCAACAGGTGGTAAGCGTGAGTCACCCTCGCCCACTCCGGCGCCTCGACCGCGCCCTCCAACTCGAGAGCCCGCTCCTGAATCCGTCCGGAACTGAGTACATCGATCTCCCTGAGCGAACCAGGGAACTCTCGCGCCAGCTCCCGCAGCGGCTCCCGCACGTCCTCGGCGCTGTTCACCCCGACCCCGGCGCGCAACTCGCCGAGGCGCACGTACTTGTGACGCAGGCGCTGCAGCTCCGCAGCGCTGGGCGTTGGCACCATCGGCAGGTCAGCAGTTGCAGCGCCCGACATCACATCAGCTTCCGGAAGCGATACAGAAAGAGTTCTAGCAGGCGCTCCCCCAGGGGGCGAAACGCGAAGTCGTGGGGCGTGATCTCGCGGCTGCGCTCCAGATCCGAGAGAAAGCTCTGCTCGAGGGCCTCGCCGAACTCCGGATCGCGCACGCTGAGGTTCACCTCGAGGTTCGAGAACACCGACAGGTGATCGAGGTTGAACGTGCCGATGGTGCACCACCCGCCATCGATCACCGCCGTCTTGGCGTGGAGCACGTTGCCGCTCCACTCGAAGATGCGCACCCCGGCGCGCATGAGCTTGCCCCACACGGCCTGGCTCGCGTAGCGCACGATCTTGACGTCTATTTCGCCAGGCAACAGCACCCGCACGTCGACCCCGCGCTGGGCGGCTGCGATCAGTCCCTTGACCACTGGGCGGTCAGGCACGAAGTACGAGTTGGTGATCCAGACGCGGCTCTGCGCGGCGTGGATGTTCGCGAGGTACGCGCGGGCGATTTGCCGGCGGTTTCGATAGTAGGCCTCGCCGAGCACGCTCACGGATTTGCCGTGGAGCCGCCCCTCCTCGAGCGCCAGCTCAGGCTCGAAGAGCTGCAGCGCCTCACCGGTTTCGAGCTGCCAGGTGCTCTCGAACAGGTGCACGAACTCCTCGACGACGGGACCCTCGACGCGCACCATGTCGTCTCGCCACGGCTCCACGGAGTCATCTTCGGGCCACCACGGAGCGGCGATGTTGATCCCGCCCGTGAAGCCGATGCAGCCGTCGACCACCAAGATCTTGCGGTGGTCGCGGCGCGAGACTCTTGCCCAGCGGAAACGCTCGCGCCAAGGCAAGATCGGGTTGAACTCCACGACCCGCACGCCGCCCCTCGAGAGCTCGTCGAACATCGCGTCGTCGGCGTCGATGGAGCCGATGGCGTCGTAGATCACCCGCACCTCGACGCCGCGCGCAGCCGCCCGGAGCAGCGCGTCGGCGAAGCGCCGCCCGATGTGGTCCGAGTCGAACCAGTACATCTCGAGCAGCACCTGACGCTTCGCCCCCTCGATGGCGGTCAGCATCTCCGGGAAGGCTTGAGAGCCGTTCCGCAGCAGCAGCAGCCGATTGCCCGCGACGAAGTGCTCGTGCGGCACACTGAAGCGCCGCAGCCAGGCGAAGCGTGGACGAGGCTCAGCGACCTCGACGTCCACGTTCAGGCCTCCGCAGGCTCGCTGAGCACCGTCTCACCCTCGCTCTTCGCGATGATCACGGCGCCGCAGGAGTCGCTGAACACGTTGACGGCAGTTCGGCACATATCGAGCACTCGGTCCACGGCGAGGATGAGACCGATGGCCTCCACCGGCAAGCCGATGGAGGTGAGAATCAGCGTGATGGCCACCAGACTGGCCGCGGGGATCCCCGCCACACCAATCGAAGTCAGCAAGGCAATCAGCACCACCGTGAACTGCTGAGTCCAGGTCAGGTGCACGCCGTACGCCTGGGCGATGAAGATCGCCGCCACGCACTCATACAGGGCGGTGCCATCCATGTTCACCGTGGCGCCCAAGGGCAAGGTGAAGCTGCTTACCCGCGAGGAAACGCCGGCGCGGTCTTGCACGCAGTCCATGGTCAGCGGCAGCGTCGCCGAGGAGGAGGCGGTGGAGAACGCCATCAAGAGCGCCGGAGCCATCGCCTTGTAGTGCTTGAGCGGGTTGATGCCGCCGGCCAAGCGCATGATCAGCGGCAAGGCGACGAACAGGTGCAGCCCGAGCGCCAGCAGCACGCAGAAGAAGAACACCAGGAGTGGCCGAAAGGCGTCGAAGCCCGTCGTCAGCACCACCTTGAACACCAGCGCGAACACGCCAATCGGCGCGAAGCCAATCACCCAGTCGGTGATCTTGAGCATGATGTCGTAGACACCATCCCAAAACGCGCGCACCACCCGGCGCTTCTCGTCGTCTATCCGCGTGGTAAAGAAGCCGAACAGCAGGGAAAAGAAGATCAGCCCGAGCATCTCGCCCTTGGCCGCGTCCTCCACCACGTTCTTCGGCACGAGGCGCAGGAACACCTCGACGACGTCTTTGCCGCTTCGGCCTTCAACCGCCTTCTGCACGCCCACCACATCGCCAGAGAGCCCGATCTGCTCTTTCGCTGCGACGCCGTTGACGACGCCGGGCTGGATCAAGTCGACGACGACGAGGCCAATCAAGATCGCAACGAGTGAGGTGGTTATGTAATAGGCCGCAGTCTTTAGACCCAAGCGCCCGAGCGAGTGCGTCTCCCCGAGCCCTGCCACGGCCGAGATGATCGATGCCATGATCAGCGGCACGACCAGCATGCGCAGCGCTCGCAGGAATAGTTCGCCGACGAAGTCCGCTACAGACTTCAGGTGTACGCCAAAAACGGCGCTATCTGCGGTGCCGAGCTTGCCGAGGACGATCGCTAGGACGAGGGCGATCAGGATTTGCCAATGAAGCTCAAGCTTGCGCACGGGCGAGAGCATATCAGGAGGCAAGGGTCACTGGACGCGCGACGTATACCGTAGTTTCCTCGTTGCTTTCCGCTGCTCCTCACCCCCAAATCCGGGCGACTCGAGGCAGCGCCTGGACGCACTGACCCATGCTCTTCGACATCGCGCGGCTCCTGATCGGCGGCCTGATGCTCTACTTCGGCGCCGAGTGGCTGGTCCGAGGTGCGGCTGGGCTCGCCCGCGCGTTCGGTGTTCCGCCGCTGGTGATCGGCTTGACGGTGGTGAGCTATGGCACCAGCGCGCCGGAGCTGGCGGTGAGTGTGGCCGCCGCCCTGGACGGCAAGAGCGACATCGCGATCGGCAACGTCGTCGGCTCGAACGTCGCCAACATCGGACTCATCCTGGGCATCACGGCGCTGATTGCCCCACCCAAGGTCGACCCCACATTAATCCGCAGGGAAATACCCTGGCTGATACTCGCGACGTTCGCGGTTCCGTTGGTCATGCTGGGTGGTCAGATCGGGCGCATCGAGGGCGCGCTCCTGACCATCGGCGCCGTTGCCTTCACCTGGCTCACGCTGAGAGGCGCACGCCCAGGTGATGGAGAGCAGGCAGAGCTCGACGATCTCGAGGAGTCTCGCGGGCGCCTCGCGTTGCTCGGCTTCTTCGTCGTCGGGCTCGGCGTGCTGGTGTGGGGCGGCGACGTGTTCGTGGACGGCGCCGTGGGCGTCGCCACGCGCTACGGCATGAGCGAGCGGGTGATCGGACTGACCATCGTCGCCGTGGGTACGTCCTTGCCAGAGCTCGCGGCTTCCTTGGTCGCGGCATTGCGCGGCCACTCGGAGCTTGCCGTGGGCAACGTCGTCGGCTCCAACTTGTTCAACATCTTGCTGATCCTCGGCGTGACGAGCTTGGTGCGGCCCATTCCCACGGGGTTTAGTAGCGTCCCCGTCGATTTGCTCATGTTAGGGGTGGTGACCGTCGCTTGCGCCGTATCCATGCGAAAGGCCCGCACCATCGGGCGGCCTGAGGGTGGCTTTTACATTTTGATTTACGCGGCATTCATCGGGCTGGTGGCCGTCTTCGGCTGATCCGAGCGCCACCTTCGACGCGCAGGCGAGCAAGTTTCGAAGCTCGGCGCTAAAGTGAGGAGCTATGAGGCGCAGTCTCGGTCTGGTCAGCATCGCGTTGGCACTGCTCGTCGGTTGCGAGCCAGAGAGCAGTGGTCGCGGCGCTCAACAACCCCAGCCCTACGGTCAACAACCGTACTACGGGCAGCCCCAATATGGCCAACCTGGGTACGGTCAGCCTGGGTATGGGCAGCCTCAGCCCGGCCAGCCCGGCTATCAAGCGCAGCCCGTTCCCACTGCTCCTCCACCAGTTCCCAACGCGCCGACGGGGCCGGTGCTCAACGATCCGATCAACCTGGTGGACATCGCTTACCTGCGGAACCGAGCGCAGGTCGTGATGACGGATCTGATCGCAGCGCTCGACGCCGGCAAGCAAAGCCGAGTCAAAGGCATTCCCCTCGTGGTCGACAGCATGGTGGGTGAAGTCAACGCCTTCGCTGGCTGCATTGATGGCCGCTCGATGATGGCGATCACCGATGGCCTGCTCGACATCGAGTCCCACCTCGCCCAGGCCAAGGCCAACGACGAAATCTTCGGCACCCGCAAGGTCGACGAGTACATCGCGTTCCTCGCCAAGAACCAGCGGCCAAAGTCGCCCATCGTGCAGCCGCCGGTGGGTTTCTTCAACCCAACGCAGCAAGTCGATGGGCGCCGCGTGGCCCGCGCCCACCAGCTGCTCGACGAACAGATCGCCTTCGTGATGGGTCACGAGCTGGCGCACCACTACCTGGGTCACCTCCCCTGCACCGCTCAGGACGGTCCGCTTAGCCCTGGGGAAATTGGTCGCGTGCTATCAGGCGCCGTGCCGCTGTTCAATCAGCCCAACGAAATCGCGGCGGACGTCGAAGGCACGAAAAACGTGCTCACCGCAGGCAAGCGCCGCACCGACTTTCACTGGACCGAAGCGGGGGGCTTGCTCACCATGCGCTTCTTCGCGGGCATGGACCAGATGAGCCCCATCGACGTGCTGTTCACCTTCGAGAACTCGCACCCCCCGCCGCAAGTCCGCACGCCCATCATCCAGCAAACCGCGAACGCTTACCGCAGCGGCTGGAGCTTCCCCTTCTAGCACCGTCTCGGACGCCTGAGCTAGGTTTGGGGGGGAGGCGCACCGCCTTACGTGGATCCCGATTCCTCGCGGCATCCAAGTGGACGAGTCAATCATTGGTCGCAACCGGAGCCGCCGCCGGTCGAAAGCCAGCGCATGCAGGTCGCCTTCACTCGCGGCGTAAGAGGACTGAGCACTACGCTGTGTTGCCAACGCTCCGCCGTGCCGGCTACGCTCGCGACGCGTGAGCGAGAAGACCGAGGATCCGACTCCAAGACGCCTCAGAAAGGCCCGTCAAGACGGCGACAGCCCCGTCTCGGCGGCGCTCGGCCAGGCGGCGGTGTTCTGCGCGGTGCTCGCGATCGCTCCGAGCGCTCTCGCACGTTTGCTCTCCGAGAGCTCGCGCACGCTGATCGCCGTGCTGAACGGCGCATCCCCCGAGCCGGAAGTCGCCGCCTGGCAGGTGCTGACGCTCAGCCTGCCGTTGGTCGCGACGGGCGCCTTGGCTGCGTTCGCGGTCGGTACCGTGCAGACGGTCGGAATGATCGCGCCGAAGCGCCTGGCTCCGGATCTCTCCAAGCTGAACCCAGTGAGCGGTCTCAAGAACGTGTTCAGCGGCCAACGCCTGTTCAACCTCACGCGGGCGCTGATCACGGCGCTGGTGCTGGCGTGGCTCACGGTGCGCGAGCTGCGCGCCCAGCTGCCGAACCTGGCCGCGACCATCGGCGAAGCGCCCCGCGCCGCAGCGGTTGCTGGCGACCTCTCAAGGCACCTGGCCTGGATCGCTGCAGCGGTTGGGCTGGCGCTCGCCGGAGTCGACATCTTGATCACGCGCCGCGCCTGGATGAAGCGCCTGCGCATGACCAAGGACGAGGTCAAGCGCGAGCACAAGGAGTCCGAAGGGGACCCCGAGATCAAGGCGGCTCGACGCCGCGCCCACGAAGAGGCCTTGCGTGGTGACGCGCTCAATGCCGTACGGAAAGCGACGGTGGTGGTCGTGAACCCGATTTACGTCGCCGTTGCGCTGCGCTACGAAGACGCGGAACACGACGCCCCCGAGGTCGTCGCCAGCGGGCGCGGCGAAATGGCCAAGCTGATGATCGACGCCGCACGCGCTTACGGCGTGCCGGTGGTCAGGGACATCCCCGTTGCGCGGGCGCTGGTGGAGCTGGAGGTCGGAGAGCAGATCCCCGAGGAACTATTTGAGGCGGTGGCGGAGATCTTGAAGGAGGTCTACGCGGAGGGTGAGTGAGTTCGTGCGGGTGCGGGGGCATGTGGGAGTGCGAGGGCGTGTGGGAGTGCGAGGGCGTGTGGG
>JBFXBK010000291.1:0-11709 GCA_050183255.1 Polyangiaceae bacterium | reverse complement strand
AATGTCGCGTCTGGAGTCCCGACGAGCGTGAACGAGCTGCTCGACACGATGATCGCAGTAAGCGGCAAGGCACTGCCGAAGCAGCCGGGCCCCGCGGACTGGACCGCAGGTAGCCGACGCTTTGGCGATCCGTCGAGAGCCGCAGCAGTGCTCGGCTGGCGCGCCACGACGAGTCTCGAGGATGGACTCAAGCGGACCTGGGACTGGATCCAGAGCGCCTCCTGACGCGTGAGTCGACCATGAGGCGAGTGCCGTGAAGTTCTGGGAGAGGCTGTTGAAGCCGCGCCCTGGGGAGCTCGCGTCGGACGGCGAAGGCGGGGCTGACGAGCGTGCGGAACCATCGGGTTGGATGGGCCCGCTTCGCCAGCTAGGCGTCCTCATGGTGTGCCTCGTCGGCTTGGTGATCGCTCACGGCTACGCCGACGACTACTACAAGGTCCACGACTGGCTCGCCTGGCGCATCTTGGCCTACTGGCTGTGCAGCCTGGTGTTCGTTGTGTCTTCCATTTCCGTGGGGCACTTGACGCTCAAGCTCGTGGCTCGCGAGGAACTGCCCGCCCTGGAGCACCTCGCACTGGCTTTCGGCGTTGGAGTGATGGAGTTCCAGCTCCTGGTGATGCTTGGAGGCGCCTGCCAGCTCTACTACGGCTGGTTCTTCTTTGTGCCGCCGGTGCTGTGCTTGGTCGGCGTGCGTTCGCTCTGGCAGTTCTTGGCCGCGACGAAAGACCGGTACTCCCAGCAGCCCTTGCGACCCTTGCAGTGGGTGATTCTTGTCTTCGGGATCCTCTGCTTGGGGCTCGTCTACTTCAACCTGCTGACGCCAGACAACGTGTCCTTCGACTCGCGCGCGATGCACATGGGCGTGGCGGAAGACTACGTTGCTTCTCACGGCATTCGCCGCTTCAACGAGGGCTGGGTGTTCGCTGGCGCGCCGCACTTTGGCAGCTTCTTGTATGTCTGGGCCTTCCTGATCCCCGGCTCGAAGCTCCACGATCAAATGGTGCTGGCTCAGCACCTCGAGTTCATGGTGTTTCTGGGCACCACGTTGCTGGCGATTCCAGCGGTGGTGCGGCGGCTCGTCCCTGGCGCTGACCCCCGGGTGATCTGGGTTGCGAGGTTTTTGTTCCCTGGGGTAATGCTCTACGACTCGAGTCTGAGCGGCGGGGCGGATCACTTGGCGGCGATGTACGGACCCCTCATGTACCTCGCGCTGCTCCTGGCGTGGAGGCGCCTTGAGGTGAAGTACGCTGCGCTGCTCGGGGCGCTCGTCGCAGGTGCGGTGATGACGAAGTACACCATGGGCATCATGACCTTGCCGTTCCTTGGGCTCGCTCTGAGCTTCCGTGGCGGGTCGCTGCTCGTGAAAAATATCCGTGCGGAGAAGAGCGAGCGGCGCTGGGGCTGGCTCTGGGGATTCTTGGCATTCGGTCTAGCTGGGCTGGTGGTCGGGTCTCCCCACTGGCTAAAGAACTGGATCCACTACGGCGACCCCGCGTACCCGATGCTGCGAGGGATGTTCTCCAGCCGTCCTTGGCTGCCAGGGTCCAGTGAGATGTGGGTGCGCTTCGAGGAGACCCAGCTGTGGGCGGCTGAGCACGATTGGGGCGGACTGAAGCAGTCCTTCTGGGCAACGCTGGACTTCTCGTTCGTGCCCAACGACTGGCCCCGGTTTCACGGGCAGCGAGCGGTCTTTGGCTCCCTGTACACGTTGCTGTTCCCCGCTCTCTTGTTCTTGCGGCGTTCGTTGCGCACCTGGGCTGTGGTCGCTTGGGTGCAACTCGGGGTGTTCTGCTGGTATTGGATCAGCCATCAAGACCGCTATCTCCAGAGCATCACCCCGCTAATGGCCGTCGTGGTAGCTGCGGTGCTGTGTCTGATCTGGCAGCAACGCTCCACGCTGCTGAAGGTCGCCAGTGGCGCGCTGGTCGCATTCCAAGTGGTTTGGGGGGGAGATGTGCCCTTCCTTCCGACGCACTCGATGATCAAGTCGCCTCAGCGGGCCACACTGGACCTCCTCCAGGCCGGCAACGCTGGGAAGTACGCATCCCGCCTCGGACCGAAGAAGAGCTCCTTCGAGGCCGAAGGCAAGCTGCTCCCGCCAGGGGCACGGGTGGTGATGCACGATCAGGTGATGACCTTGGGCATCGCTCACGCATCGATTCGCGACGCCCGGCCGTGGCAATTCGGACTGAACTACGCCTTGCTAAAGGATCGTCCGCAGGTCTACCAGGCACTCAAAGACCTCGGCGCCACCCACATCCTGTGGCTCCACGGGGAGCAGCGATACTGGGACAGCGTCGCGGGCGAAGCTGTATTTCTCGGTTTCGCAAAGCACACCATCAACCAGCGCAAAGTGAACGGTGGGACGCTGGGCGAGATGCCCAAAGAGCCCCCTAACGCTGCACGGAATACCAAGCTATTGCTCGTACGCTGTGCTTCGAAGGGCTACGCCACCGGCATCTATGACCTTGAGGACGTCTCGGTCCTGCGCTTTGCGCCCGAAGAAGATGAACTTCCGAAACCCCGCGTGCCCCTCCGGCCCGATGCGATCGCGGATCGCTTGGGAAGCGTCGAGTACGTTGTTACAGATGCAAACTGTGGCAGCGATCGAGTCGAAGCAGTTGGCAAGCTATTCGTCCGCGTCGGACGGACGCAGGCGGCTGGCAAATTCCCAGCTTATGAGTACTGGTCCAAGCGAGAGTGAGGCGTGAGTTCAGTGTCCCTTCGAGAGCGTGCGCGAGCGATGTCCGGTACGCTGGAGTCCTATTGGAGAGCCGTCTCGGGGCGGATCGTCGAACGGCCGAGTATCCACTTCATCGGTGTCTGCTGCATCCTGCTGGCTGCCATCACGCTGTTCCGACCGTTGTTCTTTGCGTCGCTGCCGGGGTCAGTGTTCGAAGGACCCGTCATTGTCTGGACTCTGATTGAGCGCGACTACGCTGGCATCGTCCACGGTGCGAAGCGCAACGCCCCCCACGTTCCGAGCCTGCTGTTCCTGGTGTTGCCAACGGTGCTCGTGCTCGCGAGTAGGCGAGACGTCAGCTGGGATCGCTGGGAGTGCGGGAAGGCCTATCGCAAGCTCATCCTGGTGATGGTGTTCATCATGGCCTGGGCCGGTGCCACCTTCGACTACAACATGTACCTGGATCGCGGTCACTTCGTGGATCGTGCGCTGCTGGTCGGGCTAGCCGTTTGGACTTGGCGAACACCGTTGGCGCTGCCCTGGTTCACGCTGCTTTCGGTAGTTCTCATGCGGGAATGCTTCGTTCCGCTTGGGCACGACGACTTCGACTATCGACCGATGTTCGAGATGCTGATCATCATGTCGATAGGCGTCTGGTTCTCGGTGTTTCGCTGGGTCCGCACCAAGCACGTGGTCTTCTTGTCGCTCTGCTCGCTGGGCTCCTACTACTTCGCCGCCGGCGTAGCGAAGTGGAACTACGGGCCTGCTCATAGCTGGCTGCTGGAGAACCAGCTGTCGAACCTGGCGATGACCAATTACTCCCTCGGGTGGCTTGGTTTCATCAGCGAAGAGACGTTCATCAAGATCGTCCACGCGGCGAGCCACATGAACGTAATCAACGCTGGCTATACGCTGTTCGTGGTCGAGCTCGGCGTGATCGTGTTGATGTTCCTCCCGCCGAGGATTTCCCGCTACTACTGGCTCGCGGCAGCCCTGCTCCACGTCGGAATTTTCGCCTTCTCCGGCATCTTCTTTTGGAAGTGGATCGTCACTGATGTCGCGATCTTCTTCTTTCTCCGTGGCGGCGGGCTGGAGATCCACAAGCAGATCTGGGGGCACAAGCTGGGGCTGTTGTTTGGCGTCGCTCTGCTCTGGTTTTCCCTCGATCGAGTCTACTTTTGGCCGCAGACGGGCGTCGCTTGGTACGACTCGCGAGTCCTGGAGCACTACACGCTGGTCGGCGTGGACCGAGACGGGGAGAAGCACGTCATCGACCCGCTCACCATTACTCCGTTCGACACGCGCTTCATCCAAGCCGACTTTGGCTATGTCACGCGGGAGAAGACGCTCTCGCGAACCATGGGCACGACGGCGGACTACCGCCTGATGACGCGCCTAAACAACCTCACGGACGACTCGGAGTTGGAGGAGATAGAACGGCAGTTTGGCCGCCCAATCTATCGTCAGAAGAACAAGGACAGGTTCGATGCGCTAGTCGCGCGCTACTTCTCCAACACGAACCGCTACGGCGGGCGCCGCCACCGATGGTTGGCCCATATCGGTCGCCCCGACCACATCTGGATGCAGGCTCCCGGCGAGTTCTACGATTTCAAGAAGCCGCTCAAGGTCGTGGAGGTTCACCGCCAGCGTATCTTCTACGACGGGCAGAAGATCGTGCGTAGACCGGACCAGCTACTCTACGAGATCGAGATCCCGTAGTCGGAGGAGTGTCACGTGTTTCCGCGCGGTTCTAGATTGGGGCGTCTAGAGCCCGGCCGCGAGCGAGCTCCGCAGGGGCAGGCAGCGCGTGCCGACGTCAGCGGTAGATTCTCACCGATTCGAAGTGCAACGCACTTTTTCTTGGCACGCGAAGTCGCAGGTAGCGCGCTGAAGTCGGGGCGAACGTGAGCGTGACGTCGTCAAAGGGCTTGTGTTGCTCCGCCACCTTGGTCCACGTCTTGCGGTCGTCGCTGGTCTCGATCAAAAGGGGCGTCGCGCGCTCCTTGCAGCAGTCTTTGCGGTTCTCGACAACGACCTTCGAGACTCTTCTGCGAGCCCCGAAGTCGTACTCGAGCCAGGGCGAGCTCTCCTCGTTGGTGTGGAAGAAGGGGGTGAAGGCCTTGCCCCTGCACTTGTGTTCGTCCGGGGTGCAGTTGTCCAGAGTTGAGCTGGCCGTCCACTTGGCAGCATTGGCGAGGTTCGGCCCGCGGCTCGCGACGTAGAGCCCGTAGCTGCCAGCGGCCGTGACCATGACTGCCACCACGCCGCTGCGTAGGCCGCGCTGGGCGCGGAGCGCGATCAGACGCTGATTGGGCGCGTGTACTCGCGACACTAGGCGCCGCGCCAGCGCTGCGAACTGTTCGGCGCGCGCCTGTGCCGTAGCCTTGCTCAGTTCGCCACGCGCGGCGTCATCCGCTGCGAACACTTCAGCTAGGATCTCAGCCTCCTTCAACGTACCTCGGTCCGTCTCCGGGAGCTCGCTCCACGCTTCCGCGCGGGAAGCCGGCGCGCTGCCGCTGAAGGCGGCGATCGACCAAAAGATCGCCTGTGTAAACGCCTCCAGCGCAAGTAGCTCGCTCTCACCTTGCAGTGGTTCGATTGGTCGTAGGATGCGCTCCCCGACCTCGAGCGCGGCAGCGGCGCGGCGTTTGAAATCCGCGACGGGTCCCTCTTGCGCGAGGGCTGCCTGAGTTTTCCTTAGCTCATCGCTGCGCGTGAACCATTGCACCAAGCGGCGTAGAGGCGGTCGTTTGGGCGCCCCCGCGCTCGGTTGGGCTTTGGAATGGACCTCTGGTGCGTGCTTTTCGGGCTCTTTCGACTCGATGGAGTCCTGCTCCTCGCTCGCTTTCGCAGTTGTTTCGGCGACTTCGCTCATCCTGGACTTCGGGTAACACGCATAGCCAGATCGAGCCAGGTTCCAGGCCCGTGTGAGTCTTGGCAGCGGGTCCGTGGAGGCCGGTCTGACGCAGAAAATCGGCCGGTATTCGCTACGAAAGCGAGTTGCTCAGTTTGGGTACACGCACACGCCGTACTGGCTGTTTCCGACGTTCACGCACCAGTCGGTCACGCCGCTGCAGCCCACATTCAGATCGCACAAACCGATGCATTTGCCCTGATAGCACTGAAACAGGATGTCGCATTCGGAGCTCTGAGTGCAGGGCTGGTTGAGGTTGTTGCAGCTCGTGCAGCTCTCGCAGCGGCCCTCGGTTTGACTGTAGATACGACAGATGCCGGGACCATCGGCGGCGGTGCAGCCACCACCGATGTTGCTGCAGGCGCTCCCGTTTCCGTCGGGAAGCCCGAGGTCTGGATCCATCCCGCTCGGTTGGCCCGCGTTGCCGCCATTGGCCGAGCCCGCGCTGCCTCCGCTGGTGCTGCCCCCGCCCGAGCTGCCCCCATTGCTGCTCCCACCATTCGCGCTCGAGCCGCCGCTACCGGAGGCTCCTTGACCAGCGCTTCCCGCGCTCGAGGTACCACCCGTCGCCGAGCCGCCCTGTGCTGAGCCGCCTTGCGCGGAGCCGCCCTGTGCCGAACCGCCCTGTGCCGAACCGCCTTGCGCCGAGCTGCCGCCCTGGCCGGCGCCCGCAGTCGCTCCGCTGCCTGCAGTGCCGCCCTGAGGGGCGTCGTTGTGCTTGAGCGTCTCCGATTCGGCACACGCACAAGCGAGCAGCGCGCTAAAGAGCAACCCAGTGGACCCTAACCCCCAAACCCGCGACATGGCGGGTAGTTTAGATCCAAAGCACCGTCGACTGAAAGGCTGACCGCCTCGGCGCACTTTTTGTGCGCCTTTGGTTACAGATCGACCAGATCGAAGCCGCCGATGAAGTCGCGCTTGCCGATCTCGACGCCGTTGTGACGCAGGATCGCGTAGGCCGTCACGATGTGGAAATAGAAGTTCGGGAGCGCCATCTCGTTCAGATAGACGCCGGCCTTTGAGCCTTTTCCGGGCAGAAAAGTGATCGGGACGATGCGATCGTCCGCGCCGGCGAAGTCTTCGGGTTTGAAGCCCTCCAGGTAGGCGACGACACTGTTGATGCGCCCGCGGATCTCTTCCCAGGTCTGCTCGGTGTCCGGGTGCTTCGGCGGCTCCTTGCCTGCTACGCGGGCGGCGGCGAACTTCGCGGCGTCGCACGCGGCCTGGACCTGCTTGAGCAGCGGATACTGGTCGGGAGCGAGACGCGAGTTCAGCAGCACGGCGACGTCGAAGCTCTTGGCTTCTGCAAGCGCCGCTGCTTTGTCGAGCCACTGGCTCAGGTTCTTCAGCATCTTCAGGGTTTGAGGGACCGTAGCGTCATACAGCGGCATGCGGCGGTGCATGGCGCTCCCAGGGCGACGCGTCAACGGCTTGCCGAGCAGATTCCAGAGCAGCCACCGCACTGAGTCCTGCGATGCGATAGGCCTCGGCGAGGGTTGGAAAATTGAAGACGCTATCGACCAGGTCGCAGGCTTGCGCTCCATAGCGGACTGCGAGCTGTCCCACGCTGACTAGCTCAGCGGCCCCCTCGCCGGCGATCTGGACGCCGACCACCTTGCCGCTCAGGGCCACGACGAGCTTCAGGAAACCCGAAGGTGATGCGGCGATGTGGCCTCGCGCAACCTCGGCAAAAAGCGCCCGGCCCACCACGCAGTCGATGCCTTGCCTGCTTGCGCTCTCTACCGTTTCTCCGACGGAGGCAAGCTCTGGGATGGTGAACACCCCGACGGGGATGTAGTCGGTGTCGTGCGGAAATGGAAACGCAAGCGCGTGGCACGCCGCGCGGCGGCCTTGCTCCATGGAAGCGGATGCAAGCGCCGGGGGTCCGATCGCATCCCCGACGGCGTAGACACCGGGACACGCCGTCTCGAAGTCCTCGTTGACGGGGATATGTCCTCGCCGACTCAGCTCGACACCCAGCACTTCCAGGCCAATGCGGTCCACGTTCGCGACACGACCCGACGCGACCAGCACCTTCTCGGTGACCAGCTCGGTGCCATCTTCGAGCTCGGTGCTGACGCCCCGCAGGCCAGCCAGCGTGCAACGCTGCACTCTCGAGTTTGGCAAATGCTTTCCGCCGCTGAGTTCGAACTGTTCGACGAAGTAGGTCACCAGCTCAGCGTCAAGGAAGCCGAGCGGGCTTGGGTAGCCATGGATGAGCGTGACGCGCACTCCGAGCTGGGCGAACACCGATGCGTACTCGGCCGCGATGACGCCGCCGCCGAGCACCAGCAGCGACCGCGGGAGGTAGCCCATGCTCAGAATCGAGTCGCTGTCGAAGATGTGCTCGTGATCCACGGGGATCTGGTCGGGAGCCGCGGGGCGAGATCCGGTCGCGATGATCACGCGGCTGCCCCGCAGGCGGAGCGGAGCCTGTCCGATTCGCACGACCTCTAGCTCGCCTGGGGACAGGAAGCGCGCTTTGCCTTGGAAGCGCTCCACGCCGTTGCGGTCCAGCTGGGCGTCGATGAAGCTCTCGTGGGCGTCGATGACTTCGCGCTTGCGCAGCATGCAGCTCTGCAGCTGCAGGTCCGAGGGGAGCGTCAAGTCGGCTACTCCTCCGCACTTGTCCCGCGCGCGCGCCATGACGAGCGCGGTTTCGCGCAGTGTCTTGCTGGGAATCGTGCCCTGTCTCACACACGCGCCTCCCCCACGGGCGGCAGGGTCAATGAGTGCGACGCGAGCACCGCTCTTCGCTGCCTGGATCGCCGCCTTTTGCCCTCCGGGGCCGGCGCCGATGACCAGCAGGTCGAAGCTCAAATCACACCTCCGAGGCTGTCTAGGATGCGTGGCGCCTGTTTCGTGATCTGTTCTACGTCGTCGGGGTACAGCTCGAGCGGCAGCAAGCTCGCGTGCTCGAATGCAGCGCTCCAGTCTCTTCGTTCTGCGGTCGCCTGACGGCCCAGAACTATTTCCGAGAGGCAAGACGCGAGGTGAGTCTGATAGACCAACGTCGAGATGTCGCCCGGCGGGGAGGTCGCGTGGTGAAACTCCGCCACCCGAGCCAGGCGCTCCGGAAACTGCCACGCGCGGAAGATCGTCGCGGCTGCTCTGGGATGCAGCGCTTCAGCGCCGCGTATCAGGGCAGGACGGCTGCGGCACTTCAGACGCAGCGCGATCCTGCGACCCGCGCTGAGTAGCGCCGGGTAGCCAACGTCCAGCAGCAAGCCAGCGGTAAACGCGTCATCGACGTTGTCTCTTCGGTGTCTTGCAATCTCCTGGCTGAACAGGGCGCAGGCGAAGGAACGGCGGAAGATGCGGCGGACTTCGCCTTCGAAGCCCGGTGCAGAGAACACTGCCGTCTGGCACCCGATCACCAGCGCTGCTTCGCGCACGCGCGCGCTACCCATGCGAACCACGGCTTGGCCAAGGCTGCCGACCTCTGAACGCGCTCGGAACCAGGACGAGTTTGCTAGCCTGAGCAGATGCGCGCTCAAGCTTGGATCTTCCTCAATCAACGCCGCCAGCTGCTCTGCGTCGACTCGCGGATCGCCGGCGGCGCGGACCACTTCCTGGGCTGCCAACGGCAACAAGGGAAGCTCGATTTCTCCCTCCGCGAGTTCGCGCTCCAGCTCTAGCTCCAAGCGCGCCTCGAGCGAGTCCGCCGGAGGGGCATGTGCGGTCGGATCCGTAGCGGCCAGGAGCATCTCCTCTTCGACTACGGCCGACTTCCGCCAAGCTAAAGTCCTCGTCCCAGGGCTTGCCGGTGGCGCACCGATCGGCGGGGCCGATAGGAACTGAACATCCAAGCGGTGAGTTGGCGCCATGCTCGACTTTCCCGTCTGGAGAAGCACCGGGTGTCCCTCGCCGCTGATTCCGCTGATACTTCGCTTGGAAGCTGCCTTGCTCGAACGCCGAGAAGTTGGCGGACTCAGGCGGAGGCGCTCGCCCGACTCGGGGAAGGTCGCTCAGTCGGCATACACTCATGGGATGTCTGGACTGCCTCGAACATCGGTGTCGTTGGTCTGCGGCGCATGCCTGGCTACCTGCGTTGGCTGCGGCTCACCTGCAGTGGAGGACATCAACACGCGCTCTCAGGCGCTGCCGAGTGTCACCTCCGACCTCTGGGGCGAAGCGGGTGAGCTCTTCATCCCCGACGGACGCATCATGGACTGGTCCTACGCCGGCTACCGCGCCGGCGAGAGTCCGCTACCGGAGCTCACGCCGAGCGTGAGCGTCACGGACTTCGGGGCGGTCGCGGATGATGACGGCGACGACACAGACGCCTTCAACCAGGCCATTCAAAGCCTGCCGTCTGGAGGTGTCGTCGGCGTGCCCGCTGGGCGTTTCGTGATTCGCGCCCGGGTGACGTTGACGTCTGGCGTGGTGCTCCAAGGAGCGGGGCGAGAAGCGACTCAGCTCGATATTCCCGTGAATTTGAGCGACGTGTATGGCGCTGGGGACCGCAAGTGGTCCTTCGGAGGCGCCTTCATCGAAGCCAAGGGCAGCGATGCTGGGAAGCTAGTCGGCGACGTGACCGCAAACGCCGCGCGCGGCACTCGGGTGCTCGAACTGAGTGACACGACAGGTATATCCGTGGGGCAATGGATAAGGGTCATACAGACCGACAACGACAAGAGCCTGATGAACCGCCTGCACGCGGACTTGATGACCGCGGGGGACGACAACGTCGGCGACCGGGGTATGGAGTTTCACTCCCGTGTGGCCGCGGTCGACGCGGGAAGCATCACCCTCGAGCGCGACCTACCCTTGGATATCGAAACCCGCTGGACTCCACAGGTCCTGGCCTTTGAGCCGCGCACGACGGAGGTGGGCCTGGAGCACTTGAATATTCACTTTCCGGAGACCACCTACCCGGGACACTTCCTCGAGCTTGGCTACAACGCCGTGCACTTTTCGGGGCTCGCCCACAGCTGGGTGCGAGACGTGGCGATCTACAACTCGGACTACGGCGTCAACATCACGAGCTGCTTCTTCACCACCGTACAAGACGTGATCCTCGACACCACGGCGGACCGAGGGTCGAGCGTGGGACACCACGGGCTGAACAACGGTCACGGCGGCGACAACTTGTTCATTGGGTTCGATGTCAATAAGCGCTTCGTTCACGACTTGACCAACGAGTGGTACGGCACCGGTGTCGTCTTCACCCAGGGTCGAGGCTTGGACCTGGCGATGGATCATCACAAGTCAGCGCCCTACACCACGCTCTGGACCCAGATCGACACCGGTCAGGGCAAGCGTCCCTTTACCAGTGGCGGCTCGTCGACTCGTGGTCCGCACACCGCCGCCTACGACACCCTCTGGAACGTCACCGCCGACTCGGACATGAATCTGCCCCCGGACGACTATGGTCCGCGTATCAATCTTGTTGGTTTCCGTACGGCAGCGACTGAGGTGAGTTCGCCGTACGATTGGTGGTTCGAGGGTATGGCGCCCGAGGATCTGGACCCGCCGAACCTTTGGCTCGCTCAGCGCGAGAGGCGTCTCGGCCCCACGGGCACCGGTGGAGCTGCGGGTGCGGGGGGCTCCACGGGGAGCGCTGGAAGCGCCGGGGCGCCGACGGCGGGGGGTGCGTCCGCAAGCGGTGGCGCGACCAGCGTGGGTGGAAGCAGCGCCGTGGGAGGTTCGTCCGCCGGCGCAGACGGCGCGAATGCTGCGTCCGACGATGCTGGCTGTGGTTGCCGTGCGGCAAGGCGCTCGGGGGTGCCGGCCTGGCCAGTGCTCGGGCTGCTGCTTCTCGGTTGGCGTCGGCGTCAGGCGAGGGACGCTAGAGCTTGTTCTTGCGGATCATGATCTTGCAGCGTTCGCTACCGGAGCCGCCGGGCGCGAACTTCGCGACGAACCACGACGTCCCCCCCAGATCTTCGACCCTGGCGGTTGAAGTGAAGTCGCTAGAGCAGGCGTCGAACGCGGTCATCTTGCCCTTGATCGAGTAGCTGTCGGGGCCGCCGGTGCCGGTGAACTCGAACCCGATCGGGGGGTGGAGTGAGGTCCCTGGCGCCTTCACCGAGACGGAGCCATCTGCCGTGGTGCTCACGGTGCACACGCGGTGGTAGGAACCGGTGCCGGCGAGCATCGGGCAACCGTG
>JBFXBK010000290.1:0-11742 GCA_050183255.1 Polyangiaceae bacterium | reverse complement strand
GGCTTGACCGCTGTTGGACACGCGTCGTAGGGCTGCGGCGCCGGCTGTGAAGTTCCGGACTCCGGCGCCTCGAAGCACAACGTCTCACGCATCGCGAGGGCGCTGTCGCAGGCCGCGTACGCGTTGAAGCTCTCGGTCGCGACGACCTCGACCTTCGAGCACCAAGAGTAACAGCAGCTGTGACCCGGTGGCATGCGCTTGCGGGTGTAAGCGGTGTATTGCTTGTCGAAGGCCGCGTTCGGCGGAGCATCTGCTAGCTCTCCGGCCGGGTCCTCGACGTAGGAGGGGCAGCTCTCGTAGGGTGCCGGCGCGGGGCGCGAAGAGGCTCGGGGCAGCAGATCTTCGCAGTAGTACTCTCGGCTCTCATCGGGCTCGCAGCGCACCAGATCGCCTTCGAGCGGGCTTTCGGGAGGCTTGCTGCTGCAGCCAGCGGTCGCTCCGCTAGCGATGACGCACAGCAAGCTGAACAGCAGGCTGGAGCGGGCGGCGGTGAGGCGGCGGACGGGCATCGACACGGCGCATTTGATGCTGAGGCGTGGGTCTGGGCAAGTCGCGTTTCTGGACGCGGCGAGGGTATTTGAGTGCGCGCAGCGACCGCCACCCTCCCCGCCGATTTGTGTCGAGCGCTTGCGCTCCCGGGCGTTAGCCTCGAACATCAGCCCGCTTCGTCCGCAAGCGGCTCACTTCCGACGCCGGCCTGTGCCGCGCCGACCTCTGCCGCGTCGACCTCGATGATCAGCTTTCGCAACGTCAAGAAGTCCTTCGGTACCAAACACGTGCTCCGCGACGTCAGCTTCGACGTCAAGCCCGGGGAGGTCTTCTTCATCATTGGTGCGTCGGGCGTGGGCAAGAGCGTGCTGATCAAGCACCTGATCGGTCTGCTTTACCCGGATGACGGCGAGATCTGGCTGGACGGGGAAGAGGTCAGCCGCTTCGACGAGAAGCAGATGTACAAGGTCAGGAAGAAGTGCGCGATGGTGTTCCAGCACTCGACGCTCTTCGACTCGATGACCTGTGCGGAAAACGTCGCGCTGCCCCTGCGCAAACACCGAGGAATGAAGCCCAAGGAGGCGCTCGGCGAAGCCCATCGGTTGCTGGAAACCGTGAGAATGCGCGAGTTCGCGGATCGCTATCCCGCGGCGCTGGGCGACGGCATGCGCAAACGCGTGGCGATCGCCCGCGCGCTGACGCTCGAGCCTCAATACGTGCTGTTTGACGAGCCAACCACCAGCTTGGATCCGGTCAGCGCTCGCCGCGTGGATACGCTGATTCGGCAGCTCAGCGACGAAATCGGAGTCACCAGCATCGTGGTGTCTCACGACCTCGTGAGCATCTTCACGATCGCCGACCGCATCGTGATGCTCTACGGCGGACATGTGAAGCTGCTGGGCACTCCGGAGGACTTTCGCAGCTCCCCGGACGAGATCATCCAGCAATTCATCAATGGGCGAGCCGAGGGGCCCATGGATGCTTGATCCTTTCTTCTGTAGTCTCTGGAGAGCCTCATGAGCCAGCGTTCCATCGAAGTAAAAGTCGGCGTCCTCATTCTACTCGCCCTCGGTCTGCTCGGCGGCTTCGTCGTGATCATGGGTGGGCTCAGCTTCGAGCCAACCTACACGGTCTACGTCAACTTCGAGAACCCCGGCGGCCTACAGTCAGGTGCTCCCGTTCGCATCGCGGGTGTGAAGGTCGGGACCGTCGACCAAATCGAGTTCCGCGCGGGTGAGGTCAATCCTCAGACCAACGAGCCGCTGCCACCCATCCGCGTGGTGGCGAAGATTCAGAAGAAGTACCAGAGTTCGATCCACGACAACTCTCGCTGGTACGTGACCAGCCAGGGCGTGCTCGGTGAGCTTTTCCTCGCGGTAGATCCTGGCTCCTACGATCGGCCGGTGATCGCTGACGGCGCGGCCGTGGACGGCATCAGTCCACCGCGCCTCGATCTGTTGCTGAGCGAGAGCTACGAGCTGCTCCACGCCGCGTACACCGGCATCACGAAGAACGAAAAGAAGATCAACGAGACCTTCGACGGGTTGCACCAAACCCTCACGGGCACCGGCAACTTCTTCAAGAAGAACGACAAGAAGCTCGACAACATCGTCACCAACGTGGAGACGCTGACGGTGGAGGCGAACGACACCCTGAAGAGCGCTCGCTCCCGCTACGTCGAAAACCCGCAGATCAACCGCATCATCAACAACGTCGAGACCACCACCGTCACGGTGAACAAGAACCTCGGCCCGCTGATGAAGGACACACGCGCGGTGATGGGTGACGCAAAGAAGCTCACGGGTGAGCTCAGCAAACCAGAGCAGCTCGCCCGCATCGACAAGATCACCCGCGATGTCAGCGACGTCACGGGCCGCGCGAAAGTGGCCACGGCCGACGCCCAAGCGATCGTGGCGCACATCAAGCGCGGCAAGGGCACCGTCGGAGCTCTGATCATGGATGAAGCGCTGTATGACGACATCCAGGAGATGTTGCGCGACCTCAAGCACAACCCCTGGAAGCTGTTCTGGCGCGAGTGAGGCGCTAATATCCTCGCGGATTTAGCCTGTCGAAGCACCTGACCGGCGTCTGCGGGTGCGAACGATTTTTTGGGGGTGAGGCGCGTCAGGTGCCGCCGGTACCGCCCGTGGTCGCTCCGCCGCTGCTCGCACCACCCGTAGCTCCGGTTCCGCCGGTAGCAGCGCCGCCGGCGCCACCATTGCCGGCGCCGGCCGTGCCGCCATTGCCACCGCCCGCAGTCCCGCCGTTCCCACCGTTGCTGGCGCCAGCGGTGCCGCCCATCCCGGCGTTTCCGCTGCCGCCGTTGCCAGCGCCCGCGGTACCGCCATTGGCGCCCGAGCCGGCAGCGCCTCCGTTACCGCTCGAGCCGGCGGCTCCAGCGTTGCCGGTGCCGCCGGTGGCTACGCCACCCGTAGCTCCCACACCCGCTGCGCCGCCGACGCCGGCCGCACCGCCCGTTGCTGGGGCTCCACCGCTGGAAGGTCCATCCACTGTGGACACGATCCCGTTCAAATCGTTGGAACACAGCCCCTCGACGCAGACGAGGCCGAACTGGCAATCGTCCGCTCGAAAGCACTCGTCGCCGAGCGCGCCCGCGTCCTGGGGTCCGCCGCACGCCGTAAACGGCGCCAGCCCGAGGCCAGTCACCAAGGCGACCCAAATCGCCGAACGAGCCGCCCGAGGGCGCTGCTCCGCAGCACGCCCCTGTGTTCGCCGCGCCATGAGCTCTAACGCTACGAGCTGGCCGGGGTCCGGACAATCGGTTTTTTCTCCTCCGGGTCGCTGAGGAATCCACCACGTGGAGTGAAAACTTCACCCAAGGACGGATCCCAGCGCCGAGTCCTAGCTGGCATCCTGGCGTGACGCAGCGTTTGCGCCGGAACTCCCAGCATGTCGCAGCGCACCCGATTCGAGTCGAGCCTCCGCACCCCGTCCCCCGCGGCACGGTCTCATGGCGATGTGGGCAGTTGCCCTACTCCCCGGAGCGGCATTGCGAGGACGCGAGTTGCCACAGCATTGCGTGACGGTTGCGCACGGGAATTGCGCCAACCAGGCGGCGCGGTCGTTGACGGATCCCGCGCGACATTGCTATTCGCCCATCGCGTTGAGGTATGCTCAACGCCGACGATTCGTCTCGCAGCGAGCAACAGATTCAACGCTGGTCACAGGCACTCATGGGTCAAGGCGCAAACGCAGCGCAACCAGCATTCTGTTACTCACAAATGTTCATTCTCCTCTAAGGTTCACTCTCGAAGTGTTCCTGGCTCCCAAAGTTCCCTTTCCAGCTCGCTACAGCGGCTGAGAGCGGAACCGGAGTCACCCATCGCGCGCTGATCACCGTCGTGCTCAGCGTGCGCACCGCCTACAACCCACGCGCCGCTCATTGGCGCACAGCTAAGGAGTCCAGCCGCCCATGGCCGAAGAGAAGGAAAGCTCGGTTCTCTTCTCCCTCAAGGAACTGATGAGCCTCGAGGAGGATCGCATCGCCAAAGAGGAAGCGGACGCCAAAGCTCGTGAAGACGCAGCCCGCCGTGCCCGCGAGGATGCGGAACGGGCAGCTCGCGAGGCGGAGGAGATGCGTCTGCGCGAGGAAGAAGAACGGCGGCGCCAAGAGGAGGCCCGTCGACGCGAGGAAGAAGCGCGAGTCGAGGCTCTGAAGCAAGCCGAGATCGAGCGCTCGCGCGCGGAGCACGAGCAGAAGGCGCGCATGGAGGCGCTCGCAGCTCAGCAGGAGCACGAGCGTCGCCTGGCAGAGCTGACCCGTGACAAGGGCAAGAAGAAGCTGAAGATCGCCGTCGGCTCGATCCTCGCGGCAATGCTCATCGGTGGTGGCGTGCTGACTTATGTCATCGTCACCAACAACCAGAAGGCGGCCGAAGAGAAGCGCATCGCCGAGGCGGAGCGCGCGCGCATTCAAGAGCAGCTGGACAAGCTGACCAAGGATCTGCGGGACAAAGAGAAGAAGGAAGACGAGCTGAAGGACGCGCTGAAGACCGCCAAGAGCGACGCCGAGCGCGCCGCCCTGAAGGCTCAGCTCGAAGCCGCCCAAGCGGAAACCAAGAAGGCGCGTGGCGCCGTTGGTGCTGCTGGTGGGGGTAAGCCCGCGAGCGGTGGTGGCAAACCGAAGCCAGCGTGTAACTGCGCTCCTGGCGATCCGCTCTGCTCCTGCCTCTAGTCCAGCTGGGTCGCGATCGATCACGGGCAGCTGCGAGTCGTAAGCACCGAGCGCCGCGCTTCATCGCGCGGCGCTCGGCGTTTGTAGCCACGAGATGGAGCGGACGCCGCACCGGAAGTGGGGTCGCCGCGGACAAGCCACGGGGAGTGTTGTAGGCTCCGCCAAGGCAGGGCGCGCACCCGCTCGCTGAGCACCACTCGGCGTCCACCACTCCGCGCCCGCCAGGCCAAACATGACTCTCGACGCCTCGAAACTGGCCAACGCACGCAAGCGGCTGGCTTTCCCCCTCGACTACCCGACGCTCGCCGAAGCCCGCAGCGGCGCCCAGCGCGTCAAAGACTCCATGGGCGTGCTGAAGGTCGGCCTGGAGCTCTTCGTCGCTGAAGGTCCTGCCGCCGTGGCGCTCGGCACTGAGCTCGGCATGGACGTCTTCCTCGATCTCAAGTTGCATGACATCCCGGCCACCGTCGAGCGCGCCGTAGCCAGTGCCTGTGCGCTTGGGGCGAGCTACCTGACGCTGCATGCGGCGGGCGGCCCGCGGATGCTCGAAGCCGCCGCAAGCCGGGCGAGCAAAGAAGACACCGGGCTCTGTCTGCTCGCCGTAACGGTGCTGACCAGTCTGGACCACAGCGATCTCCAGCGTGTTGGCGTCGAGGCAGCGCCAGGAGCGCAGGCCGAGCGCCTGGGGAGACTCGCCGTCGAGTGCGGCATCGGGGGCCTCGTGTGCTCACCCGCCGAGGTCGCGAAGCTGCGGAGTGAGCTTGGATCTCGTCCAGTTCTCGTTACCCCGGGGATCCGCCCCGCGGGCAGCGACGCTGGGGATCAAAAGCGCGTGGGCACTCCGACCGAGGCGATCCAGAACGGATCGAGCCTGCTGGTCGTGGGCCGTCCGGTGCGCGACGCCGCGGACCCCTCGAGCGCCGCTCTCGCCCTCGCCACGGAGGTCGCCGAAGCCCTCGGCGACGCGCAGCGATGAAATCCGAACCCGCTCCAGGTCTCGACGAACGTCTGGTCGTCGGGCTTCAACCCGTGCGCGAAGCCGTACGCGTCTACGGCCGGCAGCTCTCGCGTGTGATGGTGGACAACCGCAAGCTCCCGCGCCTCGAGGCCCTCGCCCGCTACGCGAGCGATCAGGGTGTGCTGCAGGTGGATCGCGTGCGCCGCGGCGACTTGGACCGCCTGGCCCGCGGCGCCAGCCACCAGGGCGTGGCGTGCTTTGCGCCTGAGCTCAGGCTGATCCCGCTAGAGCAAGTCCTAGCGCCGGCGGAGCAGCTGATCCTGGCGCTGGACGGTATCCAGGATCCCCAGAACTTCGGAGCGATCATCCGCAGCGCGGTAGCCATCGCCGAGGCCCCGATTCTGTGGCCCGAGAGCTCTTCCGCTCCCCTCACGCCGGCCACCTTCCGCGCATCCGCCGGCGCCATCGAACACGCCCAGCTGGTGCGTGTGCCCTCCCTCAGCACCGCGCTTCAGCAAGCGGCAGCAGCGGACTTCGAGGTCGTGGGTCTCGACGCCAACGCCCCAAAAACTTTGCGGGAACTGCCCCTCGGACCGAAGATAGTCCTCGTCCTTGGGGCGGAGCACGAAGGCCTGGGTAAGCAGGTGCGTCGCGCCTGTACTCAAACCGCCAAGCTGCTGAGACCCCATCACATCGACTCGCTCAACGTTTCCGTTGCCGCGGGGATCGCGCTGTTCCAAGCGTCGCTCGCTCGTGGGTAGAGGCAACGGCGCGGCCCCACGCGATTGCCACGTCCACCCCGCAGAGAGCTGAACAACCGCACAGAACCCGCCCGAACGATTCCATTCAATGGAATCACCGGTCGCGCGCCTGGCGTTCCCGGATACTGATCTGCTTTCGCGGACTTACGCATCAGTCCTTCGCGTCGGCTCTGATCTTCGCTGCAAACCTTCAAGTAGCGCTTGAACTGAACAGGCGTCAGTCAGTCGCTCCCAACCAGTTGCTTCAGCACCTGGATCACGCGCTCGATGTCTTCGCTCGCGGTGTCCTCGCCTAGGCTGAAGCGCACGCCTCGCACCGCCGCGTCAGGGTCCAGCATCGCGGCGAGCACGGGACTCGGCTCAAGGGTGCCAGCGCTGCAGGCGCTGCCAGCGGACACGCAGATCCCTTCGAGGTCGAGCGCTGCCACCAGCTCGTCGCCGCGCCAGCCGCGAAACCTGAGGTTACTCACGTGAGGCGCTCGCGGCGCCCCGGCACCGCTCACCTCGCCCCACCCCACAAGGGCCGTCTCGAGGCGATCCCGGAGCGCCCTCACCCCCTCGAGATCTGCGCGGTGCTTCGATAAGCGCTCGAGCGCCGCGCCAAAGCCGGCCATCGCCAGCGCGTCCTGAGTACCGGGGCGGAAACCGCGCTCCTGAGAGCCTCCCCGCAGCACCGGTCGCGGTACCGGAACGACGCCCTGCTGATCCGCGCGCAAACACAGCGCACCGACGCCTTTGGGCCCACGTAGCTTGTGCGCCGCCACGCTGATCGAATCCGCGTGGATCAGCGGCCCGAGGTCCAGCTTGCCGAGCGCCTGCACGGCGTCGGTGTGCACTTTGAGCCCGAGGGCGTGGGCGGCGATGGCCAATTTCTCCAACGGCTGCACCACGCCGGTCTCGTGGTTGACAAACATGGCGGCAAGCCACGAACCGCCAGGGAGGTCCCGGCACAGCTCAGGTACCGCCTCGACTTCAATCTGCCCCTGCCTCGAGACCGGCAACCACACCACTGGGCGACCTGCGGCAGCCAGCGCTTCGGCTACCCGCACCACGGACGGATGCTCCAGGCGGCTCAACGCGAGGCCCGGGGCCTGAGCCAGCGCGAGGTTATTGGCCTCGGTGCCGCCGCCGGTGAGCACCACGTCCCTCGCGTGGAGTTCGAGCAGCGCCGCCAGACGCTCCCGTGTGTCTTCGATCAGGCGACGCGCAGCACGGCCCGCGCTGTGGACGCTGCTAGGGTTTGCCCACGCGTGAGACCGCGCAGCCTCCATCGCTGCCAGCACGCTGTCCGCCGGCGGGGTGGTCGCATTCCAATCGAGATAGATTTGCCGCGCTCGAGCCACGCCGCAGTCGCTACCACATCACTCGGCTTGCGCCGCGGCTTGCACGCTGTGGCTCTCGTCGGCCAGCAGTGGGGCGCGCTCAGGCACCCGCAAGTAGAACGCGGAACCCGTGAAATCCGTGCCGCCAAGGCTGAGCTGTGCCGGCGACTCCACACGCACGTCGCCGCCGTGACCACGCGCGATCCCGCGCACGATCGCCAGCCCGACGCCCGTTCCGCCGAACGCGCGCGTCGGGGATCCATCCACCTGATAGAACGGGTCGAACAGCCGCGCGATAGCGCTCGCTGGCACGCCGGGGCCCGTGTCTGCGACACAGATCTCGAAGTCCCCATCGATGCGCTGCACGCGCACGCCAATGCGCCCGCCCTCCGGAGTGAACTTGATCGCGTTGTCGAGCAGCTGACCAAAGGCCCGGGAAAGCCTCTCGGCGTCGCCCCAACCGGGCATCCTTCCGCGCGGCAACTCGTGATGCAGCTCTTGGTGGCGCTCACGCAACGCATGCTGCGCCCGAGACGCCACCCGACGCACCAAGTCGCTCATGTCGTAGTCGCGATGCATGAAGCGCAGGCGACCGGTCTCGATGCCAGTCACGTCTAGGAGGTTGTCGATCAAGCCACGCAGACGCGCGACGCACTCGTCAATGGTGCGCAGCGCCTTCTCTTGCGTGTTCGTCAGCGGGCCCAGCTCATGGTCACGCAGCATGCGCACATAGCCAACGATGGGCGTCATGGGCGTGGCGAGCTCGTGGGAGATGTTTCGGTAGAACTCCTTGCGGGCGCGGTCGAGCTCGACCATGCGCAGGTTCGCCTGGGAGAGCTCGGCGACCTTCTCCTCCAGGTGGGCGACGATGCGCTGACTTTCCTTGCGCAAATGTTCGCCGCTCACCTCGGGGGTATTGTGCTCGCGACGGCCGCCCAGAAAGCCTGCGATGGTGTCCGCGAAGCTCCGGGCGTCGATTGGTTTTTGCAGGAAGCCGTTGGCGCCCACGGCAAGGCTCGTGTCGCGGTTGCCCTCCGCAGTGATCGCCACGATTGGCACCTGCTTCAGCGCCTCTTCCGCGCGCAAGCGCAGGGTGACTTCGTAACCATCCATGCCCGGGATGGCGATGTCGACCAAGATCAGGTCCGGATGCTCTTCGCGCGCTTTGCGCAGGCCCTCCATGCCGTCCTCAGCTTCGACCACCTCGAAGCCAGCCGGCTTGAGCAGCTTCCTGACCAGCAGCCGATTCGCTGGGTCATCCTCGATGTGCAGGATCTTCCGCACCTTGGCTCGCTCGCTTTCTTGTGAGGGCAGTCAGCGGGAGCACAGACTCCCGGAGCACGCGCATCTTTCTAGGTTGCGAGTTGCCAGCGCAAGTACGCCCACTCGCTCGGCTCAGCCATTCCGTTGTTGCTCCCAGTTTACAGCGCCATCAGCCCCCACGCTGGCGCAGAGTGCCCCTCGACCCGGACCTTCGTCGCGCCGACACACCTGACGACGCAACGCGGCAGGTTCTTTCTCCACGGAAGCGCCGTTGCCCCGGCGGCCTAGCCCGGCCAACGCCTGTCCAACGGGAGTCACTTCGACGTTTGGGTTGGGGGTGAGGCGCGTTGGAGTGCAATGGCATTGACCGCGCGACTCCGTCTGCGCTGGCGCACCGAGCGCTGCTCCTCCCCCCCCAAATCACAAGGAACAGCCAGCGGCGCTGTGCGAAACCGCCATTCCCACCCCGGATCCGCGTCCGGCGCGCTTCAGGTGTTTGCAACGCTGCGCGCTACTGCTATCGCCCCTCTCATAGAGCCATGAACAAATCGCTATTGCTTTGCTTGGTGCTGTGCGCGGGATGCGCCGATCTCACCGCTCCCCAGATCGATTCCAACGATCGACCCAAGCCGCAGACGGTCAAGGCGGCGGCCCCCGCCCCCACGCCGCAGCCAGTGGAGGCTAAACCCGTCGCGCCCCAAGAGACGGTCACGGCGTCGCACATCCTCATCGCCTACAAGGGCGCGATGCGGGCGAACCCGAAGATCACCCGCACCAAGGAGCAAGCAAAAGCCGAAGCGGAGAAGCTCGCGAAGGAGGCCTCGAAGCCCGGTGCCGACTTCGCCGAGCTCGCCAAGAAGAACACCGACGACCCCACCGGGCCGATGAATGGTGGCTCCTTGGGCAGCTTCACCCGCGATCGCATGGTCAAGCCGTTCGCCGACGCGGCGTTCGCGCTCAAGCCCGGTGAAATCACCAGTACCCCAGTGGAGACCGCGTTTGGTTTCCACGTCATCAAGCGCGACAAGTAGATCGGAGCTCCCCATGCAGGGAACCGAGACTCGCAAGCGCCGCATCCTGATCGTCGACGACGATCCCGACATTGCCCGCCTGCTCGGCCGCGCGCTGATGGGTGACTACCAAGTCGACGTCGCGCTGAACGCCGGCGACGCGCTCGCCCTGGCAACGAAGAACCCGCCGGACTTGGCGATGCTCGACGTGATGATGCCTGGCGTCGACGGGTTCGGCCTCGCCGAACGTCTGCGTCTGCTGCCTGGGCTCGCCAAGCTGCCGCTGATGTTCCTCACGGCAAAAGGCGACGCCAAGGATCAGATCCGCGGCATTCAAGTGGGCGCGAAGCACTACATCACCAAGCCGTTCAAGCTGGCTGACGTGGTGGCCAAGGTGAAGAAGGCACTCAAGTGAGCGACGAACGAGACTCGAAGGGCGAGCTGCCAGACGACTCCCCGGACTCCAGAGACGAGCCCACTTCAAGCGAGCCGGAGGCCGAGGCTGCGAGCGCAGCCACCGCGGAAGCGCCTGACGTTTCCGCAAAGAAACGCAAGAAGCGTAAGCCCAAGGCGGCGGGCGAGTCCGCTGAAGCGGAAGGGCCGACGCCCGCACCGCCATCCGAGCCAGCTGCGTCCGAGCCAGCCGCGTCGAAGCCGGCTGCGTCGAAGCCAGCCGCGTCGAAGCCAGCGCCACCGAGCCTGGGTCCCGCCTTGCCCGGTAAAGTCGCGTACCCGTTGGCGATCCTGTCTGGCGTGCTGTACTTCCTGGCCTTTCCAGGCATCGACTTGTGGCCGCTCGCCTTCGTCGCGCTGGTGCCGTTGATCGTCGCCATGCGCAATCAGCCGACCCGGCGCGCGATGGGGCTCGGCTGGATGGCTGGCTTCACCATGACGATGACCGGGTTCTACTGGCTGATCGACATGCTGAAGACCTTCAGCGGCTTCGGTACACCGCTCTGCTTGCTGTTCATGAGCATCTTGTGCGGCTACCAGGGCGGCCGCATCGGGTTCATGGGCTGGCTGTACGGGCGCGCGACGAACCGTGGCTGGCCAGCAGGACCGGTGTTTTGCCTGGCGTTCGCGGCGAGTGAGCTGGTCTTTCCCCTGCTCTTTCCCTGGTACTACGCGGCGACGGTGCACCAGATGCCTGCTCTGCTGCAGCTCGCTGAGCTGGGCGGACCGATTCTGGTGGGATTGATGCTGATCGCGCCGAACTGGGCGCTCAGCGAGCTCATCTTCTCGAAGCTCGATCAACGCCGGATCAACTGGCGGCTGGTGGCCGCCCTGGTGGCGCTCCCCATCGTTGCCGCGGGGTACGGCGCGCTACGCATTTTCCAAGTGGACGCGACGGTGGCCGCAGCACCGAAGGCCAAGGTCGGCGTGGTGCAGGCGAACATGAGCCTGATCGCCAAGCGCGAAGACAAAGAGGGTGGGCTGCGCCGCCACGTGCGTCTGAGCCAGGAGCTGATCCGCAAGGAAGGGCCGCTCGATCTCGTCGTTTGGCCCGAAACTGCCGTGGCGCGCGCCATGGACGAGCGGAACGCCGCGAACTACTACGAGCGCAACGTGCTGCCGCAAGTCGGCGCGCCCGCGGTGTTCGGAGCCATCCTCGTGCGGCGCGTGGACGACGTGCGCGGCTACGTGTTGTTCAACTCGGCGATGTTCAGTGACCCCGCGACGGGACGCAAAGTCGTTGGGCGCTTCAACAAGCACTACCTGATGGCGTTCGGCGAGTACCTTCCGT
>JBFXBK010000289.1:0-11772 GCA_050183255.1 Polyangiaceae bacterium | reverse complement strand
CCCGTGCGTCGCACACTTCGAGATGAGCGCGCGGGGCTTGCTTCGGTAGCAGCGCCTCGAACTCCGCGAGCCGCCGTTCGAGCTCTTCCGCCTTGGCGACGAAGCTGCGAATGGTGAAGCCCGAGGCCAACCGGCGGTGCATGGTCTGCTTGCGCGTGTCCCCCGGGCTCTTGCTCACCTTGGTGAGGAGCGAGGTCAGCACGAGCATCAGCGCCTCTCGCTCAGGGGAGCGCGGCAGCTTCAAGATGCTCGATTTCAGACCATCCAGCTCGAGCAGCACGTGGACATCGAAGAGCTCGCGGTCCACCTGCCCATAGCGCATGGTCGGCCCCGCCTTCGCCTCGCGACGCTCCTCAGCTTGTTCGGCGACTTGAGCAGCCAACAAGCCCAGCCCGGGCAATTTCCCCGCGGTTTTCAGTCTAGCAAGTTCAATGGCGAAGGGATTCGCGTCGGAACCTCCCATCGAGCGCCCAGCAAGCCGCGACTCGACCGCCACCGTCCCGCTGCCACAAAACGGATCCAGCACGCGGCCCTTGGGGGAGGTCAGACGCCGCACCAGCTCTCGGGCAGTCACCGGGTGCAGCCGCGCGGGATAGCTGTGAAAGCCGTGCACGTGGGCGCGCACGACGCTCTCGTCAGAGCTGACCTGCAATGCCGCTTGCAGCGCCGGCCCGAGTTCTTCTGCGCCCCACAGCGCGACTTCACCTCCCACGTGGCTCAACGGTCGGCGTTCCAAGGGTGGCGGCGCCACCTGCTTGGCGAGCTCTTCGAGCACTTCTTCGTCAACGCCTGCGAAGCCGCCCTTGCCGCGGGAGCGGCGTGCCTTCCCAGGCGGAGCACCACTGGAGGCGGGACGATTGGGACGGCCATCGCGGGCCTTCACCTCACGTGGGGTGTCGCCGCGCTTGCCTTTGGACGGCTTCGCGTCGCGTTTGCCCGGCTTCGCGTCGCGTTTGCCCGGCTTTGCGTCGCGCTGGCCCGGCTTTGCGTCGCGCTTGCCCGGCTTTGCATCCCGCTGTGACTTGTCTGACGGCGCCGCCTGTTCGGACTTGCGCTGCCCCGGCTTCGCACGCTTCCGCTCGGATTTGGCATTCGCCTGGGCACCGGGCGTTGCCGTCGGAGCCTGCGCCTTGCGGCCGCCCCAGGTTCCCGACGTCTTCGATCTCACTCGCGCCTTGGAGCGCCCAGCATCTTGCGACACCGGCAGCTAGTAGCACGACACTGGAGCGGCAGCTGTAGCCGGCTGATGAGTAGGCCGTTTTCAAGGGCGCCTAGCCGTCGAGCCGCCGCAGCTGCTCCCACGTGAAGGCGCGGGGCCAGAATGGCGTCTTCACTCCGGCGTCTGCGGACACCTTGAACCACGGCCCGTCTGGGCTCTTGAGCACGTGGAAGTTCTGCGCTGGCATGTAGCTCTGGCCTAGCAGCACCCGCTGGCTGCCATCGGCACCGCGCACGAGGTCGAGCACCAGCACCGTGTGTCCGGGGTTGCCTGCCTCGACCAAGAAGTCCCCTGGACGCAGCGCAGAGTATTCGACGTGCCTGCCCATGCGCGAGAGCGCCACCGTGTTGCTCCAGGCGAACACCGCGTCCATGAACTTGCGGAAGCTTGGGTGGTCATCCTTCGCCTTGCCGGTCGCGGCCCAGCTGATGCTCGCGCCTTTGGCGACGATGCGCTGACCTTGCGCCCAGCGCCGATAGTCCAAGGGAGTCCCGCTGGCCGCGCGGTACGACTGATCCTTCCCGCCCTGGGACCAGCGCCACTCGCCGTGCAGCCGCATCACCGCGTCGGCGCACTGCTGGAGGTCGGCGTCTCCAATGTCGAGGGCCACAACGCCAGTCACGATGTCGCTCTCACCGTCTCGCAGGCGACCCCCAGCGTAGCTGCGGACCGGAGTTCCGTACGGTAACATGGGTAGGTGACGGAGCCAGGAGCCAAAGCTACCGGGCTCCAGGTTCACGCGGGTCATGCCGGGTGGTGCCTTCACGCGGACCGACAGATCATCGTACACCGTGAGCTCTGGGTGCTCCGCCATCCAAGGGTACGGCGTCAGGTCCGGCTCCGGCTTTGAAGCGGGAGGAGCCTTGGCAACGGCAGAAGCCTTGGCGATTGCGCGCTTGGAGAGCTTGGTCGATGGCGGGTCAACGCGGCTGGGGCTGTCGCTGGTCCGTACGCTGGACTGGTGCCCGCTCGCGCCAGCAGGCGCTTCCGCCCGGGCCTTGGTGTGCTCCGACGAGCAGCTGGTCATCAGCAGGCAAAGCATCGCGAAAGCAGGCAGCGAACGGGCGAAGGCAGGCGGCATGTCACGAGCGTCGAGGCGCAGACTCCAAGTGTGACCCAACCTGAAAGAATTGTTCGCGAGTGGCTTTCTGGTGATGGGTACGAAAACGCGCGAGCCTGGAGGACAGCGAGCAATTCCTGCTCGGCTGACGTCCAGGCTCGACGTGGAGCTTGGCGGAGATGGAGCGAACGCTAGGTCGATGCTTGTCCGTGTGCCGGGCTCAGCCGAGGCCGCGCATGTCCGTGGCCTCTTTGACGCGCTGAATCGCGAGCGCGAAGGCGGCGGCACGCATCGAACAGTCACCGTAGCTCTTCATCGCCTTGGCCAAGGCCTTGTGCGCCGAGACCATGTGCTCCTCCAGACGACGGTTCACCTCGTCCTCACCCCACTTGAGGTGCTGGGTGTTCTGCACCCACTCGAAGTAGCTGACCGTCACGCCGCCCGCATTGGCGAAGATATCGGGGATGCACACGATGCCCCGTTGATTGAAGATGCCGTCTGCCTCGGCGGTGCAGGGACCGTTCGCTGCCTCGAGGATGTACTTGGCACTGACCTTCGACGCGTTGTCCGAGGTGAGCACGTGGCCCAACGCGGCGGGCACCAGAACGTCGCACTGCGCGGTAAGCAGGTCAGCATTGGAGATCGGTTCGCTGCCGGGGAACTCCACGACACTTCCCGTCTTGGCGACGTGCTCGACGAGCTTCGGGATGTCCAGCCCCGCCGCGTTGTGGATGCCGCCACGCACATCGCTCACGGCGGTGATCTAGCCGCCGGCTTCGTGAGCGAGACGACAGAAGAAGCTCCCCACGTTGCCGAAGCCTTGAACCACGAAGCTCGTGCCCGATACGTTTTTCCCTGCGGTATTGAGCACCTCGCGGATCGCGTACAAGCATCCACGGCCGGTCGCGGCTTCGCGACCCAAGCTCCCATGGAGGTCCACTGGCTTTCCAGTCACCACACCGGGGTTGAAGCCGTAACGTCGGCTGTACTGATCGAAGATCCAGCTCATGACGCGCCCGTTGGTGTTCATGTCGGGCGCCGGAATGTCCGTGTCAGGTCCAATGAACTCGGCGATCTGATCGGTAAAACGCCGGGTGAGGCGCTCGAGCTCCCGTTGGCTGAGCTTGTAGGGGTCCACCTGGATGCCGCCCTTGGCGCCGCCGTAGGGCACACCAATCAGCGAAGTCTTCCAGGTCATCAGCGACGCGAGCGAGCGCACCTCGTCGATGTCCACCTCGGGGTGATACCGCAAGCCACCCTTGAACGGTCCGCGGGAGTTGTCGTGCTGAACCCGATAGCCAATGTAGTTCCCTATGGAACCGTCATCCATCTCGATCACCAGCTCCACGCGCAGCTCTCGACTGGGGGTGACCAACAACGTCTTGTAGCGCGGGTCGAGCTTGAGGATTTCGAAGCCTTGCTCGAGGAAATGGTTGGTTGTCTGGTACGGCGTCATGTTCTCCCTCTCTTCCGTCGCTTCGCCGGGCGCGCTCCCCTCAGACGCTTCACCGGGTGAAACGCGGCGCACGGCACCTGGCCCGCAGGGTAACGGGTTTACAGACAAAGCGAGAGCGTGTTTCGCGGCCGCTCGAGGCGGCGCGGCGGCGCAGCGCAACGTCGCGTCAGCGCCTCCTGGTTTGGCTGCAGTCGCCTTCAACGCAGTGCAGCGCGGGGAGCGCGGCTTGCGATCTTCGTTCAGGTGACCTGCACTGGCGGATGACGCGCGCCGTGGTTCCGCAAGCGGATACAGGACCCATGTTCGCTCACGGCGCAGCGACGACGCGTCACGCCGTTCGACGACTCAAGCTTTGGTGTGCTGCTCGACGAGCTCCATCACCTCGGAGTCGCGCAAGATGTGCTTCGACTCCTTGGCCCGCGCCAAGATGCCTTTGACCAGCTCTTCGTTCGGCTCGATGTCACGCTGGCGCAGCCAATAGTTCACATTGGAAGCGCCCGACATGTAGCCGATGCAGATCTCTTGTTGGCGCCCGAACATGCCCGCTGGCACGCCGGAGTAGATGCGGTCCGCCAGCCAATCATCGCCCTTCTGCTTGGCCTTGATGATCGCCGCCGCGTGCACACCAGTTGCCGTACGGAAAGCATCATCGCCAACCAGTGGGTAGTTGATCGGCACATCCCAGCCCACTGCCTTGGCAGCCAGCTGACAGTACTCGAGCAGATGACTCAAGTCCTGATTCTCGAGCAGTCCAAGCAACTTCAAGTTGAGCAGGATCAGCTCCATTTGCGCGTTACCGACGCGCTCGCCGATGCCGAGAGCGGTGCCATGCACGCGGTCCGCTCCCACCTCCAGAGCGAAGATGGCGTTCACGAGCCCGAGGCCGCGATCGTTGTGGCCGTGCCAGTCGATACGCACCTCGCAGCCCATGGCGGCGACCAACGAACGCGTGAAGTTGATCAGGTTGCGAACACCGTCGGGAGTGGCGTGGCCAACCGTGTCGCACAGGCAGAGGCCGCTCGCGCCGTGATCCACCGCAACCTTGAACAACTCTCCCAGAACCTCGGGGCGACTGCGGGTGGTGTCCTCGGTGACGTAGCAAACCTCGAGGCCATTCTTCACGCCGACGTCGATTGCTTCCGCAGTGAAACGCTTTATGCGGTCGAGATCCCACTCTTCGGCCAGGGCGCGGATCGGGCTGGAGCCGACAAAGGCATACACCTCGACCGGGATGCCGGCGCGCTGAGAGAGCTCCACCATCGGGGTGATGTCCGAAGCCACGGTGCGCCCGGCGCAGGCCACCTTGAGCGAGAGCTTGTTGCTGGTGATCTCCTGGCAAATGCGCAGGCAGTCATCGAATGCTCGGCGCGAGCTCCCCGGCAATCCGATGTCAGCTTCGTGGATACCCAGCTTGTCCATCAGGTGGACCAGCTTGAGCTTGTCTTCGATGTCGGGGTCGACGACCGACGGGTTCTGGAGACCATCACGCAGCGTCTCATCGAAGAACTCGACGCCCTTCGGGATCACGCGACCTTTGCGCGCAATCTCGTTCCAGTCGTAGATCAGGTCCGGCTCACCGGGGTTCGTGGCGCCCATGAGGTAAGTATAGGACACGTGAACGACTGGAAGTCCCGCGCCAAGTGTGAGTGGGCCACGGGTGTTGTCCCGGCGCGGTAGCCGATCGGATGGCGCGCCGCGTAAGCCTGCACTGAAGTGCGGGCACCGAGCGCGGCGAGCACTTGTTTAAACCTAAAGAATTCAGGGGGAGCCACGTTCGCTAAAAGTTAGACTTGCAACGTCTCACTTCCATCGGCACCCTCGCCGCCATGCACAGGCTTGGTTGGATTGGATTGGTGGCGGGCATGGCGCTCTGCAGCGGCGCGTGCTCTGGGGAAGACAACGGCGACCCTGCGGGTAGCGCGGGTACAGCGGGCGCGGCGAACGGCGGCTCCGGTGGAGCCAACGCGCAAGGAGGCTCGTCGAACGAGGGCGGTGCCAGCGGCGCCGGAACGGCGGGCGCCGCGAGCGCTGGCGCCGCAGGAACAAGCCAGGGCGGCGCGAGCGGCAGCGGTGCCGGTGGCAGCGGGGGCGCAGTGAGCGGGACCGCCTCCCTCGAGGGGCAAATCGGCCGTACCGCGCGCATCCCGAACGGCCTCGACGGCATCGGCAATGTCTACATCGCGGTGTTCGCGGACAACCCCGTGACCAACATGAGCGCTGAGGCGCTCGCCAACGCGTTGATCATGGACGCAGACTTGAGCCAGGACGGCACGGGGATCAGTTACCGTGTGGATAACATCCCTGTATCGAACGAACCACGGTACGTGGTGGCGTTCATGGACGATGACGGCAACGTCGACCCGGCTGCCCCAGGACCCAAGAAACCCGACCTGATTGCCTTCGACGGGCTGTCGCCGATCAGCGTGACTCTGGCGTCGCCGGGCGTGACCAAGCTCGATCTGGTACTCAACGCGGAGATCCCATTCTGATGGCCCGCTCTGGAATTTTCGGGGGTGAGGGCGCGCTGGGATCCGGCGCGCTGGGATCCGGCAGCGCGTTGGCGTTCACGTGCATGGCCGCGCTCGGCCTCGCAGTGGCTTGCGGCAGCGACACTGACACCTCGTCGGCGAAAGACGGCACCACTGGTGGCTCATCCGGCAGCACCAGCGGTGGAAGCGCCGGAGGGGGCAACGCCGGAGTCGGTGGACAGAACCTCGGCAGCGCCAGCAGCGGTGGTTCCGGCAACGGCGGGACAAGCGGTGCGGCCCAATGTGGCAATCTCATGGGCGCCGACATCGGCTTCGATGAGTATCCGTTGGACTGCTCTGGACTGGAAGAGTCGACGGCGTATCGCTGCGCGGAACAGCGCTTCTGGTACACGCTGCGCGCGGACTACGACCAGCGGCCCCAGGCCTACGAGACGCTGAGCGCGTTGATCGAGAAGTACGAAGCGAGCGGCGACCAGCACGAGGTCTCGAACCTGTATTTCCGCAGGGGACAGCTCGCCATGGCAATGGCCATGGAAAACGGCGACATGAACAAGGTGCTCACTGTGGAGCCAGACTTCGACAAGACCTTGGAGTTATGGCCCGAGCACCCCATCGCACCGACCTGGCGAGACACCATGCGCATCGCGATCGCGGTGGTCACCAAGGACTACGTAGCCGCACAGAAGCTATTCGACGAGGCGCTGAAGAACGTCGAACTCTGCCCGCTGGGGAACATTCCGTCGCTCACGGGCACCACCATCGGTCTACCCCTGGATACTGGCATCCCTCAGCAAACCGTGAAGCTCGCGGAGTCTTGGGTGTGTGAGGGCGTCGAGTGGTGTGAGCACAACACCTGGAAGGCACCCTACGCGGTCGCTGGCATGCGCTACCACATGGGAGAAGGCTTCGCGCGCGTGGGCCGCAAGGAGGAAGCGCTCGCCTACTTCGAGTCGGCCCGCCAGGCTCCCGACTACGACTCGTGGCCATACAAGGACTTCGTTGATAACCGCACGGAAAACATCGACGCGTTCATCAAGGAACTAGCAGACGTCGGCGAGAGCGAACCCGTGTTTGACCGTATGTACGCGAACTCCGAGTTCGGCTGCAAGTTCTGCCACGGAACGAAGTAGCCAGGCGGGCCGCCGTGTGCGGAGCAGGCGAACGATCCAGGCCCAGAGGCGCCGCCGAATCGCGGACGGCGCCAGCCAATCTCCGGCGAAGACGCGTCCCCAAGCAGCAATCGGGGGTGCGTCGCCGATCGCGCGCTATAGTGTGGCGGCTTGATTTCCAACGCTACACGCCAGTTGATCCGGGAGCGACTCGACGCCGAGGTCGGTCGCATCACCAAAGAGGCGCCAATCCGCGTCGGTTTGGCCTATCCATCGCCCTACCACGTGGGCATGAGCTCGCTCGGGTACCAGCGGATCTACCGCGCCTTGCAGGACACTCCGGAGGTGATGTGCGAGCGCCTATTCCTGCCCGATGGCGGCGATCGCACTGGCATGTCCGAAGTCGAGGTCTCCGTAAGCTACGAGAGCCTCCGACCCCTGAGCGACTTCCCGATTCTCGCGTTCAGCGTCGCTTATGAGCTCGAGCTCGCGGGGCTGGTGCGCATGTTGGATTCCGCCAAGATCCCGGTGACCTGGCAGGAGCGGGAGCGGCACCACCCGTTCGTCCTCTGCGGTGGACCACTCACCTTCTCCAACCCCACCCCGCTCTTGCCCTTCGCGGACGCGATCATCATGGGCGAAGCCGAGGAGGTCGTAGCCTGGGCGGTGCAGACGATCGCCGCAGCGCCCGATCACCAAACAGCACGCGCGGAGCTCGCCAAGCACCCGAACATCAGCGTCGGCGAACAGCATGGTGAAGCGCTCGCCAAGATCGCTGCTTGCGACAACTCGCTGCTACCCGCCCACAGCGCGATTCGCACCCCGCACACCGAGCTCTCGAACATGTTCTTGATCGAGACGGAGCGAGGTTGCTCGCGCAGCTGCCAGTACTGTGTGATGCGCCGCTCGACGAACGGCGGCATGCGCCTGGTCCCCCAAGAAGTGATCTTGGAGACGATCCCGGCGGACGCGAACCGTGTCGGGCTCGTCGGCGCGGCGGTCAGTGACCACCCGCGCATCGTGGACATCGTGAACAGTCTCGCGGACCGCGGCTGTGAAGTCGGGTTGAGCAGCCTGCGTCCGGATCGCCTGAAAGACGAGCTCGTGGAGTGCCTGCGGCGCGCCGGCTACCGTACGCTCACCACGGCCCTCGACGGCCCGAGTGAGCGCCTGCGTGAGATGATCGAGCGCCGCGGCCGCGAGAAGCACTACGAAAACGCCGCAGCGCGCGCCCGCAAGTACGGCTACGACCGACTCAAGCTCTACCTCATGATCGGTCTCCCCGGGGAAACAGATGAAGACATCGACGAGTGCGTGGGCTTCGTCAGTGAGCTGTCCAAGCAGATCCCCATCGCGCTCGGGATTGCGCCGTTCTGCGCAAAACGCAACACGCCACTCGATCGTCAGCCGTTCGCAGGCGTCGACCTGGTGGGCGCGCGCTTGGAGCGCTTGCGCCGCGGTTTGAAAGGGCGAGCCGATGTGCGCGCCACCAGCGCCAAGTGGGCGTGGGTCGAATACGTACTCGCGCAGGGTGGCGGAGCGGAGGGTCTGGCGTTGGCCGCCGCGGTGCGAGATGGCGGCCGCTACGCTGATTACCGCAAACACTTCAAAGAGCTTGGCTATGCGCCGAACCCGAAGCCGGGAAGACTTACCGCAGGGAAACGTCTTCCGCTGGCTGGCAGCTAGCCCCACGCCTGTGGAAGCGAAAACGCCGCCCGAGACTCTCGGACGGCGCTTGCTTCAGGAGCCCGGGTCGCTCAGAGGTACTGCTCGATCAGGCCACACAGCGCGCCGCCGGGGCAGCACTCGGTGACGTTGTACTGCTCGCTCACGAAGCAGACCTTCGCGCCCTGGCTCGGGTAGTAGTAGCTCCAGAAGAAGCACATCTCCTGATTCGCGCTCTCGCCGAAGCCCACGTTGGAGCCGCTGGTGTTGTCCCACTCACAGCTGAAGTTGAAGCCACCACCCTGGGGCACCTTGAAGGGCGGGTCGTGCTTGACCGTCTCAGGTTCATCCCAGGCCCAGTTCGGCACGTCGTAGACGGGTGTCCCCGGATCCGATGCGCTCGCGACCGAGTCGACCGTCATGTCCACGCCGAACTGGTGGGTGTGACCCGTGATGGCGAAGAAGTTCGAGTCGGCGAACTTGTCGGGCATCTTGAAGAACATCGGACCGAGCTTCTGCGTGCCGTGCGCCGGTACGTTGATATCTGGGCTCCCAATGAACAGGAAGTCCGCTTCATTCTGGAACAGGGAGTCGTCCATGGTGTGGAACGCCGACGTCGCTGTGACCTCGACGGGGTTCGGTGTGGTGTTGATGTAGTGCAGCTCGATGCGGATCATCTGGTTCGCCTCGAGGGTGAACGCGACGCCATCGGGGAGGCGGAGCTCGTCATCCTTCTTCTGCGTCACCATCAGCGGGGCGCCCTTGTCGGGATTCAGGGTCTCGACGAACGGCGTGCAGTCGAACGGGGTGAGGCGCTCTTCGGTGTCCGCGGTGCGGTACACGATCATGTGATGAGAGGAGCTACTGATGACGTTGTGTATCGCCCCGACGTGGATGGGGTTCGGGTTGCCAAGGCGGGTCACGATGCACTGGGTATTCTCATCGCCGGACGCCACCGGGATGGGTCCGATGCCGATCTGGAATGTTTCCCCCTGGAAAGGATTGCCACCGACTCCGGCGGTGCCGCCACTGCTCGTGCCGCCGTTGCCACCACCGGTACCGCCGTTGCCTCCTTGAGCGCTGCCTCCGTTGCCGCTGCCAGCGTTGCTGGTGCCACCGGAGCCCTCAGTACCGTCAGAAGAAGAACCGCACCCGACGACCAAACCGAAAGCAAGAGCCAGACTGGTGAGCTGAATCAGACGCATGAACCTCTCCTAAGCCGCGCTCGGGAAGCGCGCTCCAAACGTGTGGGGCGTTCAGTTTATGGGTGGCTCGAAGCAGTTCAACCGAACGGTCGATATGTTTTTACAAAGCGCTGAAATCATTGCGATAATTGCGCGCCCGGCGACCCAAGAGCAGTGCTTATTGGGGGCGCGGCCGCCGCCCTACAAGTAGCGACTTCTCCTACACTGTGCCGCGCGTTCGCACATGTTGCCGTACGGAACTAGTCCCGGCTCGGGCGCGCTGGGGTTCGGCTTGGCGACGGGTGTGCTGGCGTGTGTCCGCCGCCCCCAGAGCCCCCACCGCCCGTTGAGCCACCGCCAGATCCGTCACTCCCATAGCCGTCGTCCGAGTCGGAACTCGAGCTACTGCTGTCCGATCCGGTGTAACAACAAGCGACTCCGGCTACGAACGGCAGACGCACGGTGACCCCGATCACCGCGCCCCAATAGGACTGCGCGCCGAGGTTCCGATACGATGCCCCAAGGAAACCGCCGATGGACAGCTCGCCAGCGGTAATGCCAGCTGTGGAGGTTTCCCCATCGTCAGATGTGAACTCTGACTGTCCGTAGTCCACGAATTCTACCAGTGCCGCGAGCATGCCGCCGGCACCCACGTGGCGATCGTAGTCATAGTTGGCGAGCAACAGGTCGAACGTGCCGCGCGCGCCCACCCTCACCGATGCCCCGGTTTTCTTCGCGGGAATGGCGTACCCGTCGAGCTCTAGGTAGGGGCCGTGCACGAAGCGTGAGTCGCCATCTGAAGGGCGCGCGCGCTCCAGCTGATAACCGACGCCGACGTCCACTGAACGATCCGACATGCCTTCGATCGCTCCGAGTGGGTGGAACCCACCTCGGAGGTTGTAGTGAGATGGGTGCGCGTCGGGTTCATGCACCGCGGAGTCGGCGATGTAGCCGTTGGTCGGTCCGGTTGCGAAACTCAGCTGCGACGGCGGCAACGCGTACGGAAAACAACCAGCGGCGGGGACCAACAAGAGCCCCAGCCAGCTCACTCGCCAGGTGTTGCAGCGCTCCCTGACCCTGGGCTCAGCTCGCATTGACTCAAACGTCCAGCCGCGACGCGATTGGGTCAAGCGCAGTCACCATTCGCCTTTGATTGAGCACCGCGACGTCAAGCCCGCGACGCAGCCAATCAGCGCGGAGCGCCCTGGGCTTCTCTTACTCGCCTTCGTCGTCGGCCAGGACTGCAGCCAGCTTTGCCAGGTCCTTCGTCAGCCGCTCGACGCGTGCGGCGCCAATACTGGCTCCGTACTCGTCAACGATTTCGTCGAGCATGCTGTCCCACTTCGCAACGCACTCCCATCCTCGCTTCGACAGCTTGATGATGCGCGCGCGCCCGTCGCTGGGATCCGGCAGTCGCTCGATGTACCCGAGCACTTCGAGCTCGTCTGCGATGGCTGCCATCGACTGCTTCGTGATGCCTGCCTTGGCAGCAACGTCCACCAGCCGCGCACCCTCCACCCCCCAGTTGGAGAACAGCGCGCTGTGCGAAGGCTTCAAGTCATCGTAGCCGTATGTCGCGAGCTTCAGCAT
>JBFXBK010000288.1:0-11798 GCA_050183255.1 Polyangiaceae bacterium | reverse complement strand
GGCTGCGTGGAAACGGACGCCTACCTACTGCACGCGCTCAGCCAGCAAGAGCTTGAGGAAGACGCGCTCGCCGCACTGACGACACTACTTGGACCGCTTCCGGAGGATGACGACGCGCTGCAGCCAAACGCATGGAAGAATCACCTCAAGCGGCAGCAAGTGAAACCGGGCGCGCGCTATCGTCTTGGTAAGCCTTGGGAGCCGCGTGTCGTGGCGAGCGAGATGGGCGGGGGAACGCTCTCGCGACGAGCAATTGAGCTGCGAATTGACGAACTCCGGGTTCGCCTCGGGGGCGTCGGCGTCTTCGAACCAGCCGCATTCAGCGACACACTGAGCCGGCAGCTTTCAGAGCTGTCGTCCGGGCTCGGATCCGTGAGCGCACGATTCGCCGCCGGCAGCTACGACTGCTTCACTCGAGATCGCGCGCAAGGGGGAGGGTCATGATCTTCAACAACACCCGCTTCGCAGTTGGGCAGACGTTGCATCAGTGGGCCGAGGCAGCCGGAGCCTACGAGGCGGTGACGCTGGTCGTGAAGGCCACGTTCTCGCTCAGCGGTGACGGTCTGGTTGAGCTTGCCGAAGACCAGATCCCCGTCCGGTATGCGGACGAGCTGACCGGCGAGCGTGATGACGCTCCAAGTGCTCGGCTGCCAGCGGACGTTGTCCTCGAGAAGGCAGGGACCGACGTCATTGTGGCCGGTCACGCGTACTTGCCGCCCGGAAATACTGAGGTCATTACGGCAGTTCAGGTCGGAGACACCACGGCCCCGTTGCGAGTGCACGGACCCCGCTTGTTCGAGAGCGGACTTGGTGGCGTGAGAATCGGACCCGCAGTTCACGTAGACCGGGTTGCGCTGACCTACGAACGCGCCTACGGCGGTGTGTCCTCAGACCTTCAGCAGACCGAGGGCCGCAACCCGGCTGGCGTTGGTGTTAGCAGCAGCCCACGAGAACTCGACGGGAAGCTCGCCCCGCAGATCGAACACCCAACACGTCCTCACACGAGCGCCAAGGACACGCATGCCCCGATGGGCTATGCGCCGCTGCTCCCCTTCTGGGAGCCCAGGCGGAGCGCCTTCGGAACGCTTGATGACGCGTACACCAAGCGGCGACTCCCCCTCCCCCCAGTCGACTTCAGCTGCCTCTACAACAACCAAGCTCACCCAAGCTTGATTCTGTCCGCACCGCTCTCTGCGAAGACAACAATCGCACTGAGTGGGTTGAGACCAGAGGGACTGCTCCGGTTCGAACTGCCTACCTGGGGCGTCAGCGTGGTGGCTCATCGCGATCGGGGAGTCGATCCTGGACTCATCCTTCGCCCAGACACCGTCGTCATCGAGCCCGACGTCGGCCGTCTCGAGCTCGTCGGTCGGGTACGTCTTCGTCTCCTGCGCAAGAACCTGCTTCGCGAGGTTCAGATTGACGAGGCGTCAGAGTGAGCCCGCGTTCAGTCGTCCTCGGGGATCGTGCCGAAGATCGGAACCTCGTCCTCGGACGGTTCCTCAGGCACCTCGTCATCCATCATCGGCATGGGACCGATCGGGTCTTCGGGGATGGGGTACTCGGACATTTCCACGTGGATTTCTGGCACGGTAGCCGGCGCGGATACAGCCGCGAGGCGAAGCTCTGGCTCCATTTCCGGAAGTCGCTTTCCCCAGTGCTGTTGCAAGCCGAGCAGATCGATCTCCCGAAGGCCAACACGCGACAGAAACGCGATGGGTTCTTGGCTCTCACTATAGGCCTTGAGAAACCCGAACCACGCGACGGCGTCGTCGTCCAAAGGCATGATGCGTCGCTTCAACTTGATCAGCGCCCGCTCGCTTGCCTCTCCCGCTCGCTCGAGAAGGTCGGACTCCGGCTCGGCATCAGCAAGCTGAAGCTCCAGTGGGACTTTCACGGCCTCCCATTGCTCAGCCGTGATCTGCTCTGCGGCAAAGACCGCCTCCGGCGGGAAGCGGTGGAGGCCAAGGGCCTGCGTGACTCGAGCATATTGGTCCAGCGTCAACCGCATACCCCGCATCCTACCGAGCTGGCGTACTTAAGCCACGATTCAAGCATCGCCTAGGCAAAACGCACCCATGAAACGGCACCACACTCACATCGAACTCGTCATCGACGGCGGGCAAACACTGCTAGCTGAAGAGCTGGATGGCCGCGAGGCATTCAACGAACTCTCCACGTTCCGAGCCCGCATCCAGGGCTCAGAGTCGGAACTCGGCTTCGGCGCAGAGCAGATGGATCAAGTTCTGGGTAAGCCCGCGGTGGTCGCGCTAGTCGACCCACTGGAAGGCTCAACCCGCACCATCCACCTCATCATCTCCGAAGTCGACCTCCTCGAAGAGCTAGCGAGCGGAGAGCTCCGGTTGGACCTGTTCTTGGAGCCGCGACAGCACGTGGCGTCCTTCCGGAACAACCACGCGCACTGGGTGGACAAGACGACCAAAGAGGTCGTGGATGCCGTGTGCGCGGGCCTGGCGCTCGGCCCCCCTGAACTCGAGTGGCGCACCGAAGGGGCGTACCCAACGCGACCTCAGTGCACACAGCGTGCTGAGTCGGACTGGGCATTCATGCTTCGCATCCTCGCGGACGAGGCCATTTCCGTGTGGTTTGACTGCATCAACGACGAGCCACGTTGGGTGCTCTGTGATCACGCTGAGGGATACTCGGAAATCGAAGGGGAGCACTGCATTCCACTCGGAGCTTCACACGAGGTGCGGTGCTTTCTGGACTTCGAGGTTGAGCACGAGGTCACCCCACTGAGCGTCTATCTTCGCGATGAGTGCGTCCGAACTCCGAGCGCTCCCATCGAAGCGGCCGCAGGCGATGGCGCTGGACGCTACTTTGAGTACCCCGCGCGCGTCGTCGACGCTGACGACGCAAAGCAGCGCGCGCTTCGTCGACTCGAACAGGTACGGCGCAACGCTGTGATCGGACGCGGTGGTTCCAATTGTGTCCGGATGCAGCCGGGTCACACGTTCGAGCTCGACGCAGGCGACTCCGAACTCGACGGTCAGTATGCCGTGGTCGCGGTCGAACACCGATACCGGGTCGAGAGCGAGAAGGACGTCGCGGGGACCTACACGAACCAGGTCACGGTGGTTCCTGGCGGAGTCTTCTATCGGCCTGAGATCCCAGTCTGGCCCACCATTCACGGCGCCGAACCCGCGACGGTCAGCGGCCCGAGTGGCGAGGAAATCCACGTCAACGATCTGGGTGACGTGAAGCTCAAGTTTCCGTGGGACCGATCTCCAGTCGTCGACGACACCACCAGCACGTGGGCCCGCAGCATGCAGCCGAATCTCGGTGGGGCAATGTTCCTACCACGGATGCAGTGGGAAGTGCTCGTCACGTATGCACACGGCAACCCAGATCGCCCCTGCGTACTAGGCCGCCTGTACAACGCTGAAGCCGCACTTCCCTACTCCTCGAAAGCAGAGGCAAGCAGCTCCTCGTTCCAGACCGCGAGCACCCCTGGCGGTGGAGGCGTGAACGAGATCAAGATGAGCGACAAGGCTGGAGATGAGAAGGCGGGCATCAACGCCTGTCACGACCAGGATGTGGTTGTAGGAGGACCGACCGTGACTGATGTCGGGGGCAACCAAACGCATACCGTCGCGCTATCGCTGACCGGTACTCATGCGACTCAAAGCGTCACCGTGGGAGGAGTGCAGGACATCAACGTCGGCACGGACTACACGATCACCGCAGGAGGGCGATCGGAGACGATCGGAGGCGTCGAGAAGATCGGCGTCACGGGCGATCGCGCCGTCGAAACGGGCAGCTACCTCGAAGCTGTGGGCGCTCTGCAGGCAACTCAGTGCGTGAACGCGATGATCGACTGCGCGGCACTGGTGAACGGAGTCGGTGGCGCGATGGTTCACCTCGCCGGTGCAGGTGCGAACGAAACGGTCACGGGCGCTCGCGTTCACGTGGTCGGCGCTGTCCGCTCGATTCAGTGCGCGAACTATGACGAGAAGGTGAAAGGCTCGAAGACGATCGTTAGTGGCGCGAGCCTCCTGCAAGCAGGCGGAGGTAACGCAACGACTTGCGCCACTGGGAACGTGACCGCAGCGTCCATCAGCGCGACGGCAAGCGGCGCGGTGGTGTTTGAAGCGGGAGCTATCAGCATCAAAGCGGCGAAGATCACGACGCCAGGCGGCACCATCGGAGGCGGCAGCCTGAGTGTCAGCGGCTCCGACATCGACGGGAAGATCATTCGACTCGCGGAAACGAAACTCGGCTCATGAGAGACTACATTCTCGCATTGGATGGGTGCGAACCCGTTACGGTCACTGTGCACTTCAAAGAGCACCTCCACGAGCCCTGGCAGGCGACTCTGACACTGACTCCCGCCGAAAGCGCTGAGGCTTCCGGGCTCAGCGCCGAAGCAGTACCGCTCCACTGGCTTGGCAAATCCGGAGTGTTGGAGTTGAGGGACGCGCACGCGATGGAGGGCTCGCACTCCGGAAGCCGTCGACACCAAGGTGTCGTGCTCGCGGCGCGCTCGGATTCGCGCCTGCTGGAGATTGAGTTTGGGAGCCGTCTTCACGTGCTTGATCTCGGCGAAGATCATCGCGTCTTCGTCGACAAGACCGAGGTCGAGATCGCCGACCTCTTGCTTCAGGAAGCTGGGTTCGAGGTCGACAACCGTACGACCCGGACGCTGCCCAAACGCCGTCAGTGCGTGCAGACGGGAGAATCCACGCTGCGGTTCATCGCACGAATCCTCGCGGAATCAGGCGTGGTCTACCACTGCGACCCCATAGGCCAGGAAACAGTCGTCTTGATCGATTCGCCCGAAGGGTTCGCTGAAGACCCCGAGCCACTTCTGCTGGCTCGCGAATCCGGCATGCGAACGGAGGACCGCGTGCTCTCCGATGCCCGACTCAGGCTGCGACGCCGAACGGAAAGCGTCCTGCTCAACGACTGGAACTACGAGGCGCCCTCGGCGGACTTGTCAGCGCCAGCGGGCGCTGAGGGGGCGCTTCTCGAGCACTACGCCTTTCACGACGACTATCGCACGGTGGACGAAGGAAAGGCGCTGGCGACGCTTCGCCTAGAAGCCCTGCGCCAAGACGCCCGAGTGCTCGAGGGAAAGACCCATTGCCGAGACCTCGCGATTGGAGCGAGCGTTGAGGTTGAAGCGGATGAGCGAGCGTTTTCAGGTCGCTGGCTCGTGGTCGGAATGCAGTTCAGCAGCGCGGTTGGTGAACCAGACACAACGGACTTCACTCCCCACCGCTGCACCTTTCAGGCAGTACGCGCGGTTGACGGCTTTCGTCCAAAGGTTGCGGTGGTTCCATCGAACGGCTTCACCCGGTCCCTCGTCACCGGCGCACAGGGCGCTGAGATTCACCCCGACGATCAACTGCGGGTCAAACTCAGGCATCACCTGGATCGCCGCGGAGCCGAAGGCGACGTGGCCTCCCCAGCCCCGCCCACAGACAAGGATTCCACCTGGGTGCGCGCGCTCCAGCTCCCAATGAGCGGCAGCATGCTGATTCCGCGCGTCAACTGGGAGGTGCTTTGCACGCATTGGGGTCGCTCTGCTGACGAACCGTTGGTGCTAGGGCGAATGGTGAACGCGGAGTTCCCACCTCCGAGCAAATTGCCTGAAGAGCGCCTCACGACCGCTTTCGGCACGCGGAGCACTCCGGCGGGCGGAGGCAAAGGCAATCGCCTCGCGTTCGACGACACCCCGGGGAAAGAGGGCATGTACCTGCAAGCCGGCAAGGGGCTCGATGACAAGACCGGGAACGACAAAACCACGTCCATCGCGGGGCCGGACACGCTGACCGTTGGTGGCAATCGCAAGCTCGGGACTGGCCAGGTCTATACGAACACCGTTACGGGCGGGCAGGACTACACAGTCGGTTCGCGGAAGGTCGCCGTGAGCGCCAATAAGACGATCAACGCGGGCAGCGAAACGGTGATGATCGGCGGCGCGCGCGTCTTCACCGTCGGTGGCAAGCAAAGCGTCAAGGCTTCCAACGTCGCCCGCTGCGTTGGCGGGGCGAAGGCAGAGGCGGCCATCGGCGGCGAGTCCCGAAAAGTGAAGGGTGGCAATCTGACCATGATCGGCGGTGCCCTAGCCCAAGCGTGCGCGAGCGCCGGGGTCACGGTCGCCGGCGCCAACGCCGAAGCTGTTGCCGGTGTGAAGTCGATCAACGCGGGCACCTACGGGCTCGCCATCTCCGGACCGCTGACCGAGACCTACGGGGCGCGCACCATCAAGGGCGCGGGCGTCGACCTCACCGGAGGCACCCTTTCTATCAAGGCGGGGGCGACGACCCTCAAAGGCTCGAACGTAGTCTTCAAAGCGAAAGCAATCACGATCAGCGCGGGTGGGGCGACCATTCTCATTTCCCCGGGCTCGGTGATGATCGACGCCACCTTCAAGGTGGATGGCGGGGCGAAGAACAAGAACGACGAGGACTACGGCTAGCCAACCCAACAAATCCGGGTGGTCGTCTTTTTCACGCAACCGACTCTGAGCTCAGCCGACAGCTGTCCATGGCGAAGAACTCCCATCTCCGTTCGGTCTCTGGCGGCAAGAAGTCACGGTCCAAGCAGCCTCAGCTGGCCTTGGGTGCGCTCTACGGCGGCTACATCGAGCTGCAGAGTGGTGAGCGCTTGTCAGTGCGACTCCTCACGGGCGATGTCGTCAGCGCGACGGCGGCACCAGGTGTCACCTCCGACCTGCTCGCCGACGCCCAAAGCCATCGAAGCCTGGTTCTCGTCACTCAGGTTGGCGAGGACCTATTGGTGATGGGCGCACTACAAACCCAGCGCGCTCCAAGCGTGGATGCAGAAGGCAACTTCGAGGTGCGGGCGCGCTCAGTAAAGCTCACGGCAACGGAGGACGTTCGACTGGCTTCCGCCCAGGCGTCTCTTGAACTGACCGACGAGGGGCGCACCGAGCTCGTCACCGATCGCCTTAACATTCGCGCTCGAGCTCGGATGCGCGTCCTGTCCGCCCTGGTGGAGCTGCCCTGATGTCAACGACCATCGGTGGCCGCAAGCCCTTCACGAGCAAGACCGCCTCCCCATGGATGGCTCCCCCAACCCCTAGCAACATCCCCCCGATGCCTCCACCGAAGCCAGACGGCATCCCTGCGCCGTTTCCGCACATGGCTCGTTTTAGCTCGGTTGAGGGAGCATCAACGAAGCTGATCATCGGTGGAGGTAAAGCGATCACCCCAGGGACCTCCTACTCCGTATTGCCTCCGGGAAATAAACCGTCGCAGCCCGCGCCTGTGCACGACCTCGTGACGGGTAAGATCAACGGCAAGATCAAGCACGACTGAGTCACCTGTGGGAACTCGCCACAACAAGAAGAAGGTCACCGCCGGGGTCGCCAAGGGGAAGGTCGAGAACACCCCGCCGGCGACAGCCATGGACGCTGGTGCGACCAGCGGCCCTGCTGGCCGAAAGGGTGGCGGAGGTCGCGGGAAAGCCGGCAGCGGTGGCGGCGCCGGAGGCGCAGCCAAGTCAACGGCAGCAGCTGGCAAGCGTGGAGGACGAGGCGGCGGCGCGAAGAAGAAGAAGGCCGACCGAAAGGCGAAACGAAAGAAGTCCGGCGACCCAGTTGATGTCTTTCTCGGGGAGGTCATCGACACAATCCAAGACCTGTTCGTTGCCGAACCAACGGCTGGCGGGCGTGAGTCGCTAGACCCGGAACTTGATCGGCTGAAGTCAGGTAACGGAGACCGTCCGTTTGAGTGGGTGCGCGAATACTCCTCTGGCCGCGCCGGAGAGCGGCTCCCACTCGGTCCGGGTTGGACACACAACTTCGATGACTACCTCGAGGAAACGGAAGATGGGCTCACCCTTTGGAACTCGAAAGGGCGCGAACTGGACTTCGGTCACGACCTGGATGAGCCCGACGCGCAGGCATTCGAGCGCGGTCTCCGGATGGAGGCGCGACGGTACAACGACGTCCTGCAGCTCACCTTCCTCGACACTGGCGAGGTACAGACGTTTCAACGGGAGTCTGAGGCGGTACTCAAAGCCCAGCGTGCTGCGCGGCGAGCGGGTGACGACAACCACCAGCGCGCGTGGCGCTTGCAATCGATCGCTGACAAGCGAGGAAACGGCGTCGACCTCTACTACGAACCGGGGAAGACTGGGTCCCGTCTAACGCAAGTCCAAGACCGGCGTGGTTGGAGGTTTCGGCTCGAGTACACCGGGAAACAGCTCAGCACCGTGTACTTGGAGCGTCCAGGCGCCACTCCTCGCGATCCCACGCAAGTACTCACCGGAGTCCGGTACACCTATCACGAGGTCGGCGGCGAGCTCGCCTTCGTCACAGATGGAGACGGCGGCGTCACTCAATATCAGTACGATGGCTTCCATCGGCTGATTCGATCCATCTCGCCCCTCGGTGCTCGAGCGACCTGGAAGTACGACGAGTTTCACCGATGCCGCCTAGCCAAGGTCGGGCGGAACGGCTACCCGCGACGCTTCACCTATCGGAGCGAAGACTGTGTGGTGGTCACAGGCGCCACGTTTGGTCGCATCTTCACCTTTGGCAGTCGCGGCCAGCTCCTCGAGGAAAAGAGCCTCGAGGGCGACTTCCACGAAACGTACACCTACGACGACGATCTGCTCCTCACGAGCAAGACCGACGGGTGTGGGAACAAGTGGACCTACTTCTACGACAACGAGGGGAACAAGACCCGTGAGGTCGATCCGCTCGGTAACACCACCCGTTGGGTCTACTCCAAGAACCAGCTGACGATTCGCACAAGCAGCGGACACGTCAAGCACGCTTGGTACAACGACTTCGGAGAGCTGGTTCGAGTTTGGGAGAAGGGCGGCGAAGACCGCTACTACACCCGAGACCGCCAAGGCCGCATCGAAGCCATTCACGCCGCCAACTGCGATGGCTCGGATCGCGGCGCACTCGTCGAGCGACGCTACTACGATGCGAATGGCCTGCTAGTTCACCGCGAGGACGCGCGTGGCCTCAGGTCCCGCTACGAGCATGATGCGCTCGGCTACGTCGTCTCGCGGACAGACACCTTCGGGGATGGCGCCGCAAGCCGTACCTGGACCTATCGCCACGACTGCTTCGGGCGGGTCCTCGAGGAAACATTCCCTGACGGCTCCAAGGACCTCTACCAGTACACCGCATCCGGTCTGGTCACCCTGCACGTCGATCGCCAGGGTCGAAAGACCAAGAGCGCATACACCCGTACAGGTGAGTTGCTCGAGGAGACGCTCCCGGATGGAGCGACCTGGCGCTACACCTGGGACGGCGAAGACCGCCTCAAGGAGATCCAGAACAACTCACTAGGCACGCACAGCTTCGAGTACGACTTGTCTGGCCGGCTCGTGCGCGAGTGGACGTTCGACAAGCGCCAGCTTGAGTACACGTACAACGCCGCGGGTCACTTGACGCGGATCCAGCGAAACGACGGCAGCTTCCGCAGCATCGAGCGCGACGCACTCGGCAATGCGATCGAGGAACGCACCAGCGATGGTGCCATCATCAAGTTCGAGCGAGATCCCGAAGGACATATCCTCACGGCATCCATCTCGGACGAGTACAGCACGATCGAGTCGGAATTCGAGCGCGATGAGCTCGGACGTGTCGTGTGTGAACGGATCGGACCGACCGACGACTTCGCCATCTACCGAACCTATGACGCTAGGGGACGGATTGCCTCGCGGACCGTTCTCGGCGAACGCACTGACTACGAGTATGACGCCGCTGGCGACATCGTGGCGGTCATGCACACGCCCAAAGGCGGCGCTTCAGTACGGACGGAGATCCAGCGCAACATTGAGGGCCTCGAGGTGCGACGCGCACCGCGCACACTCTCTCAACATGAAGCGCAGCAGGCTCAATTCGCTATCAACAGCGAGTACACGGTGCTTGGGCAGCTGGCTCAACGACAAGTCGTCGTGCCTGAGCACGGCGCGGTCGCGCCTCCTCGCAGTGGTGTGGCCGCCCGCTACTTGCAGGCGCCCGCTGCTGGCTGGACCACCGCGAGCCATCGGAGCTTCGAGTACGATGAGTCGGATCGGCTTTCGCTTTCGCTCGATCGAAACTGGGGCCTCTCCCGCTTCACCTACTCAGAGCGCGGCAATCTAGAGGTCGCCCAGCGAGAGCGGTTCGTTGAGAACTTCATGCATGACGAGGCGGACGGCCTCGACGCAAAGCACGCCTCGTACGACGGACAGCCCGTCTGGGGGGCACTCCCGGGTCCAGCCGCAGACTACTCGGAAGACGCCGAACCACCACCGATGCCCGGCCCTCCGCCAGGGTGGCTGAAGCTCCCTGGACACGCCTCGGCGATCACACTCGCGCCAGGCAATCGACCGGTGCGACATGGCCAGTTCGAGTATCAACTGGATGCTCTCGGTCGCCGCGTCTCACAACGCCATCGACAGACGGGGGCCCATGTGCAGTTCAAATGGGACTGCTTCGATCGGCTTCGCGAGGTCATCCGCTCGGACGGCTACCACGTTATCTACGACTACGACGCGTTTGGGCGCAGAGTACGCAAGCGTGTTGGGCATCCCCCCCCGCCGAAGGAGAAGCTGCTTCCGATCTTCGGCGCGCTCTTCGAAGAAGACGGCGAGGAACGTCTCCGCGAGGAAGAGCCGTTCCTGGTCGAGTCACAACTCGCGCTACTCTGGGACGGCGACGAGCTCTGCGCTGAGCAGTTCGGCGATGTGTGGCAACGCGTACATGTGCACGCGCCAACCCAGCGGCTGCCGGGGGCTGGGTTTGAGCCGAGCTACGATCCGATCCTCCAGAGCCAGGACGGCTGCGTCCTCCAGGTGGTCAGTGACCACCTGGGCACTCCAAAAGAGCTGGTTTCGACGGAGGGGCAGGTCATCTGGAGCGCAGCGCACACGGCGTACGGCTCGATCTGCGAGACCTGGTCACCGCCAAGCATGGCGAGTACCGTACCCGTTGAGAGCCCCTTCCGGCTTCGTGGCCAATACTACGACCAAGAGACCGAGCTGTGTTCCACGCGCAACCGATACTTCGATCCCGAGTGCGGCTACTGGCTGAGCGGCGACCCCATCGGCACCGAGGGCGGCTACCAGCTGTTCGGGTTCAATGGCGCGCCAACGAATGTCAGCGATCCACTTGGGCTGACGACCGCTGGAAAGAACAAGGCCAAGAAGAAGCCCTCGGCGAAGAGCAAGCAGCACGACGACCGACCTCCGCTCACACGCCACGAGGCCCCCGCCCCGAAGAACAAGAAGCTATCGAGCGGCAAGCGTATGCCCAAGGGGACGAAAGAGGTGCGCTATGTCGATAAGAATGGAGTCACCCAAGCGACCTACTATGTCGACAAGGATGGGAGAACGATTCGCGCAGAGGTTCGAATCAAGTCGCCTGATGAGTACGGGAAAGACGGATCGCGACCCACTCCGGCCGGCATGCAGGACGGCGACCATCGCGGACACCAATCACCAGAACGCCACGCGGAGAATCAGGACGCAGCGAACGTTCCCGAGAACGTATTGCCTGAACACGGGAGTTCCAATCTCGGTCCGAAGAAAAGATGGGAGAACCAAGTGCCAGGATGGTCAAAGGACAAGGACGACGTCACCAGCGTACACGAGCCACAATACGAGGGTAATGACCCCAGACCAACTGGTTCAAAGCACTGGCTAGAGGAACCTGGACCGCCTCCGACTGGGCGACAGAAGGTCAAGGGAACTGATAGCGGCACAATCCCCAACGATGAGTCCGCCAAGGACTATTGGTTACCCTGGGAGTAGGACTGTGAGTGATCCAAAAGCAATATTAGACCGGGTGCACAAAGCACTGC
>JBFXBK010000287.1:0-11812 GCA_050183255.1 Polyangiaceae bacterium | reverse complement strand
CCCGAGACAATGCCGGCCTGGGCGACAACGAAGAGACCCTCTACGGCACCGACCCACAAAAGTCAGACACCGACGGCGATGGAACCTCCGACTTGGTGGAAGTCGAAGCCAGCAACGGAGCTGCGGACTGTCAGAACGACCCCACGGATCCCAACTCGAATCCTCAGAGTCACGGCAACTTCGTCTTCCTCGAGCCCTACCAGGAGCTGCCGACTCCGCCTCGCGACACCCTCGACTTCGCGACAGCCATCCGCAAGGCGGACGTGTACCTGATCATGGACACCACCTACTCCATGAACGCCGCGATCAACAGTCTCAAGGCCGGTGTGTCGACGCCCACCACGGGCCTCATCGACCGCGTTCGCGGTGTGATCTCCGATGTGTGGTTCGGCGCCGCCGACAACCGGGACTATCCCGCAGGTATCTACGGCAGCGGGGCCTCCGGCGACTACGCCTACCGCAACGTGCGAGATCTGACCTCGGACTCCGCCGCGGTCCAATCGGCTGTGAATACCTTCTCCTTGGGGGATGGCGCCGACGTTCCCGAGAGCCACGTTCCGGCGCTCTACTCCGCGGTTACCGGCGCTGGGCTGCCGGGCAAGAGCCTACCGAGCGGCGGCTCGCTTCCACCCCGCACCGACTGCCCGACGGACCACTGGGGCTACCCGTGCTTCCGCCCGGATGCAGTTCCGATCCTGGTCATGATGACCGACGCCGAGAGCCACAACGGTCCGCCAGGCTTCGTGAATGGGTACAGCGACAGCACCATCGGCGGACACGCGCCGACCTACAGCGAGTTCGTGACTGCAGCCAACGCAAAGAAGGCGAAGGTGATTGGCATCCACGTACAGAACGGCGTGAGCACTCCAGGCACGTTGCAGGCCATCGCTCGAGACACCGGAGCGGTGGACGGCTCGGGCAACCCGCTGGTCACCGGTTGGACTCCAGGCACCGCGATCAGCGACGCGGTCGTGAGCCAAATCCAGCTCCTCGCGGATCAAACTCCGATCGAGGTCACGGTGCGCTTCATCGATGATCCATCAGACGGCGTCGAGACCTTCTCTTCGTTCGTGGACCACCTCGAGGCGAACCCCAACGGCGACCCGGCGCGCGGCTGCGTGGCGTTACCCGCAGTGGACACCAACAGTGATCAGTACCTGGACACCTTCCAGGCGGTGACCCCCGGGACACGCGTGTGCTTCGACATCGTGGCCAAGCAGAACTCGACGGTGCCGCCAACGGGCGAGCCCCAGCTGTTCAAAGCCACGCTGGAAGTCGTGGGTGACGGCATCACGGTGCTCGACTCGCGGGACGTCTACTTCCTGGTACCCCCGGTCGTCGAAATCGATCCGAACCCGCCCGCTTGATCAGGGGCACGCGAGGCGCCAAGCGTTGAGATCCCACTCCTTGACCAGTGTGGAGAAGCCTGAGGTGGTCGAGTCGCCGCACACGGCACCGAGCTTGGCGCTGCCTTCGCTCTGGTTGTCCACGTACTCCACGTGGAAGACCGCTTTGTTCGCGTTGATGAACGGAGCCAGCGCCGAGCACTCGTTGTAGCTCAAGCACTCCTCGTTCAGTGCCCAGTCGAAGTCGCCGACCAGCTGCGGCACCAGGTCGAGGGCGTTCTTCAAGCCGACGCTCAGGCCTCTGGCGTGCGCCTCGGTAGCGAGGAAGCGGTTGTAGTCGAGCTGGTCCGCCTCGGTCAGGGGGAAGCCCGTAGAGTTCGAGTAGCCGTCGACGTTGTCAGGCTCCACGCCGTCACAGCCTTTAGTCACCGCGAGGTCGAGGCGCGCTTTCATGATCGAACGCACGTTGGCCGATCGCACGTCGAGCCAAGTCTCCCCTGGCCAGTTGTCCAGAGGGTTCTTGTAGTCGGCGGCTTGGAACTGACTCGCATCGGGCCGCCAGTCCTCACGACTCCCCGCGGAAAAGTAACAGATCACCACTCGACCCGCGGCGTGCAGGGTTTGTACCTGCGAGTCGTTATCGAACAGGTCGATGTCGTACATCGCGACGTCGACGCTGGTGTCTAGCGTACCCGTGAGCTGCCACTGCCAGCTGGTTCCTGGCGTGGGCGACCAGACGCTACCTCCAGCGCCCGCCGTGCCACCACTACCCGCGGTCCCAGCAGCACCGGCACTGCCAGCAGCACCAGCGCTGCCTCCAACACCGCCGCTCGCGGCGCTGCCTGCGCTGCCTCCAGACGCGCCGCTGCCCCCGGACGCAGCGCTTCCCCCGGCTCCTCCGGCGGCGGTACCGCCGCTGCCGTCACCAGCGCTACCCCCGTTTTCGTTCCCCGCGGCACCGCCGTTCGACTCATCCGGGTTGTGGGACACCGTTGAGCAACCCACCAAAGTCACCACAGCCAAGGTACTCGCAAATCGCCGCATTCAGGCAGGCTAGCAGGCGATGGCTCGAGCGGCATGCCGATTCCATGCGGCTGACCTACGCGCGACCAGATCCGTCCATGGTTTGGCAGATCTCTGGACAGTCTCGCCGCCGCGTGTGGGAGAGGCAGCAGTGAATCCGCGTTTCCACACCGATTCGTCGCTCCAGAGACAAACGCCCACGGGGCGACCAGATCCCGGCCGCCCCGTGCTCACGTCATCACGAATCACTCGAAGTCATGGGGCACTCCATCAAGTGGGCCATAACCCACCAGGTTCGCGATCTGCACAGCCGCGTCCAAGAGCCCGATGTAGCGCCGTAGCTCGAGCAACGCGTTCTCGTTCTTCACGATGGGGAACCCGTCAGCATCAAGCACCAGCTGCGGCATGCCAAACGTGTTCTCGCTGGGTTCGTCGGTCGCGCCACCGCTGGGCTGGGTTTGGTAGGCTCGGCCAAGCAGCGTATTTGCCGTCCTCAACATGCGCGAGGCGATGCCCTTGTCGATATCGCGGCCTACGACGCGATCTGGACCAAACAGGCGCGCGACGTAGGTCAAGCCGCTCTCCGGGTTGTAGAACCGGATCTGCTGAGCCTCGGGGATGTCGGCTTCACCGAGCTGTCCCTTGATCCAAACACGCAGCTTGTTGGTCAGCGCGAGATCGGTACCCAGGCGCGCGAACGAATACGCCCAGGTGAGCACGCCGAGTTGCTGCTTGTAGCCGAGGTTCGGCGCGACCACCTTGGACGCTGCGGGCCGACTCGGCTCCGCCGCGCTAAGATCCGTCGTCACCGGATCGACCACCCCGGACTTGCCAGTGGGTACGTACAGCCCGACGCTCTCCCAGTCTCCCGCGAGTACACCGCCAATCAAGCGGTCCACCGCCAAGGGCATATCACTGCGGAAATTGATATTGGTGTTGCGGCCGTCCAGATAGTTCTCACGCGCAATGGTGAAGAGCACCGGTCGGCTATCGGTGAGCGCCTTGGCAGCGTCCGCCTTCTCAACGGTGAAGCCCGCGCGGTTGGGCCACTCTTGGTATTGCCACGAGCCGCCGCCGTCGGGATCGCTGTTGTAGTCGGGATCGATGTAGCGACCCCCGCTCGCGTCGATGTCGAAGGCCTTCGGGAAGTTCGAGAAGTCCACGATGTCGAATACGCCGCCTTGGGACCCCGCCGGGGTGCCCGCGGATCGGTACTCACCAGGCTGCGGCATCAGCAAGGCTCGGGCAATCGCGTCAAACATTTCACGCTCCGCCATGATGTAGGGGCGCCACCAATCGTCAGAGCCAGCGATTCGGTTGAAGGTCGCTTCGCCGAGGCTCGCGTAGCGGGCGTTCGTGTTGGCGATTGCCCAGTGCGTCGCGCGCAGGCGCTCGAAGAACGAGCTCGCGGTGCGGGACGGCAGCCGCGGGTAGTACCAGTTGCGGTTCCCTGAGCGGAAGTAATTGAACACGTAGGACGACTCGAACTTCCGGATCGTCTCCAGGGTGGCTTCGTATACGTCTGCTCCTGCGTCCGACGGGTTGGTGTGTACATACGAGTTGCTCGAGACACCCCAGCGGTACGGCCAGCGCACATTGCCCGCAGCCGCCCCGACGTTCGCGTCCACCCGCACCTTGGGTGACAGGTAGTCACCATCAACAGCCGGTCCGTCCTGGAAATCGCGCCAAGCACCATGATCTCGCGGCGCAGGCATGCACACCTTGCCATGCACGATGCGCCACTCCGCGTGGCTCTTCTCTGCATCCGTTGCCTCCCGGCAACGAGACGGGTCGAACAGTTTGATCCGCCTGGCCTGCTCGGTGTAGTGCATGCTCTGCACGAATAGGCCGAACTCGGTCTCGTAGTAGACCAGGTTCTCGTCGGGCAGTTGGCTCCAGTGTCGCGAGGCGAAGGGGGTTTGTTCGGCTTGCTTCAAGCCGTCGGGCGCATCCGCGTCGAACGTCTCGAGCACGCGCCCATAGAGCGCACCGACCATGTGGCGGTCGTATTGCCCCAGTCCGACACTCTCGAAGAAGCGCTCGTTCTGGTATTCCATAGTTGAGGTATTGGCGAAGTAGTTGATTCCTGGACGCGACTCCGCGCCCTGGCCGAGCTCGTCGTCCGTCTCCGGGTCCAGGTAGCGCGGCCCCATGCAGTCGTCTGCGCTGGCGCTGTACACGTCTCCGGATCGTGGCTTCCCGTCACAGCTCTTGAGCGCCGCCCCTTCCTGGGTACGCAGCTGCCAGTACTGTGGATTGTAGTTCACCGAGTCGTAGCTCGACGCGAACTGATGGAGCATCCCGAGCGAGTGACCGATCTCGTGGAGCGCGATCCCCTTGTAGGTGTCCACCCACAGGTCGTTGTAGATCAGCTCGGCTCGCCGCTTTGACAAGGCCTCTGGAGAGGCGCTCGGTCCGAGATCCTCGAAGCCGTTCATCAGCACTTCGTCGGAGTACTTTTGTTTGAAGTAGCGAGCGACCCCCTGCGTGTCGAGGTTTCCAACGCCGCTACCGATGGCATCGTCGAAGCACACGCCCCTCGCCTGCATGCCGAGGTCGACGCGCTGGAGCAGCTGCTCAACGCTCCCGTAGTCGCTGCCACGGAGCGGGGACGCCATCTCGAGCGCTGCGTCGCTCATCTGAGCGCTAGAGGAAATCCCTACGGAATCCATCATCCAGCTCGGGTCGAGGAGCTGCGCCTCGATCTGGCTCCCGCGCAGGTTCCCAAGGATCGCGTCCATTTCGAGTGCCGACGTGGAGCTCGGGCCGAGTCCGGCCTTCGACTGCTTCAGCATCTCGTGGCGTTCACGCACCGATTTGGCAAGACTCGAGGTATCGAGCCTCGGTGCAATCTCGCTCGCAGCGTGGGCGGCGTCGACGCTTGCGACGCGTTCGGTCAGCTCGGCTTCGGTGTACGACACCGGTAGACGGCCGTCGCGCAGACGCTTTTGATAGAGTTCAGCAGGGACGCCGTCAGTGATGTCGGTCACGTCGAGCTCGCCGTTGGCCACCATGATGATGTCGCGGGCGCGGGCGGCAGCGAACGTGGCTGAGCGGCCCATGGTCGTGGCCGAGGCGCCGATGATCTGCCCTGTCAGCGGATCGGCATTCCAGTTGGCGATGCCTCCCCAGGGCGCCTTCGACTCGTAGGGCCAATAGAACAGGAAGTTCTTGCGTACGTCCCCGACCCGAGCCGTTTTCCCCACGGCACCACACACCTCGGGGTCGTAGTCCCGCACTGGGTTGTGGCACAGCACCAGCACGTCGGGCATGTCCTTGACCTTTGGCAGTCCCCAGCCTCCATATCCAACCATGTCGATCTGCCCAGGGTCGAAGTACTGATCGGTGCAGCTCTGGCGATCCCCAGCGCCCGTGTTTCGACATTCGACCTCGCGAGCGTTGGCCACGGCTTGCTCGAACATCTGGTTCCACGAGTAGACAAGATCCTCCGTGGCGCCCTGTTTGCTCACCTGCCCGTCAGCCCCGACTTCATCCAGCAAGCCGGCTGGGGTCTCTGGGTTCACCCAGTACGCGACTGGCGCCACCTCACGATCTCGATAGGGGATCGTGCAGCGATTGCGCGAGCTGCACTGGGAACCGCTCGACCCCGAGTACCCAGTCGAAGCGTTCTCGCACTGATCGTCGGTCCCATTGTGATCGCCGTCGCCTCGCGCAGCGTAGTCACATGGCACGCTGCAAGAGCCGGATGGGAGGCACTCACCTCCTCCCTGACAGTCAGCATTCTTCTCGCACACACCGCGCGTCTGGTGACTCTGACGCCAGATGTTGTGAATGTTCATGTAGCGATGCATCCCAGCGTCGGTGTAGCCGTACTGAGGGTCCCACTCGACGCGCGGAGGCGTCACTGTTCCCACGCTGAAGCTGTCTCCGATCCCGCCGGGGTTGCTCACCACGTCAAGCCCCGCATGATTGTTCTCGAACGGCTCGAAGTCACGGTCGGGGTCGACCTGGTCGACGCGCCAGTACGACGAGCGAATGACCGCTTCCTGCGGGTCGCAGTTGTTGACGGCGTTGCCGGTGGTGATGCCGAGCACCAAACAACTCGGGACCTTGCCGGAGAGGTCCGAGAACGGGGAGTCAGTGGTCGCGGGGGCCACCCAGAACTTGCTGGTCACGTCGAAGTAGCCGCTGTCCGTCTCGAAATGTGGCGCATCCGGGTTCTCCGGATCGCTCACGTAGTAGGCGATGCTGGTCAGCTCGAGGTCTCCGAACACCTTGCCAACGAACATGTCGTTCCATTGCGGCGTTTCCACCTCGTTCATCGACCAATCCACCCGGAAAAACCTGCGCTCGTTCCACGGTCGATCGCTGGTGTTCTCTTCGAGCACATTCAGCTCCTCGCCGGTCGAGGGGTTGTATGCACGCGTGATGTCGAAGTGTTCTTCGATCGGATAGATCGCGACGATGGTTCCGTTGCTGCCCTGACCCTTGTCGTCGGCTCCGTCGCCGATCCCGTATGCTTTACGCGCGATCAGCTGAGTCTCGGTGATCTCCCAGCGGATGCGGTCGACACCACTCCAAGACCCGATGCCGATCAGCTCCTGAGACTCCGAAGCGTCGACGACGAAGTTGCGCCAATAGAACTCGGGGTCGTCGTCAGCCTTGGCCAGGTCATCCCCGACAAAGAAGCTCTTCTCCAGCGCGTTTGGCTGAACCCGGTTGATCGGAGCGCGCTCCTCAGCGCACCCCGAGTTGAGCAGCAAGAGCGACGCAAGCAGCGCCGGCCAGAATCGAGCCATGGGCGTTCGTAGTAGACCAAGTTTCACGATTACCTCCGAGGTGGGTCGCTCGCGATGGCTCGCTTCGCCCAGCACGACGAGCTGACGCGAGCGTCGCGAGCGACCACGGGAGCAGGTTGATTGGAGTCTCGTCTCGTCCAAGTCCCGACCAGTTGCGCTCGGCAAATCCGGACGAAACAGGATGTCGACACGAGCAACGCTAGAGAGCCAGTTTCTGCGTGTAAATCCGTAGTTTTTCTGCCGGGAAATTCAAACTGCGACGTAAGCACCAGCACGCCTCCCTTTCCCTAACGGTGCGATCGTTAAGATGCGCACGCGCGCTCGTCGCCAGCGACGGGCGTAAGAGAATGCACGGGATTCACAACCAAGGCGGGCGGGCGTCAGCTTTCGCACACCGCAGATTTCCCGTAAAAACGTGGGGCTTTTTGCCGAGACACCCGCGAGGAAACACGGCGTGGTCCACGCCCCAGCCGCCGTTCCAGAGCCCATCGGCTGGGCGCCCGAGAGTATCGCTTGGCACGCTTGGTGCGTTGGGAGCGAGATGCGAGTTTTCTTGCCGCGCGGCTACTTGTGCGAAACGGACACCGCCGCTAACATGCACCCCACGTCGACGCTTCTCATCGGCGCTTCCAGCCGCTTGGCGCGCTTGAGCGTCACTGCGACTACCTGGCAAGACCACAACATGGTTCCGCGCACGGGCGCATTGGCTACCCAGGGCACTCCCAACCAGGAGTACGCCCCAGGGCAAAGCACTTCCCGCGCAGCTTCAGACCTTCGCGCGAGCCTTGTTTCCACACGGCAACTCATTCGAGGCGACGACTTGCAAACTCTCTCGGAAGCAGGACAGGCCACAGATCCAGCGCAGCGGACAGGGCTCGACTCGCCGCGTCCACCCCGCGACTCAGCCCCCGTCGCGAGCAGCTACCGGGGCGAGTGGCTGAGCGCGTTCAGCCAGGTCGACGAGGCCCTCTCTCGGCACGCGACGATCTCCAGCATCGCGACCCCCAACGCCGGGTCGACCGGCTTCGCTGCCGTGTCGAGCCTGGCTGCGCCTTCCCAGCGAGAGGCTGGGCTGCTCAGGCTTTGGTCAGACAGCTCGCGGGCCCTACATGGGGTCGACGCTCATATCCGCCGCCGCTGCGAGCTTCAGAGACTGCCCTTGTTGATCAGCTCCCGAAACCCCAGCGGCGGCAGTGTTTATGACCTCGCTGAGCGCTTGTCCTTCTTGGGGACGAACGACGAGCCACGTCCCAGCGCGAGTCAGCTTCTCGAGCGGATGATCGCTTGGTTCGAAACGTTTCACGGTGTGTGTGTGGTGTACGTAGGCGACGAACTCGCTGACAGCGCGCTCCTCGAAGCGCTGGAACAGGCCGATCTCGCCTGTGTTGTCGTCGCCCTTGCCCGCGGTCCCCTGGAGGCGTTTCGCGCGCTTCCCCACGAGCTAGCCGGGGACGACTTGCGTCGTTGGTGGGAGGCACTTGCTGCCCACGCAAGCCACCGCCACCAAGGTGTGGGCTGGGAAGCCCTGCTGGCCAGCGGAGTGACTTCACGCCCAAGCGCACGCGGCATGGCGTTGCTCGGCGCATTGCAGTTGGCTGACCGATCCTGGCCGCGCGTGGCTATGGAAACGCTCTACAACCATCCGCGTGTTGACGTGGCGCCGAGCCCTGAGGCTGGAGAGGGGACGCTCTCCGGCCCTGGGCAGCTCGGCCGTGAAAAAAGCGCCTGCCAGACGGCGCTCGCCGAGCTGCTGGAAGCGGGCGCGGTCGAAGTTCGCGACGGCTTGGTCGAAGCACTCAGCTTGCTGGACCACACCCACTTGGTGGACCCAGCTCGGATCGCTGACGCGCTCGCCCAGGTCTATCCACGCGACCCAGCCGCGCTCGCGCGCGCAGCGGAGTTGCGCCTTGGGCTCGGCGCTCAGTCCGGGGCCGCTCAGACCTGGCTCAGCGCACTGGAGGCTTGCGCCACCCATCGCTGTCGCGCGGCGCTTTGGTCCAAGATCGCTGCCCAGATCGCGGAGCTCGAACCCATACTCCAGACCGAGCTGAGACTGTCGGCCGCTGAGTCTTGCATGGACCGTGGGGATACGGCTCTGGCGGTGCGTTGCAGCGACGGCGCCGGCGATACAGCGCGCGCCCTGCTGGTGCGGGGTCGCGCAGCGCTTGGTCAGGGTGACCTGGCAGGCGCGACCGCGGCCTTTGAGCAAGCCGAGCGCTTCGCGTCCCGCGCAGGCGACGCACATCGCGCCGCTGTTGCAGGAGCCTTGTTGGCGGAGGTGGAGCTCAGTCGAGGTCACTACCAAGCTGCGGAGCAACGCGTCCAGCCGCTACTTGGCCATCCCAACGCCGCGATTCAATTCTCGGCGCGCAATGTGGCCGGCAAGGTGTTGCTTGCGCGCTCCGACTGGGCCCGCGCGGAGAAGCATTTCGCTGCGGATGCCGCAGACGCCGCCCTCGCCGGAGAGCTCACGGAGGTGCTCAAGGCACGCGTCAACCGCTCCGTCGCCCTGCTCGCACTGGGCCAGCTCGCGCTCGCAGAAGGCGAGCTACGACGCGTACTGAGCGAGTCGGGCCGCCAGAAGAACTCCCGCGCCGCCGGGTACGCGCTGAGCAACCTGGCGGTGCTTCATATCGACCGCCGCGAGTACTCCCACGCCCTGGACTACCTCGAGCGAGCGCTCGACACGCACCTGCAAGTGGGACACCGCACGGCGTTCGCCCACGACGTCACCAACCTGGTCGAGCTCCGCTTGCGCATGGGGCAAAGTGAGGAAGCAGAACAGGCGCTGCGCTTCGCCCGCCGCGCGCTCGACGAACCGCCCGTGACGAAGCTGTGCGCCCTGGGCCTGGCCGAGGCTAGGGTTGCCTTCGAGGGGGGCCAATTACTCAACGCGAAGCGCGCAGTGCTGAACGCCAAGCGACACGCGGACGTCGCCGCCAACGGAGACAAGGCAGACGAGTGTTGCCGGATGGCGGCACGCATCGCCCTCGCAGAGGGTTACCTTGAGGAGGCACGCTCCGAACTCATCGAAGCCCGTGACCGCGCCGCCTCTGAATACGCCCACGCAGAGATCGCTGTGCTGAGCGTAGCGCTCGAGCAATGCTCGGGAGAGGCAAGCCTAGCCGATGCAGACGCAGCCGTAGGGCTCGCCAGGGGCTCGGGAGACGAAGAGCTGATGCGCGAGGGTCACCAAATCGCAGCTCGGGTCGCGTACACCAGCGACAACCGCGACCGCTCTATTTTCCACGTGGACAAAGCGTTGGAGTGCCAACGAGCGGTCGCGAGTCGACTTGCCGACGCCACTCGCTTCCTTGCGCGTGGAGAGCAGCTCGTCTTGAACGAGCTGGCGGCACTGCTCAAGGGCGGAGAGCTGGCAGCGACGTTGCGCTATCCGACCAGCGAGACCGAACTGGTCGGCAACAGTGCGGGCGCGCAAGGTCTCCAGGCGTCCCTCACCCAAGCAAGACGGGTGCCCACCTTGCTGCTCGGTGAGCGTGGCTGCGGGCGGCGCTACGTCGCCTGGCTGTTGCACCAGGCGCTCCACGGGCGCGCGCGCTTCGAGCTGCGGGCTGCAGCGAGCTTGAGCGTCGACGACTTGGAACAGCTCTGGAGCGACGGCGCGCAAGGCCGTAGCACCCTGCTCATCACCAACCTCGAACAACTCTCGCTGGGCGTCACTCACCAGCTGACGAAGCGTCTTGGCTCGAACCAACCGGGTCCCTGGGTCCTGGCAACGTCGACCACGGATCTCGATGCCTGCGCCCCCGAGCTGCTGACGGTGGTTGCCGCTCAGACCATCCGGATCCCTGCCCTACGGCAACGCCTCGGAGATCTGGACGCGCTCGCCAGGCACCTGCTGCAACGCATCGCCCTGCAGCGTCGAGAAGCGGTGGCAGAACTAGACGAGCGTGCGCTTTGCCTGCTCCGAGGCTACGAATGGCCGGGCAACGTCGAAGAACTCGAGCTGGTGTTGCGTCGTGCGACCTTGCGAAGTCCGCGCCGGGTGGATACTCAGAGCTTGCTCGCGGCGTCGCCTGAACTGACCCAGAACCGCGATCGCTTTGCGGCACTCCAGGCTACAGAGGCCGGCCACGCAACCGAGCTCAACGCGCCGCGCGCAGCATTCCGCGAAATCGTGGAAGCAGGCTTCAGTCTGCCGGACGTGAAGCGCAACGTGGAGCGGGAGTGCATCGTGCTCGCGCTCCGCCAAACCTCAGGAAACATCACGCGTGCCGCCCAACTCTTGGGCATGAAGCGCCCGCGCCTCAGTCAGCTCGTGAAGCAGTACGCCCTCGTCGAGCTTTGTTCTCACTTCGCGCCCAGCGCCAAGAAGGCGCCGACAACCCAAGGACGCAACTCATGACCACACCGCATCGCCCCTCCTTCGCCTTCTATCGAGTCTTCACGCTGGTTTGTGCGCTAGCCGCCAGCCAACTCGGAGGCTGCGCGTTGGAAACGGAACCGGGCTCCGAGGATGCCGCACGGCAATCCAACGAGCTCTCGCTCGAGGATGATGATTCGCTGACGCCCGACCAGGTCGACGATGCCTCCCAAGGTCTCGAAACGGATCCAGACCCGCTGCCATGGCAGCCCGAGGGAGACTCGGCGGGCAGCGATCCCGATCCGCTGCCATGGCAACCCGATCCGCTGCCATGGCAACCCGATCCGCTGCCCTGGCAA
>JBFXBK010000286.1:0-11832 GCA_050183255.1 Polyangiaceae bacterium | reverse complement strand
ACCGCTGGCAGCGCTACCGCCCATGCCCGCGCTGCCGCCAGTCCCGGCAGACCCCGCGGAACCGCCCTGGCCTCCCGAACCGCCATCACTGCCACACGCCACCAGGAAAAGCGCGAGCAACAAGCAGGTTGATCCAGTTCGCATGGCGCGCATTCTACGCTGGACTCGGCAATGATGCTGCGTTGCTTGCATTCGTTTCTCGCATCCGGTCTCTAGAGTGAGCGATTTCGATCAGTCGCTTGGGGTTTTCGATGCGTGGTGAGTGGTGGCCAGAGCCCCGAGTTCTCATGGGGTGTGTTCGCGTTCCGCGCCGCGCATCGTCGCTTGGGCGCACCGGTTTCGCGATTGCTAGCCGGCCCTCACCCTTTGCCGCCGCAGGGGAGGACGTTAGCACTTTCGGACCACCGGCCGAAAGTAGAGCCCGGAAGCGCCGCCCGGAAGCGCCGCTTGTATTCATGCGGAAACACTCTCCAGAGCGCGCGGATTCGGCGATCCGCGACCGCTGCAGTGCTTGGGCTCTCCGGCCGGGCGGTGTAGCATGCTGTTCAGAGTCCTCTACTGAGCGCATAAAGAATCGAGATCACTATGGATTTTAAGCACTCCCCGCGGGTCATGGAATTGCTTCGGCAGCTCCAGGACTTCATGCTGGCCAACGTCTACCCGGCGGAGGCCGAGTTCGAGGCGGCCCTCGATCGCCAGCCGACTCGCTGGCAGGTGCCGGGGGTGATGGACGAGCTGAAGGCCAAGGCCAAGCAAGCGGGGCTCTGGAACCTGTTTCTACCGGAAAGCGACTACGGGGCAGGGCTCTCCAACGTCGAGTACGCGCCGCTGTGTGAAGTCATGGGACGCTCGTTCATCGCGCCCGAGGTCTTCAACTGCAGCGCGCCTGACACTGGGAACATGGAAGTGCTGGTCCGCTATGGAACACGGGAGCAGCAAAAGCAGTGGCTCGAGCCGCTCCTCAACGGTGACATTCGCTCATGTTTCGCCATGACAGAACCGGAAGTCGCGTCGAGCGATGCGACGAATATTCGCGCGGAAATCAAGACCGATGGCGACGACTACGTGCTCCGCGGGCGCAAATGGTTCACCAGCGGCGCCGGCGACCCGCGCTGCAAGATCTGCATTTTCATGGGCAAGACGGATCCCTCGGCGCCTCGACACCAGCAGCAGAGCATGGTCTTGGTGCCGATGGACGCTGCTGGCGTGAAGGTGGAGCGGATGCTCCACGTGTTCGGCTATGACGATGCGCCTCATGGGCACGCGGAGGTCACGTTTGACGGCGTGAGGGTGCCCAAATCCAACATCCTGTTGGGCGAAGGGCGTGGCTTCGAGATCGCCCAGGGCCGTCTTGGGCCCGGACGTATCCACCACTGCATGCGCACCATCGGCATGGCAGAGCGCGCGCTAGAGGCACTGTGCAAGCGCGCCAACCAACGCGAAGCCTTCGGAAAGCGCCTGGCGGAGATGGGCGTCACCCAGCAGATCGTCGCAGAGTGCCGCATGGAAATTGACCAGGCGCGCCTGCTCACGCTGCACGCGGCTTGGAAGATGGACCAAGCTGGCAACAAGGTGGCGCGCTCTGAGATCGCGCAGATCAAAGTCGCCGCGCCGCGCATGGCGCTGGCGGTGATCGACCGCGCGATTCAAGTGCACGGCGGCGCGGGCGTCTCACAAGATTTCTTCCTGGCGCGGGCCTATTCACACATTCGCACCTTGCGACTCGCCGATGGGCCCGACGAAGTGCACCTGGCGCAGGTCGGGAAGCTGGAGCTGCGTAAGTTCCCCGCGGAATGAGCGCCGAAGCGCCTGCTAACAGCTAGGGGCCCGCGAACGGGGAAGTCGATCGATGATCGCGGCTGAGACCGCCGCGAGGCGGGCGCCCGAGGAGCGAGCACCGCAGGCCCTAAGGCTCCAAGTCATCCAGCGTCAGCAAATAGGCTTCCAGGTCCTCGAGGTCGCTCGCGCTGAGCTGCGAGGTCACGCCGTGGCGATCACTCGGGTTCCTCGAGGTGAGCACTTGGCGCAGCGTCGTGGCTGAGCCGTCGTGGAGGTACGGTGCGCTCTTCCACAAGCCGCGCAGAGTCGGCGTGTCGATGCCGAGCAACGCCTGACCAAGTCGACTTCCGCTGCCTGCGCTGAGCGTCCCTACGTCGTGCAAGCGCGGCAACTTGCCGGGGTCAAAGCCGCTGTCGCTGAACTGTTCGCCCGAGTGACAGCTTCGGCAGCCAGTTTCGCTCGACTCGAAGAGCTGCTTGCCGTGTCCTCGGGCTGCCTCCCAAGCGGCATCTCCGTCTCGCCTGTAAGGGCTCGTGCCCCAACCGCTCAGACTGTCTACGTAGGCCGCCAGGGCGTCCAAGTCTTCACTCAGGCTGGCCTTGGGATCCCCAAGCGGCGTATTCACCGTGCCTGTATTGAATATTGAATCCGCAAGGAAACCAGTTCCCTGCTGAGGGCCGCGAATGTCATGCTCGAAGTCCTGCACCTCGTCGAAGTTGCCTGACCAGTGCAACGCGCCCGACGTTACCCCGGCGCGTCCGCGCAGGGGGATGGTGTTGCGCAGCCCCTCACCGCGACCGCTGAAGTCCCACACCAGGTTGTCGCCCTCCCCGTCCAAATGACAGCTGGCGCAGGCCAAGTAGCTCGACTTGCTCATGCGTGGGTCAACTGCAGCGTAGAAGATCTGCTTGCCACGTAGCACCTCGCCGCTCAACGCTTCGGATTCGATAGTCGTGCCCTCCGCCAGCAAGCTCGGGTTGCCCTGACCCAGGCGCGACACGTCGTACGCGCGCACGCTGCGCGACATGAAGCCATGAACGAACAAGCGCTGGCCGTCAGCGCTCAGCGCGAGCCCTTGAGGTGCCTTGCCGACGTCGCGAATCGAACCCGCCGTATCGAGTGAGAAGGCGTCCAGGATGACCACTCGCTCGCTGCCTTGGATTGCGACGTAGGCAAGCCCGCCCTCTGGGGAGAAGGCTACGGCGGAGGCCATGTCGAGGTCGTCGAAGGCGTAGCGCCCGGCGGCCCGCTCGGCGGGCAGGTCACCGGGTGTCCCTGGGACGTCGAGCAACGTCAGCATCGCGCGCGCGGTGGTATCGAAGCTCAAGTCTTTTGCCGTGAGGAACAGACCGGTCTGGTTATTCGCCTTCAGAGACGGCAGCCAAACTTGAGAACCGCTCGGGGTCAACGCGACCTGATTCACGAAGCTCGGCACGCCGTCGTTGTTCGTGTCGCTGTTCAAGCCGAGCTCCGAGGGTAACAAGAGACTCTGCGGAGCCTGCAGCTGGCCAGCCGCGGGACTCGAGACCTCGGTCAGCTGGGTGCCGTCTTTGCTGCCTCGCCAGTGGGTTACGAACAACCGCCCGTCAGGCAACATGCCGAGCCCACGAGGGTCCGCAGGCGTCGCCACGCTCTGAGAGACTCCCGACCCACCGACGGGGATGCTCGACACGCTCCCACGGCCCTGCTCCGCAACATAGAAGTAGTGTCCGCGCGGGTCAGCCACGACCCCATATGGAGCACTTCCGGGAGGCAATGAAGTGCGCTTCGCGTCGGAGGGAACCAGCCGCTCGAGCTGCCAGACTTCGTCGCTGTCCTGGCAAGTCACCGCGACGAAGGCGCCGCTGAGCGCTAGCGTCCGTGGGTGCTTGCACACCGGGAACTCTCTCAATAGCTCGAGCGTCTCCGCATCCAGGAGCGAGATGCTGTCGTTGTCCGGGTTCACCACCCAGAGCCTGTCGCCGGTCGGCTCCAGCGCGATGGTGCTCGAGCTGGTCGGCGCGACCGCAAGTGGCTCGTGTACAACCAGCAGGCTCCGCGCGCGAGTCACCGACTTGTTTTGCCCCGCGGAAGTAACCCGTGCGCTCACGAGGTAGTGACCCGGGGTAACGAAATGGTGGCACTCGCTTTCGGACTGACCGCCGTCGCCCCAGAAAAAGGTGCGCCTGGCGTCGCTCGGGCTGACCTCCAGGCTGAAGCAAACCTCTTGATCCACATAGGCGAGCGCCGGACCGCTCAGCTCACCAACCTGCAGAGTCGTCGCCCCGTTCGAGCTGCGCTCGGAGTCGCTGCAAGCGGCCGCTAGCCCGAGCGCGGCCACCGCGGCGCTCAACGCAGCACACCGACCCCGCCAGCAGCGCTTCAACGTCGACACGTGTTCAGTCCGCCGTGGTGAAGGTCGAGCGGAACTCCTGACGCAACGGATTCCCAACGTAGTCCGTGATCCCGCCAGCGGGGATCACGACTTCGTAGGTCGTGTGCGTCTCGAGGGGCTCCGCCGGCCAAAAGTTCAAGATCCCCTCCTGACCTGAGTAGTAGCCCGCCAGCGGCTTCTTGCAGCCCGATTTGACGACCTGAAACGAACCTTCGAACACGCTTCCGAGTTCCACGAACTCGCTCAGGGTGATGCCGACACGGGAGGTCACGGCGACGCCAGTCGCGCCTGCTGGCGGATTGACCATGGTGACGCTCGGGCCTTGTGTGTCTGCCTCTGCGTTCAGGGCGAACACTTGACTCGCGCGGCCCTCCACCTCGCCGTCTGGGTATTCTGTTGTTTTGTCGTTCTCGTCGCTGGCTGCGATGACGATGTTTCCGAGAGGAATCAGTGTGTCGAAGTCGCCTGGGTCGGTCGTCAGGTCCCCATCCGATTGCAGGTGAAAGGTGTGCTCGAGCTTCACGTCGCTGGGGTTCGAGACGTCGAATACGTCACCGAAGTTGCTCTCGCCCACGAATGCTTGCTGATCCTTGACGAAGACGTAGCCCCCGTTGCTGTTCGGGGGACTGTTACCTCCGAGGTAGCCCGGGGCTGACGTGTTCTTGATGTCATACACGATCAGCCCGCCGCCGCCGCCTTTGCGGGCGTACCACAGCTTGTCGCCGTTCAAGTGCGAGTGGTAGACCTCTCGCGGCGTGCCGGTCTCGTCCGTCACCTCGAAGGTGCCGCCTGGGATTGGTGCTGGCGCCGTCGGGTCGCTGATGTCGAGCAGCGCGGTGCGCGTGCCTTCCGCCGCGCTCACCGCCAGCAAATTCCCTACGGCAAATATACCGCCCGCCCGGAGCGGCACCTCGAAGTTGTAGGTGGCGACCAACTCAGGACTCAGCGGGTCCGTAGCGTCCACGATGTAGAGGCCATTGTCTGCTCCGGCCACGTACACATAGGGAGCCTGCCAGAACAGGCTCATCACCACGCGTGCGTAAGCGTCGGGGTAGAAGACGCCGGGTAGTTCGAGGGTCGAGCCAAACACCGGTGTGGTCACGTCCGAGATGTCCCAGAAGCTGATGCCCTTGAGGTGGGTGACAGCCATCCAGCGTCCCGCGTGCTGACTGAGGCCCGTGGCGTGGGTCTCTCGCATCGCAACTGCCTCGACCGTGTTCAGGCGCTTGGGTGAGCAAGCGTCGCTGAAGTCGAAGACGCTGATGCCGCCGTCGGCCCACTCCGGCGCCCAAGGCATCACCAGGTAGCCATCGATCATGAACAGCCCGTTGTGATGATCCGGATCCCCGTCGCCGCCGTCGAGAAACGCGCACGGAGTCGCGCTCGGTGCGGAGGGAAACGCGGTTTTGGGCCCGCCTGGCCCAGACACTGGGACGAATGCGTCCGGGGCGGGAACGTCGGCTGCGCAGCTGCCAGCCTTGGCGTTTCCGTCGTCGTTTCCGCCGCATGCCACACAGAGCAGGGGCGCGAGCAGCGCGGCCCAGAGCGCTGCAGCGCTTGGGCTCCTTGTGTGGCTGGAGGTCGTTGGACCCAGGTGTGAGAGGTGAGGGGCAGGGTCATGCACCTCGGAAACTTAACATCCCGCGCTCAACGCCCCCTCCACAACCGCACAGCGCGGAGGCGAGGCTGCAACATTGCTTGGCTTACGCGTCGCGTCGCTTCAGCGAAGGCAAACGGGGCTGGCCCTGCTGGGGCTCGCGGCGCCAAGACCCTCACCCCCACCCACCAAGCCCGAAGCGCTTACACGGGGTGCGTGCCACCGGCGAAGTTGTGCGGCTGCCTCCCAGCCTGAGGGTTCAACGCGTGGAATGTGATGCGATCGCGCCACGCAGGACGGGCTCGTTGACCGTGCGACGTTGCATGCAACCCGCGAAGCGGGCCGGCCGATGCGGAAACGTCGGGAGTTCGGCTGGCGACCTGCCCGCTGACGATTGCGAACGATCCACCACTTCGCTGATTCAAAAGCCGGCCAACTCAGGATAGCGTTCCCCTCTATGCCTGGGGCACCGAAGACCTCGTCAGAGAAGACGGCCGCTTGGATCGGAATCACGTTGTGGGCGCTGGGCTGCTTAATCGGCCTGATCTTCTTGAGCTGGATGTTTCTGATCCAGCCTCTGTTGACCCCCTACGCGGGCGAGATCATCAAGGCCGAGATCATCGCGGCGATGTTCGCGGTGCCAGCTTGCTTGGTCTACATGACCGTGCCCTGGATCGTAGACCGCTTCGATCCCGAGCCCTGGTGGGCGCTCGCGATGGCCTTCCTCTGGGGAGCGCTGGCTGCTGCCGGCTTCGCGGGCTTGATCAACACCATCGCTGGAGCGATCGGTGAGGGCGTCGCTGGCAAAGGCGGCGGTGATTTCCTCGGGGCAGTGATCAGCGCGCCCCTGGTCGAAGAAGCCTTCAAGGGCATGGCGGTGCTCGGCATGTTCTGGTTCATGCGCCGTGAGTTCGATGGCGTCGTCGACGGCATGATCTACGGCGTGTTCGCGGCGCTTGGCTTCGCGATGACGGAGAACGTCCTCTACTACTCGAGCGCGATCGCCAAGGGCGCCGTCACGGGTGCTGGCATGGGCGAGTTCACCTTCCAGTTCGTGATGCGCGGCATCCTCAAGCCGTGGGGCCACCCGCTGTACACGGCCATCACCGGGCTCGGCGTCGGACTCGCTCGCGAGACGACCAAGGGCTGGGTCAAGTGGGCGGCGCCGATCGGCTTCTACTTCATCGCGGTGTCGATGCACGCGATGTGGAACTTCACCAGCGTGCTGAGCGGTTGGACCGGCATCCCGTTGTTCTTCTTCCTGCTGATCATGTACTTCATCGTGCTGATCTGCTTCATGATCATGGTGTTCTGGTTGGTCGCTCGTGAAGGCAAGACCCTGCGCGCGAACCTTCAGGATGAAGTCTTGATGGGCAACATGACCAAGGAAGACTTGGACCTGATTTGCTCGCCCTTTGGCCGCCTGAAGGCCCGCATGAGCAAGGGCGCCAAGGGCCACAAGATGGTCATGGTCGGCATCCGGCTGGGCATGGCGAAGTGGCACGCCGCGCGGGCCATGAAGGGCCAGAAGCAGACGGTCAGCATTCAGTCCATCGTTCCCCTGCGGCAAGAACTGATCGCGCTCCGTCAAGAGCTCGCCCGTGGCTACTGAGCCGATCACGCCGGAGCTTGGCTCTCGCGCTGGGTTCCCGTCACTGCAGAGTCGCGCCTACCTCGCCCACGCCGCGATCTCCCCGCTCTCAATCTGGGTGGTGCAGCGGCAGCGCGCCTACCTCGACGACCTCGCGAGCGGCGGTGTTGCTGCCTTTCCCCGCTGGATTGACCAGCGCGAGGTGCTGCGGGCCAAGCTCGCCACGTTGATTGGAGCTCAGCCGGCGGAGGTCGCGCTGATGCCAAACACGACCCGTGGCGTGTCAGATATCGCGCTCAGTGTGCCCTGGGAGCCCGGGGATCGCGTGCTGGTATTGCGCGGTGAGTTCCCGACGAACGTCACTCCCTGGCAGCGCGCCGCCGAGCTATTCGGCCTGGAGCTGCGCTGGCTGGAAGCCGACGCCTTCCGCACGGAAGAAGAACGGGCGCTGCAGGCATTGGCCAGTGAGCTCGAGCGCGGTGTGCGGCTGATCGCGGTGAGCGCGGTGCAGTTTCAAACTGGGCACCGCATGCCCCTCGAGCGCATCGGAGAGCTGTGTCAGCGCTACGGTTGTGAGCTCTTCGTCGACGCGATCCAAGCCTGTGGTGCGACGCCGGTGGACGTCACCGCGTGCGCCATCGACTACCTGAGCTGCGGCAGCCACAAATGGCTGATGGGCAGTGACGGTTGCGGCTTCCTGTACGTGAAAGCTGCGAGGGGAAAGCGCCTCAAGGTGCACACCGCCGGTTGGCTGAGCCACGAAGAGGGTTTGCGCTTCCTCTTCGAGGGAGCTGGCCACTTGAGCTACGAGCGACCGCTGAAACAAACAGCGGCCGTGTTCGAGACGGGTATGACCAACGGGGCTGGATTCGCGGCCCTGGAGGCGAGCCTGGACGTGATCCAAGGGTTGGGGGTGAGGAGCATCTACACTCACGTCCAGGCCTACCTCGACCAACTGGAGCGTGAGATTGTCGCCCTCGGTTTTCAGAGCTTGCGCGCCAAGGAAGCCAGTGGTCGCTCGTGCACACTTTCTTTCCGCTCGGATCAGCACGACGTGGTGAAGGTGCATGAGCTCTTGAACGAGCACGGCATCCACTGCAGCGCGCCCGACGGCTGCCTGCGCTTCGCGCCGCACTGGCCGAACAACCTCGATGAAATCTCCGACGTGGTCAGGACGCTGCGCGACGTAGTGGCACTGGTCTAGGTCGCTCAGCTGCCTGCTATTCAGCCGCGTCGGCGTAGCGTTGGCGCTCGTCGTCCATTGCCTCGCGCCAACGCGCTCTGAGTAGCGCTGGAGACTTCGGATAGCGAGTTTCCAGGACTACGGCACTCTTCATTCTATCCGTGCGGAAGTATCGGAATGCGTTGCGCTCTTCGCACCAGGCGGCGAGGATGCGCCCGCTGTCTCGATAGCCGACCAGCACGGGCCAAACGCGCCGCTTGGTCTCGCGGCCTGCGAGATCCACGTACGTAAGTTGCACCATCAAACCCTGTCGCACTGCCTTGCGCAGGGCCGCAGTATCAACCAACTCGTGGATGGTGGGGACTGGGGCGATGCTCGCGGGTGGCGCGTCGATGTGCATCGCGAAAGACTCCGGTAGCCCTGCTCGGAGCTTGGCGATCAAGTCTTGCGCGGCGCGAGCGAGTTGCGGATCGCCTCGTGAAGCCACCCAGCTGGCGCCGAGGAGCGCGGCGTCCAGCTCGTCGCTGGTGAGCATCATTGCGGGCATGTCGAAACCGGGTTCGAGCACGTAGCCAGCTCCGGGTGCGCCGCTGATCGGCACGCCTTGGCCCACGAGCGCCACCACATCACGGTACACGGTGCGCTGGCTGGTCTCTAGCTCGTGAGCGATCCGCTTCGCAGGAACTGGGTGCCGCGACCGCCGGAGAATTTGAACGATGCGGAAGAAGCGCTCGCTGCGGGTCATGTGTGACTCATCGCACGCCTGCTGACAGAAACGTGTCAGTAGAGGTGGGAAACTCGTGTCCCAAGCAACCCGTGAGAGGCAAAGAGACGATGATTGATGCGAGATGCTGCTGTGGCGCAGTTCAGTTTCAGCTGAAGCGTCCACCCAAGCTGATGGGGACTTGTCACTGTTCACGCTGTCGACGGCTGGGGATCGCCACGTTCGCCTTCGTGCGGCGGGAAGACTTCGCCTTCGTATCAGGGGAAGCACTGGTGGAGGTCTACGCTCCCGAGGCGCCGTATCGTTACACGCGCTCGTTTTGTCGGCGCTGCGGGACTGCGTTGGGCGAGCTGATTGGTGACGCCGAGACGTTTCCAGTGAATGTGAACTGCTTGGAAAACCCGCCCGCCTTGAGCAACGCATTTCATGAGTTCGTCGACGAGAAGCCAGGGTGGTACGAGATCGCAGACGATGCGCCGCAGTTCCCGGGCCACCCCGAACTTGCTGACGGCTGAGTTCTAACCGCGAGGCAGCCGCTGCAGCGCCTCGAGTAGGGACGGCGGAACTGCAATGGGGCGGAAGTCCTGACGGCTGACGAAGACGTGAGTCGTCTGAACGACGCAGCGCACCTTGCCGTTACAGGTCACCAGGTGCGCCAGCGTCAGTCGGCTGCCGTCGAGATGCGCCTGGGCAATCACCAGCTCGAGCTCATCTCCAAACAACAGCGGCGCGAAGTAGTCGACCTCCACGTGTCCAATGGGTGCCGCCCACTCGCCGTCGCTGAGCACCTGCGGCAAGCCGTGCCCCACCGACTCCAAGTACTGGCAATACGTGTCGTGTGCGTAGTCGAGCACGCGCGCAAAGTAGACGATGCCCGCGGCGTCGATGTCGTGGAAGCGCACCGCGCGCTGCACGCGAAACGCATCAGGTGAGCAGTCGAGCTGCCGTAGCGCCCTTGGGTCGAAGCGATACGGCTGGCTCATGGCAGCCGAGCTTCATCCCACGAGGCGTAACCTGCGGGCGGCTCCACGAGGGAGCTCGCGACACCGAAGTACTTCGGGTCTTCATCATCGAATTGCTCAGGTCCGCCCAGCTCGAGTGCCCGCGCCAGGTGCTGCGAGCCCCTTGTATCGCCGAGCTCGTGAAGCACCTGTCCGAGCCGCAGCTCGAGCCACGCGCTCTCCTCTGCTTCGGGAGCCTTTGCAGCCCGCTCGAGCCAGCTCAGCGCATCGCTGAATTTCCCGGAGGAAAATAAAACGTCTCCGACGGCGGCGAGTAACTCAGTGCGACCTTCCCACTGCTCGGCCGGCTCCGGAAACAGGGCTAGCGCGCGTTCGAAGCTCTGTTGTGCCTCCGCAAGCTGACCGTCTTCAGTCAGCTCGTTGCCCGCGTCGCTCAACTCGGCAACGCGGGAGCGCAAATCTTCTGGGAGCTGCTGAAGCTGAGGGTCCGCCATGGCGGCGACGCTAGATCGCCCCTGGCAGACTCACCAGCACTCACTGGGGCGTAGGAGCCGACAGGCTCACGCCGCGCGAGGCGAGCGGCGACCAGCGGGGCACTCGACGATGCAGAGCCTGGGACCGCCTTCGCGGGCGAAGCTAACGACCGCGGCGCCCTCGGGGTGACCACGCCAGGGCTCGCCCAAGGCTCCAATCATCACACCCGTCGGAGCGGACTCCGGGTGGATACCAGCGGCTTCGAGCAACGCCTCGTAGCTCCAGTCCCCATCGGGATCGGCAAAAAAGTCGATGGGGGCGGCCTCGGCGGACAAACCGTAATGACGAACGCGCATAGCTACCTCGATGTTCGATGTTGGGCACCCGCGGCGGTGCGGGCCGGATGGGGGCAGGAAGACCGATCCTGAGGTGGCTGCGGCTACTTTCTCTCGCGCTGACTGCATGGCTGCAGAAGCCAGCACGTGAGCATTCGGTGGGCGCAGCCTCGATGAGCAGGTTTGCCGAAGGTGAGTGAGAGCTTGCACCCCCACTCGCCAAAGGAGCGTTCGACACCAGCGCCGAACTCTCGACCGTCACTCACGGCCACCCAGGACCAAGGCATGCCCAATTCCTAGCCGACCACTGAACAAAGCGCCAGTGCTTTGTGTTCAGTGTTCAGTGTCGTTGTTTGTCCTAGCGGGTAACCCGCTGAAAGCATTCGTGAATGGTTCGGCGTGGGTGCTACAGGGCCCAGGCATGAAGCGGATCCGGGCCCTGTTTGCACTGCTCTGGCTGGGTGGGTGCGTGGGGTCTGCTCAGCCGGATTCAGGGCACAAGGCGCATTCCGCTGACCGACCGGCTCAAGACCTCGTCCTCCACGATGCGTCTCGTGCCCGGGACGTGCCTGTCGGCTTCATCCCAGCGGTTGGGTGTGAGCGCGCCTGCCCCGTCGTGGTGCTGAGCTCTGGCTATGGGCTCCGGCACTCCGACTACTCCTTCATCTCCTCCGCGGCGAGCGCCCACGGTTTTGCTGTAGTGACCGTGCAGCACGAGCTGCCTTCAGACCCGCCGTTGGCGACGGAGGGCGATTTATTCGTCAGGCGCGCGCCCAACTGGCGGCGCGGCGCCGCGAACTTGAGATTCGTGGT
>JBFXBK010000285.1:0-11856 GCA_050183255.1 Polyangiaceae bacterium | reverse complement strand
GGTAGCTCCGTGTTCGACTTCGACGGAGACGGTAAGGCGGAGGTCGTCTACGCCGATGAACACACGCTGCGCATCTACGATGGGACGAACGGCACGGAGCTCTGTAGCACCTGCAACACCAGCGGCACCCTGACCGAGTACCCCCTTGTCGCCGACGTCGACAACGACGGTCACGCCGACTTGATCGTGATCTCGAATGACTACTCGAGCATCACCTGTCTATCCGACGGCACGACGAAGGTGCGCGGAGTTCGCATCTTCGGAGATACCGCAGGGAAATGGGTGCGAACTCGGCGCATCTGGAACCAGCACACCTATCACGTCACCAACGTCGAGGAAGACGGGAGTATCCCGCTCAACGAGCTCGCTAACTGGAAACAACCTCGCCTGAACAACTTCAGGCAGAACATCCAGCCCTCCGGCGAGTTCAGCGCACCTGACTTGGTCGTCGACCTACGCCCGAAGTGCGAAGGCAGCTACGGATTGATTGCTCGCGTGCGCAACATCGGCCTCGCGAGCGTGCCCCCAGGAGTCGTGGTCGGCTTCTACGAGGGGGATCCGATGGCCGGCGGAACGAAGCTTGGCGAAGCGCTGACCACGAAGGCGCTAGCCCCTGCAGAGGCTGAGGACGTCACCCTCGAGCTACCAAGCGCTTCGATGGCTCTCACCCAGGGTCAAACCATGGCATACGCTGTGGTCGACGAGGGACACCCGCCTCACGCGTGGGTGCAGTGTCGAACGGACAACGACACCGACAGCGCTTCCGGGGCGTGCTCCGGGGTGCGCTGATCCCCGACGCGGACCGCATCCAGCGGTCCGCGGCAGCGCTGGCGAACTACTGCTTGGACTGCGCCTCGAGCTTGTCGATGACTCGCGTCAGTCCGTCAAAGCTGTCGCGCAGCGCCCAGGCTCGCAGGGCATCGTCCGTCTGCTTCGATGCCTTCTTGCGCCCAGCTGCTAGCGCGTTCCTTGGGCCCTTGCAGCTGGCTGCCAGGCTTCGCTCCAGGTCGCTGGACGCGCCCTCATAGATCTGCGCGCAAGCGCGAAAGTTCTTCGAGTTGTAGAGCGGTGCTCCCACCTTCACGGCTTCCGCGATCAAGTCTCGGATCTGCCGGTAGTCCCCTTGGCCACAACCCTTGAGCAGCTTGACGTCGTGATCTGGAATGTCGCGTCGCACGAGCGGTAGATCCGCCGCGTCCGCTGGCGGTTCCGTCCCCTCAGGCTCGTCGCTTCCCGAGTGTGGCGGCTCGAGGTTGGCGACTTCTTCTCGTGAGAGGAAGCGCGGGCTGAGCATGAGCTCCTTGAGATAACGCACCGGCATGCCGAAGCCCAGGTTGCTGCCACCAAGAATCACGAACGTGGAGATGCCGATCACCTCTCCATACTCATTGAAGATGGGCCCCCCGGAGCTGCCTGGTGAGATAGGTGCGGTGATCTGCAGCACCTTCGTCTTGTCGTCCATCTCACGCACGCCGCTTACGATGCCTTCGGACAATGTGGCTTTGAGCCCGAGAGGATTACCAATCACGATCACCTTCTGCCCCATGATCACGCTGTTCACGTGGGCGAGGGCCACCGGGGCGACGCTCATGTCGGTCTGCAAAGCGGCGACGTCGTGATCCGCGTCGACGGCGATCTCCGCCTTCAGCTTCAACTCCGCGCCGTTCATGAGGAATGCTTGAATCTTCTTGGCGCCAGCGATCACGTGCAGGTTCGTCGCGATCACGCCCTTGGAGCTCACGATGAAGCCAGTGCCAGAGCCTGCATCCGTGCGGATATAAACGATGGAGGGCAGCGCACGCGAGAACAACTCAGGCGGGGCGAGGCGCTCCCTGGAGCGCTCGGCTCCGGCTTTGGACCACTCAGGTCCTTCATCCGCCACCGGGGCAGGATCGTCAGGGACGGTGCCCCACTTCGCCATTCTTTCCCGCTCCTCCGCGCACTGCCCCATCATCCCGGAGTCGCGCTCCGCGAGGCGACACGTGTCGAGACACTTCTCGTCGCCCTTACATTGCTCGTCTGCCTGGGGCGCCGGTTCGCGCTGCCCGATGGTGCTGCCGCGATGAAGGCACCCAGCCCCGAACACGAGTGCACCGAGCCCAACTCCAAGTAGCAGACGACCCAGACGGCCCGGGCTGGAGGAAAAGAGATGGCGCGAGCTAAGCATCGCGAGACCATATCACCAGCCCGCCAGAGCTCCAGCCCTCCAGTCAGGGCGTATAGCACTTCCGCGCGGTCTAATTCCTGGCCAGTCCAGCAAGCCAGTCCAGCAAGCCAGTCCAGCAACCCAGTCCAGCTCCGCGGAGACTGCGATGTACTGAACGACCGCGCGCCTCAGAGGCTGCTCCAGGCTCCGGATAATGCATGCGACCGCGCGGACGACACGCCCGGCGAGCCAACCTGAAGTTCGCTTCGGCTTGGCTCCGACACGCAGAGGGTCGCACCACGCAACCTCGTTGCGGTCTCTGTAGCCGCCAGACACACACCGAGCGAAGTCGGACTCGCGTTCGAGAGTCGGCGCCCGTCCCAGACCCAAATCACAACACTGGTCCGGTGTGCAGGCTCGCAAGGAAGCGCTGGGAGTAACTCCACGCAGGCTAGCAAAAGCGCCCCGCTGCGCCGAGCGAGCCCGTTTCCGCGTGTAAATTTCGATGCACCGACAGCGGCCGCGGATTTCCCGTGGCCGGACAAGAATCGACATGCTCTGTCACCACCTCCCTTCCGCAGCCCGCGGAGATTCCGTGCGCCGCCCCAAGCTGTAGCTTGTGGAGTTTTTCTTGCTTCGGAGTGTTCGAGTGCTGCAGAACCTAGCAACGAACCCAGGCTACGTCGCTGTTGAGGTGTCCGAACCCAGACTGCGACTACGAACACCTCCGCGAGCGTCAGTCGCTTTCGCGGGGAAAAGCCTTTGCGCCCCAGTAGCCTCAAATGAGCGAAAAGCTGGCCGTTCTGGCCACCCCCGCCATCCGGTGTCCGAATCCGCCAGCACGCGGCTTGCAGCGCAAAACCTGAAGTGCGGCGTTCTCGCGGAGCGGAGTTGAAGCTAAGCTTGAGCGTTGTGTCTCGAGAGGGTGAGTGAACGTGAACGGGAGTGAAGCCACGTTGGATCGCAGCATTCTGTTAGTCGACGATGACCCTGCGATCGTGCGCTATCTGCGCCATGGCTTCGAACGGCGAGGTTACAAGGTCACCTCTGCTACGGACGGCGTTGACGCGATCGAACTGTTGCGGAAGCAGTCGTTCGACGGCCTGGTGCTCGACCTCCACATGTCCGAGATGGACGGCTGGAGTGTGATCCAGCAACTCAAATGTTTCCCTGCGGCACCTCTAACCATCCTGCTATCGGGGTACATCGACGTCCCAGCTACGGTTACCGCCGTGCGGGCGGGCGTCTACGACGTGGTCGAGAAGCCGGTCACTATCGACGATCTCGACCGCAGGCTTCGCATGGGCTGGCAGGGGACTCAGTCCGCTGGCCCTGCGCCTCGTGTGGAGCCACTGCGAGACGCCGCCGATCGTATCCTTGGGGATACTCAAGCGATTCGGCACATCCGCAACCAAGTGCGCAGCGTCGCGCGCTTTCCGGATCTGTCCGTGCTGATCATGGGTGAGACGGGGACCGGCAAGGAGCTCGTCGCAGAGGCGATCCACAAGCTCACCCATGAGGATGAGCCCTTTGCGTCGTTCAACTGCGCCGCGATCCCAGAGGCGCTGTTCGAAAGCGAACTCTTCGGTCACGAACCAGGATCGTTCACCGGAGCTCGCGGGGCGCGGGTTGGCTTGCTGGAGTCCGCTGGCTCCGGGAGCGTGTTCCTGGACGAGGTTGGAGAGATGCCGCCTGCGCTCCAACCCAAGCTGCTGCGGGCGTTGGAAACACGCCGCTTTCGCCGGCTTGGTGGCACACGGGACATCCCGCTGCGGGCCCGCGTGATCAGCGCAACCAACCGGGTACTCGACCAGAGCGACTGCGAAATGCGCTCGGATCTCTACTTCCGCTTGGCGGGCTTCACGATCTTTACGCTCCCGCTTCGGGACCGCTTCGCTGACATCGAGCCACTGGCGCTTCATCTATTGCACGCGTTCGCCGCTCGCTATCCCGGTGTGCCGACTCAGCTCAGTCAGGCGGCAGGGGAGCTGCTGCGCCAACACGACTGGCCTGGCAACGTTCGCGAACTGAAGCTCGTGATCGAGCACACGGCGGTCATCGCCGGGGGAGCGGTGATCGAGGCAGAGGACCTGCAGCGCGCGATGCGCCAGCGGAGTTCCCACAATCCCCAGTCTGGAAAATTCCCTGTCTTCAACTCCGGAGAGTACCAGTCCGACGTGCGGGGCCTGCGCGATGTCGAACGCGACATGATCATGGCTGCCTATGAAGGCAGCGGCCACAACCTCAGCCTCGCAGCCCGCAGCCTCGGCATCCCGCGCTCGACCTTGCGTGACAAGTTGCGCAAGTACGGCTGCCGCTAGCCTGCGGGCAGCAGCCCGGCGCAGTAGTCGCAGCCCGACCAGGCACACCGGTTGTGCCGTGATCTGTTGTGAACAGGCGTGGCGCCGTGCTCGTGGGCGCTCCGTAATGGCCACTGACGGACTCCGACTGACCAAGGTGTCGGATTCCGACAGCGCAGACATCTTTCCGCACAGAACCAAGCGGGCCGGAGCTACTTTCTAGCTGATTTCTCGCCAGATGCGGAGCTTGCACGGTTACGTCTCTATGGGCGCCCCGATGGACTGTGGGTTGCATAGAGCATCGAGCCCGTAGGCTCCGATGACTGACTTCGACGGACTGCATCTAGACCTGGCGCAAGTAGGCGCCGCCCTTGCGGTGTGTGACCGCAACGGACGGGTCGTCGGACTCAGCGCCCAGGCCAAGACGACGTTCGAGCGAGTCGGCATCGACAGTGACGTGGTGCCGTTCTCTCTCCCCCACTCGCTGTGGACGCAGCTAGGTAACTTGCAGCTCGGAGACGCAACCGAGTGGTCGCCAGAGCACGACCCAGGTACGTACCTTGGCTGCTCCCCCTATCTGCTCGGCGACAGTCACCTGCTGCTGGTGATGCGGGAAGTCTCCGACAAGCGCCTCAAGCTCTCCCGCGCGTTGCATCGTCAGCGTCTCGAGAGCACAGGCAAACTAGTCGCGGCGATCGCCCATGACTTGCGCGCGCCGCTCTCGAGCATCGTCTACAACGCGGAGCTACTGACGCAGCAGCACACCCTGGAGGAAATGGAGCTGCGCGAGGTGGTGCACGACATCCGCATCGCTTGTCGCCGGCTCAAGCGCACCATCGACGGTCTGCTGGACTACGCACGCCTTGGACCCCAGGTCGAAATCGATCTCTCCCTCAAGGAGACCCTGGAGCGCGTGGGCTCGTTCGTGCGTCCGCTGCTGCGTGACGGCAAGCACAGCCTGGCATTCACCGTTGGACCCGGCGCCGAGTGGGTGAGGGGTAACCCTATCGTGATCGAGCAAGTCTTCGTGAACCTCGTAGTGAACGCGACCGAGGCGAAGGGTGAAGGCGCGCATATCGAGATCGAGGCGGACTCGTCTGGTGGCTCTCTCGTTCGCGTGTCCGTACGCGACGATGGACCGGGCGTTCCCGCCCAGCTGAGAGAGCGCATCTTCGAGCCGTTCTTCACGACCAAATCGAAAGGCACTGGCCTCGGACTCACTACCTCGCGGCAAGCGGTGCGCGACCTGCGAGGCGATCTGATGCTCGAACCGAGCGACACCGGAACCAGCATCGTCGTGCTCTTGCCCAAGGGACAACCGGTAGCGGAGGGAGCCGCGGAGCTGTGACTTCTGTGCTCGTCGTCGACGATGATCAGCAACTCGTGTCTGCCATCTCGCGGGACCTGCGAGCCAACGGTTACGACGTGCTCTCAGCGTCGTCGGTCGATGGTGCATTGGAGCAACTCGAGCAGCGAGTCTCCGATGTCGTCTTGACCGACCTACGCATGGCGGAGGCCGACGGCATCGACCTCCTGCTCGCGATCCGCGAGCGCGGGTTGAATAGTCGCCCGATCCTCATGAGCGCGTACGCAACCGCGCGGGACCACCAGAAGGCAGTTGAGCTGGGCGCCGTGCGCGTGCTCTGCAAGCCGTTCGGCTCACGGGAACTACTCGACGCGATCCAACAAGCCATTGACTGCGCTACCGGGTTTCGCGGCAGCGTGCATGGCTTGAGCCTGATCGACATGCTGCAGATGTTCCACTACGGACGGCGCTCGATCACTCTGCGCGTGGACGACGCGGTAGCAGGTCAGATCCACTTCGAAGACGGCGAGATCGTTCACGCGGAGCACGGCGAGACAACCGGCGAAGAAGCACTCAAAGCCATTCTGGCGATGCCGACCGGGTCGCTCAGCACAGGAGCGTTTCAGCGTGGCAATACTACGATCGAACGCTCCTTCCAATCGCTACTGCTCGACCTATTGCGCACGGTCGATGAACAGCAACGGGATGATGCCGAGTTCGACCTCGGCGAAGCAGATTTCTTCGGAGCCGGGTTCGAAGGGGAAGACGAAGGGGACGCCATGATGGGCAAGATTGACGACGCATGTAAGGAAGTGGTGAACAACGTGGACGGTGCTGTCGCTTGCGGTGTCGTCGACCTCGACACCGGCATGCTGCTCGGCATCCACAACACCGCGCAGTACACGCAGACGCTCAACGAGGTCGTGGCCGCGGCCACCATGGACCTGTTCAGAGGCCCAAACGTCGGCCGGATCGAGCAGATGGTGCGTGCCCATCGGGGGCTACCCGAGGACGGCGAGCACTACTTCCAAGAAGTGCATATCGCCTCGGCCCACAACTACCACTTCGCCAAAACCATGAAGGGCGGAAAGGCCGTGATCATGTTGGTTACCAAGAAAACCACGAACGTCGGGTTGGGCTGGGCAGAGCTCAGGGCCGCGCTCCCGAAGCTGGAACCTTTGGTGCCGTGAGGATTCGCGAAAGTCTAGGAACAAGAGAAGGAAGGGTGGAAGGCAATGAGTCTTGACGATGCGTTGAACAAAGTTCGGTCGACAGTTCCGGAGTGCGTGGCGGTGGGCTTCGTCGACATGAAGACGGGCATGCTGCTCTCGGTCAAAACCGTGGACAGCCATCCCCAGGAGGTACTCGACCTAGTCGCGGCAGCGACGGGTGAGCTATTTCAAGGTCAGAACGTCTCGGCCATCGAGAGCACCTTCAAGCGGATGCGCGGTGTTCGCGATGACGGTCACCACTATTTTCAGGAGATCATCATCTTGTCGGACAACCTGCTTCACGTGTTTCAACGCTGCAAGCGCAACGAAGACATGGTGCTGGTGGTGGTATGCCGCATCTCAGCCAACCTCGGCATGGTGTTGACGAAGAGCCGCTCGCAACTCGAAGCAGTGGAAGCCGCAGTCTAGGAGGCGGCAGTCGAGCTATGTCCAGCGGACGACGCGATGCCCCGACGATTCCATGTCGTGACTCGGCGTCGTCCCCAGCTCATTCCGTCCCTCCGGCAGCAGTAGTCCCGCTCTTGGAACGCGTGGAGGAGCTGCCGGAGGGTGCCACCGGTGCGCTACTCTTTGGAGCCGAACGGGCACCAGCGGGAGCCATCCTGGTGGAGGCCGGAAGGATCTGCTGGGCGGCCGTGGACAGCATGCGTCGGCGGCTGACGGACTTGCTACGCCAGAACACCGACCCACCAATCCCCGCGGCAACGCTGCAGGCTACGTTCAAGAAGTGCCGCTCGGCTGGGCGCCCCTTCGGAGAGACCCTCGTCGCTGACGGCATCGTCTCCGAGGATGGTCTGAGACGAACGCTCCGCCAACACAGCGCGGAGAGCATTGCGGTTCTCACGTTGCTGGGCAATCTGCCAGTCACGTTTCGCGAGAGTCGCGAGCGTCGCTACGACGCGCGCTTCACGTATTCGCCGGCGGAGCTCCTGTGCACCATCGGTGCGCTGCGCGAACCTGCGCTCGCGACGCAGGCGCGCATGCGTCTGCGAGAACTACTCGCACAGGGGGGAATCGGCGTGGCCTTTCATCGCTCTCGAGCAAGCGCGTTGCCCACTCCAATCGGAGTGGTCGGTGCGGACTCCGTGTCCGTCAGTGAGATAGTGGAAGCGGGCCAGTGGAGCGTCGGAGCCCAGGACGTATCAGCAGCGATGGGCGCGCGCGCCGACGTTTATGCCGCGGGCACGAGCAACGGACGATTCGCCACGACCTGGCTCGAGGGCGACGTGGTCTACACGATTTTTTGCGAGTCCACCGCGGTCTTGGCCCGCGTGCTCTCCAAGCGCACTCAGTCGCCGACTTGAAGCGGGGCCCGCTAGGCGGCCCAAACATGGCGCGCATCGCCAGCAGGGGGATCAACCGTGGCCATATTCGACGAGCAAGAGCAGAAGATCGTCGTGCGCGTCGTGTACGACGGTCCAGCGCTGGCTGGTAAGACGACGAACCTCGAACAGCTCTGCCACTTCTTCACGCCTCTGCGGCGTAGCGAGCTCTACTCCCCAAAGGCCCTCGCGGGACGCACGCTGTTCTTCGACTGGCTACAGCTCGAAGGTGGCGTCGTCGCCGGTCACGGGTTGCGCTGTCACCTGGTTACGGTGCCTGGGCAGGCAGTGCTGTCTCGCCGGCGCTGGCACCTGCTGGACATCGCTGACGTCGTGGTCTTCGTCACCTCGAGTTCCCTCAGCGAACTCAAGGAAGCGCTCCCGATGTACAAGCTGCTCAAGCAGTACCTCGAGCGCACGAATCGGGGCGATGTTCCAATACTGATACAAGCCAACAAGCAAGATCTCCCGGGCGCCGCAGCCCCCCACGCCGTCGCCGAGGCGCTCGGCACGCCCAGCGCCACTGCTATTGCCGCCAACGCGGCCAGCGGTAGCGGTGTACGCGAGACGGTCGTGCTCGCTATCCGCGCGGCAGCAGAAAGGGTTCAGCGCCAGGTGCTCGACCAGGGGTTGCATACCATGAGAGGTCAGGTGCTCGGCGGTGAGGCGTTGATGCGCGAGATGGCAGCTCGCGAGGAGCAGGATCCCCAGTCTCCCCTCGATGTCGTGCTGAGCCATCACAACTCCATCTCGACGGAGGAGCCCAAAGCCGGCAGCGCGCGCATCCACGACAGCAACCCACCCGCGTCGCCTGACGACGACGACGACGTCCCAGAGCCCGAAACGGTGCGCGGCGCGCAGGCTCTCTTGGATACGAAACCACCCTCAACGGTTCCTGAAGCTCCAAGCTCCAAGTATCCGCCAGCGAAGCAACCTGAGGAGTCGATCGCGCCGTCCAGCTCTGAGATTGACAGCTCCTGGTCCGTACCGTGCGGGCCTCCGGACTCGAGCACAAGCGGAGAGAACACGCTCTCCCATTGCATCCTCACGGAAACTATCCCCGCGCCACCTAGCAACTCCCCGACCACCGCAACGCTGACTCGCGTGGAGCGGCTTGCGGATCCGCTTCGGCTTGCAGACCACCCCCAGCTCGACGTTCAGGCAGACGACGACAGACCAACCAAGCCTCCGCCGAGCTCGAGTCGCGTCTTCGAGCCCGTACCTCCGCTACCCCGAGCCGACGTACCGAGCGGCCTGGTTTGGCCTTCAGCGAACGGAAGGGAGATCCTGCAGCGTATCCCCATAGACGACGCCATCTTGCATACGGAGCTGACCGGGCGCTCTGGCACCGCAGACGGCAGCGGGCGCTCCGACGCCTACATCTATGAAGCAGGCATCTGGTGTCTGAAGACAGCGCTGAGAAGGCGCTACCTGGACGCCGATGAGGCGCGAGACGCGTTGCTACAGCTCGTGCGGCACAAGATCCTGCTCGGTGATCTACTCGTGCAGAACACCGTTCTCACCGTACAGAACGGTCCGACCGGAGACTTCTGGCTGTGGACGATCACGCCTTGGCTCACCACGCTGAGGGGCTCGATGACCCACGCCGTACATCGGCGAGACAGCGCCGAGCTGCAACGCTGCCTGGTGATCTTTGGAGAGTTGGCGGTGCGCTCGCTGCTCTTGGCGGCGCGATCTGAAGTGCTGTTGGACGTCCATCCGTCGAACTTCGCGTCGCTCCGGGACCGCTGCTACTACCTCGACGACGACGTCGCGCGTGGATCACGACTGCCCGCGGTAGGTTTCGCCCTGCTTAGACGGGTCGAAGAGTACGCGGACTGGCCAGCGGCAACGGAGGCCTTCATCAATGTAGTCGCCGCCGGGATGGCGGAACACCTGAAACAGTCTGACATCGAGCGCTTGGACTTGCGGCGTGCGCTTCAGGACGCAATCGTTCGCTCGCCCGGCGCCCTCGCCGCCAAAGAACGTTTCCTTGCGGCACTAGCATCCTGCAGCGCCGGATGACGGCATGCGCGTCGGCGTCATCGCAGATGTGCACGCCAACCTTGCCGCCTTGGACGCGGTGCTGGATGCATTGAGCGGCCTAGACGTAACCGAGATCATCTGCCTCGGAGACGTCGTGGGATACAATGCCGAACCCAGCGAATGCGTCGATCGGATCGCTAGCACCTGCTCCGCTACCGTGGTCGGCAATCACGACCGCGACGTGCTCAGTCCTGCACCGATGGCCGGTACCCACGCCGTGGCGCGTCTGGTTCAGACTTGGACCCGGGACCATCTGTCACTGGCACACCTCGAGTGGCTCGGCGCGCTACCGAACCGCCTGATCCATGAACATGGCTTCATCGCTGTCCATGGCTGCTATCTCAACGAGCACCACTACACCGGCTACGTGACGTCGACCATGATGCCAGCAAACCTCGAACGAGTCGCCGCGCGCGACGACTGGCCGAAGGTGGCGCTGGCGGGACACACCCATGCTGCAGTCGCCGCGTGGCTGTGTGCCGGCTCGGTCAGCGAAAAGCACGACGCTGTCTGCGAATGGCCCACACAGGCAGCGGCGGTACTGCTGAACCCTGGTTCCGTAGGGCAACCTCGCGACGGCGATCCGCGCTCCAGCTTCGGTGTCCTGGATGTCTCGGAGAGGCGCTTCGAGATCCATCGCGTGGACTACGACCTCGAGCGGACAATCGCTGCAATCCAGCGAGCTGGCCTACCCGCGGAGCTGGGGGAACGCCTCAGGGAGGGACAGTGATGGAGTCACCTTTGTTCGAGCTGGATGATGCTGGGCTGTGTGGGCCAGAAGCGAACCTGTTCAGCGGCCTGTCTTGGCAGGTGGAGACGGGGCGCATCAACGCACTGATTGGGCCCGCAGGTGTTGGCAAGAGCCTGATCCTTCGCGGCTTGGCCAACGCCCTGCCGCCAGGCTGGCAGCGCAGGGGTCGCTGGCTCTACGCAGGAGCTGATGCGGCGCCGTCGTGCGAAGATCTGTTCTGGCTCAAACAATTGCCACGAGGCAATGGTCAGACATGGGAAGCAGACAACCTGATCCGCGAGATCAACAAGCACCGCCTCGTCTTCTTGGACGAACCCGAGCGTTGCCTCGAGCGATCCCAACTACAACTTCTCGGCGCTGCGTTGCGCGCGTACCCAGGCACGACGCTCCTGGTTACTCACGATGTCGCCTTCGCACGCGAGTTCTCGCACCGGGTCGCGTTGTTCTGCGCCGGCCGCTTGTTCGCTGATGACTTGACCGCACAGGTCTTTGGGCATCCCCCAAATGAGCTGACCGCGCGCTTCATCCGAGACGGCAATTGCTGGCCCCGGCCCGAGACCCAAGCCCTCCCAAGCCATTTCAAATGGGTGATCCCCAACGCGCTCGCCGGCATGGGGAAACCTGGTCTGCTCGGGCCCCTCGAGGATGAACTCGCCGCGAACGCGATCGCGGGCGTCTCGATGTTGCTCACGGTGACCAAGGAGAGCTTCACGCCCGCGGAGCGCAGTCCGTTTGGACTCGAGGCTCGGCACT
>JBFXBK010000284.1:0-11870 GCA_050183255.1 Polyangiaceae bacterium | reverse complement strand
GGAGCCGGCATGGCTAGCCGTCTCCTAGTGAGTCGCATTACGAACTCTTGCGTGCCGCAACTGCCTCGCGGATCTCGCTCTCCCTTGCCGCAGCCTTGAGCCGCACCTCCGAGTGACGTGGGTAGAGCTGTGAGGCGCAGTCTGGGCAGATCCCGTGGCTGAACTCAGCAGCGGTGCGCTTTGCCAGGTAGCTCTCGAGCTCCTCCCAGTCGCCCGCGTCGTTGCGGATGGCTTTGCAGGAGGCGCAGATGGGGAGCAGGCCGTAGAGCGCTTGGATTTTGCCTAGGGCTTCCCGCAGCTCGCGATTTGCGTGTTCAAGCGCTGCGGTGCGCTCTGCTACCACGGTCTGGAGGTGGGCTCGGAGGCAAGCCAGCTCGTCCGTGTCGTGGGCCTTCTCGATGGCGATGCTCGCGATGTGGGCGCAGCCTTCGAGCCAGTCGATGTCCTCCGGCGTCGGTCGGTGAGGCGTTGCGTAGTACATCGCGAACGCGCCCTGCACGACGCCTTCTGCAGACAGAATGGGTTGCGCCCAACAGGCGCGCAGATTCGCGCGCTGTGCGACGTCCACGAAGGCGCCCCAGCGCGCATCTTCGAAGACGTCCTCGACGACCACACGTGCCGCCGTGAACGCGGCGGTTCCGCAGCAGGCTGAGAAGGGCCCAGGCCGGAGCCCCTCCAGCGCCTCCACGAAGAACTGCGGGAGGCGTGACTTGCCACACTGCACGAGGCAACCACTGCGCGCGTCGAACAAGCGCACCGTCGCGATCACTTCGGGATCGAGCTCCTCACACACCTCGGTCAGTAGGCGCGCGACCTGGCGCAACGGGGCGCCAACGGCGATGCGTTCGAGCACTCGACTTCGCCCATCCACCATCCGACGGATCCTGGCGTCCGCGCTGGGATTGTACATGGCCCCCTCCTTGTTTCTGCCCAGAGACCTGGGCGGTAAGCGTCCCACCAATGCAAGGGGCGAGCACGCTATCGCACAACGCGAATTGACAAGCGGTCAGCGCGCGAATCCCAACGTCCGTTTTGCAGACGGAAAAGCTGTCTGAGTTCGCGAGGCTCGCGAGCTAAGCAACAAAACACCGAACGGGCTATTAGGTGTGTGCTCCGGGCGCCACCCCGAGTTGGCACGCTTCCTCTGCGCGTGCACTCCTCCGGTTGGCATCGAGTGCAAACTTTAGTATCCGCCCGGAAACTAGTGCGGCTCCGGGTGACCGCTAGGGGTGCTCTGTGTCGTCTGGCAGCTTCTCCCAGCTGTACATGGCGTGGGTGCGCTTGTGTCCGGTGATCGTCGAGACGACGATGCGTTCATTTCCCTTGCGGTATTGCAGCTGGTAGCCCATGCCCGTTTCCTTCTGCTCCATGCGGGTCCACTTCGCAGCTTCGAGCCGCTTGTTGATCTCGGGAACTGGGGCTGCTGGCTCGGGATCGAAATCGACATTCACGCTTTGCATGGCGTTGGCCGAATCTCCCGTACAGGTCACCACGTGCTCCGGGAGTAGCTCTGGATGCTCCTTCCAGTAGCCCGTGGGCTCGGAGAGGCGGGGCGTCTGACCGACCACAGACTCGTCACAGACCTTCCTCTGACAGCCAGCGAACGCGAGCAGCAAGCCAGTCATCAGCAAGCAGCGCTGAAAAATACCGTTAGTCGTCATGCGCGGACTGTACGCAGGCAGCGTCAGCGGTCGAGCTTTCGACGCCGTGGTCACGCGCCAAACGACCGCAGTTGCGCGCCATGGCATGCTCTGAGTGCGTATGCGTCCGGTCTGTCTGGAGGAGTTCGTCGCGGAGCCGCCGGGGACCTGGGTCGGCTTCGACACCAGCTTGGTGTGGTGTGACTCGCCTCAACTTGCGGGCGCAGTGGTCTGGGGATCTCCAACCGCCGAGCAGGCGCAACGCGTGCTCAGCGCGTTCCACGCCTTGTGGTCGCCCCACATGGCGCGGCAGGTCGACATCGTTCTCGACGCACGCGAGATTGCCGTCGTGGATGGCGCTGCGCTCGAGCGGGTGGTGCAGTGGTGCCGGGCGCGTCTGCCGCAAATCCGTGCCCGTGTGCACAAGCAAATTGGCGTGATCGGTGAGGGGCTGGTTGGCTTCACTCTCAGCGGGATCCTGCCAATCCTCGGGGAAACGCACGACTTCGACGTCCTGAGGGACCCGGCGGAGGCACTACGCGTCGTGGCCGGGCCTCGAGGTGACGCGCTCTGGACTGAGGTCGCAGAACTAGTGGCGGGCCTAAGAGGCGCGTCGGCCACGCTCCACAGCCTGCGTGCGGCGCTGGCTCGGGACTGCTCGGATACGTCGCTGAGGAAGATGGCAACCGCCCTCGGCGTCTCCGTGCGCAGCCTGCAGCGCGACCTCGCCGCCAGTGGCGCGAGCTTTGCGGGTGAGCTGAGAGAAGCGCGTTTCCGTCGGGCGTGCGAACTCCTGCTCACCACGGATCACAAATTGACTGCGGTCGCCGCAGGAGTGGGTTTGGGGGAGAGCGCGCTCCGAAACCTCTTTCGCTCCCGCGCGGAATGCACTCCCGAGCAGTTCCGGCGGAGAATGACCTAGAGTTCGCCGAGCGAGTGCTGGCACGAGCAGGCTACAGGTCGCTGACGTCGCTCAGCGCTTCGTCCGCTTCTTCGCCGCTGAGCACCTCGAACTCGCTGGTCCCGTCGGAGGAAGCGGTGACACGCCAAGCTTCTTCATCGCCGCCACCCGCGTCGGCGATGATCAACTCACCGGAGCCGCCAAATTCCGAAGCCAGGCGCACGAGCGCGACCAAGCTGATGCGGTGGGTGAGCCACGCATCGCCGTCGCTGTCCGTGAGGCCTTTGAAGTCCATTCCGTCAGCTCGCCAGTTCACGCTCAGCTCGCTGCACTCACTGAAGATGTCGTCAGCCGTCAGGCTGTAGTCCGCGTCGTCGGGGTCGTCGGGGATCCAATCGTCCAGCCAGTCCTCGAACGCGGTTGGGTCGACCTCGGTCTCCCGGTACGCTTTGAGTTTGCTTTTTGGAATCGTGACCCGCCCAATGAATCCGTAGCTCTCGCTCATGGCGCGGAAGCTACGTCGGGTACCGAGATCGTCCTAGGACTCTTGCTTCGGGCGCGACGATTTCGAGCACGCCGGTGACTGGTGGCCTGGAACCATCAGGCTCTTCTCCTTGGATTCGGCTGCAAGAGTGCAGCCACACGCCGGAGATGCTCAGCGGCTTGACACACGACAGAGGGTGACGACTTCTTCCGCCTCGGCAGATCACTCCGCGCTGCAGGTGTATTCCACCGCCTCGCAGCTCGTGAACCAGGTCAGCGGCAGCGGCTTGAACGGGCCCAGGGTCTGCGCGCAGTCGTGGGCGAGCGCGCCCCCAGGATCGCTCGTGATCGCGTCGAGGCAGCTCTGGAAGAAGCTCGGGGGTTGCAGCTCGCAGCGCTGGACGGGCGTCGTCTGCATCGGATCGCTGCTCGAGGAGTAGGGGTAGTGGAGTGACGAGTGAACGACGGCGCCGTCGTCCGCGATGAGGAAGAGATCTTCGTCGCTGCTGCTGCCGTCACCGTAGTTCGTGTCACGACCGAGCTTGTACGCGCCGGGAGTGCGATCTCGGAGTGCGCTCAGTAGGCAATCCGCACCCTCTGCGATCACTGAGCTCACGTCGTCGTTCGTGGTCAGCGTAGCGTCGCAGTCCAAGGGGGAGGCGCACTGGGCGAATGCGGCGTATTCCTCGGGGTTGTAGTAGTAGGTCTCAGCGCCAGCTGAACCTGCCATGCCCGCGCTGCCCGCCGTGCCAGGCGCGCCCGCGACGCCGCCGGTGTTCTCGATGCCCGCCACTCCGCCGGTGCCCGGTAGCGGTGTTCCACCGACTCCAGCGAGTCCGCCAGTCGCGTCGTCGTAGTAGCCGCCAGTCGCGTCGTCGTAGTAGCCGCCAGTCGCGTCGTCGTAGTAGCCGCCAGTCGCGTTGTCGGTGGGATCCTGGGACGAGCCGCCGGTCACGTTTCCGCAGGCGATCATCAGACAGGGCAAGGAAGCGGCGCCAACCAGGGCGAGGATGCGTTGCATGGCCACCCCTGAGCAGGATTGGTGCCACACGGTCGAACCCTCGAAATTGCTGGGCCCGCGCGGCCTGGCCCAGCTTGGCTCACCCACCGGGCGGCTTGCACGTCCTCGAGTGCGCCTCTAGATTTCCGACAACATGGCCGAACCTGAGCTCTTCGACCTCTTCGAAGCCTGCGTTGCATGTTTCCCGGAGGATAAGTGGAGCAGCTTTCGGGATCCGGTAGCAAGATCGGGGGGTGAGGGCGCACCCAGAGGCCCAGCGCGGCGCTGGTTTCGCGTGACCGATGGCCAAGAGCCGGATGAGGCGTTCTTCGATGGCTACCGCCTGATCTCCGCGGAGGAGAGCGATGCGCTGGCGTCCGAGTTCGAAGCTTACCGTGAGGAATCGGACTTCTGTTGGGTTCAGCCCCAGTGGACCGCCATCGCGGAGCACCCAAGCGGCGATTGGCTGATGATCGACTCCGATGACGGAAGCGTGCTGGAAGTCTTCCACGACGACTCGACCCACGAAGTATTGGCTCCCAGCGCGCAGGCCTGGCTCCGCGATCTCCGCCGCGAATATGAGTCTGGACAGCTGAACTGGGACGCTGATTGCGGACTCAAGAACCCCCAGGAGCTGGAGGACGAGCTCGAGGAGCAAGCACAGGGGCGCCACGAGGCACGCAGGCAAACCTTGCAAACGAGGCATGCTCGCAGGAGGAACTTCGACCCGCGTGCCTTCGAGCTCGAGGAGCGTCCGTGGCGCTGGGTCGATCTCCTGCATCTAGTTTGCTGGGGCTTGGCAGTCTGGCAGTGGTGGCAAATCGTGGCGGCACGCTAAATCAATTCGGGGCGCACAAACATCGCGACATCTGGGCGCCGCAAGGGTCTCCTTGAGTAGGAGGCCATGTTCATGAGTCAGAGCGCGGATTGGGACGCCATCCATCGGGAGCTGTCAGCGGCCGGGGCGCCGTTCGAGTGGATTGAGCCGGACAGACGCGGGCGGATCACCGAGGCGCTCTTGGAGGGCTGGAACCAGTTCCCGTTCGACGACGAGTTACAGCAGGCTGGCGGCGCGCGTATCGAGCGTTGCACCCCGCTCTGGCTTGGGCCGACTCGTACGGTGCGCCTCACCCAAAACCAGCGATCCGTCGTGATCCTCGAGGATCCAGAGCACCCCGGGCTCTTGTTCGCGGCATTGGGCCCCAACTTGCCTCCCGAGTTCTGGCCCGCCGCGGAGGCATCATGCGCCGGGCTCCAGCGGGATCTCGAGCCGTACATCGCGCGGCCGTTTCGCTCGACCCACGAGTTTGCTCGCAGGCTGCGGGTCTATCGAGGGAGCTTCGAGGACATTGGGCTCGAGAGCCTGCAGCACCTGGCAAACGTGATCGCCTACGGCGAACAGTGGACCGACGGGGCTGCGACGTGGCGCAGCGGCTGCTTGAACGACCCCTGGCCGGATGAGCCGAGCAGCGAGTCGATGCTCAATTTGCGGGTGATCAGCGATCAAGCCGCCGAGGAGCACGGCAGCCGCATGCCTTCGATCTCCCTGCGCACGCTGTGGTCCCGCAGCGTGCTCAAGCTCGAAGAAGGACGCTGGGGAAACGTCGTGTTCGAGCTGATGTGGGATCCCGCGCCGCTCAAGCTGAAGCACCGCTTCACCGGTGACTTCCCCGAGGATATGCCCGTTGACCTCGTGGCGTCGCTCTTGCGCGGCTCGACGCTGACGCCGGAGGGCCTGACCAAGCTGCGTGACGAGGGGTTGACCCCGTTCGCGGCGATGGTGACTTGCCTGCTGGAGCCAACGGAAGCGACCACCTTCGAGTTGCTTCGCAGCCTCATGCATAGCGATGACGCGGAGCTGAAGAACGCGGGAATTGGGCTGGCCGCCGACTGTGGCGCGCGGGCGCTGCTGTATGAGCTGTGGAGCAAGACGAGTGATCCGGAACTCGCCTCGAGGCTGCGAGAACTCACCAAGCTGCACCCTCCGCCACCTCCCGATCCTGAAGGCGACGACGAGTGGGATGAAGACGAAGACGAAGACTGGGACGACGACGCGGGTGAGGAGGACGAGCTGTGATTCACGTAGCAACTGAGCCGGTATCGAGTGGCCAGGTCTGGTCGGCTCTCGAACGCGAAGGCTTCGTCCCCGCGTACGACGCCCCCGCAACGGGCTCGTCGAAGAGCAACGACTGGGTGCGCGGCGGCGACCGTGTCGCGTTCTCTTCGGATCTTGGCAGTGGGCTAGCGTTCTTCGTCACGATCGGCCCGGAGCAAGAGGCGCTCGGGGCGCTGGTCAGGCGCATCGTGCCGTGCGTGAGCGTCAGCGAGCAGGTGGACCGCGATCTCGAGGCCAGCAGCGGCAGCGAGCAAGTGCGAGGGCTGTTCCGGCTGGCCGAACTCGGCCGCTACTTGAGCCTGGATGAGACGATCCCGAAGGAGAAGATCGTCGAGGGTCTGAGTCGGGGACTCGGGACTGACGAGGGCTTCGTGCACGGCGCGGCGCTCGAGCTTTCGCTGAACCTGATGTGGCCGGAGCTCGAGCAGCCGTTGCTGGCTCTTGCTGCGCGAGAGCCCGAGCTCGAGTGGGTCGGGGAGTACTGGCAACGGATCCAGGCGGAAACGCAAGCAGCAGACGCCAAGCAACGCAGCAAGGCGGAGCGTCAGGCGCTGCTCGAGTCCCTCACCAGCCTGGTGGATGAGGAGCGCTGGGACGAGGCCCTGTCGGCGGCGGAGCGGGCTCTCGAGGCGGATGACCCGCCAGTGAATGCGTTCCGGGCACTAGCTCTGGCCTTGCGTGGCCTCGGGCGTAGCTGGGAAGCGGCGCTTTGGAGCGCCGTGTGGTTCGGCAAAGCGGAGTCCGCCGAAGCGCGCGAGTGCCTGGATGCCCTGACTGCGGTGTGGCCAAACGAGGTGCCAGAGCTGGCACCGTCACTGCGCCAGGCCTGGGCGCGGGTGACCGACCATGAACCGCTCAGTCGCGGCTTCGAGGCGTTGCTAGCGGGCATTGGGAGCGGCGCACGCGCAGTGGAGCTGGAAGCCTTCCTCGCGGCACTCGCGGTGCGGAAGTCGTACGACCGACCCACTCAGAAGGCAACGTTGCCACGCCTGGAGTCGCTGCGGCAACGTTTCCCTGCGGTGCATGAGTTGTGGTTGCTGACCGCGCTGGCGCGCGCCTCGGCTGAGGATCTAGCGGGCGCCGAGGCTGCGTATCGCAGCGCGCTCGCCTTGGTGAGTGGAGGCGCGACCACCCATGACGCGGCGATCGCGGCCGCCACGACGGCGATGCAAGAAGCACCCGAGGTGGATACGCCAGAGTCCATCTGGTCCTCACTACGCTGGATGTACAGCTCTCAGAGCGATTATGAGAACCTGTATCGCATAACGCAGCAACAGCTTGAGGAGCCGGGCACCCCGGACCCCACGGTCTTGAAGGATGCCGGCCTCGCGGCAACGTTCACGCAACGTCACGCCGAGGCTATTCAAAATTACCGCGCGGCAATCGATGCTGGCTACCCCGATGACAACGGACTCTGTCATTTCAACCTGGCCTGTGAGCTGGCGCGGCAAGGCGAGAAGGAGCCGGCGCTCGCCGCGCTAGCGGTAGCGATCCAGCGAGACGAGGAGTTCGCAGAAAGGGCCCGCAACGACGACTACTTCGCGCCCATCTGGGCGCAGCGCGAGTTCCGCCTGTTGGTCGCCGGTTTGAAGCAGGCGCCGGAAGTCGAGGACGTGGAGCGCGCCATCTCACACTCCCTCGGCTACCAGATGCGGGGGGAAGGGGACCAAGCCATTGAGCGCGCCGAGTTCGCCGTGGCCGGAGCAGAGCTGATCGGCGACGACCGGCTGCGGGCACGCGCCTTGCGCCAGCTGGGCCAAGTGCAGACGTACCACGCTTCTCCCGCGCGGGGCCGTGCGGTGCTCGAGGAGGCCGTGACGCTGGGTGACGTGGTGTTTGCCGAGGAGCCCCTCGAGCGCGCCCGAACGCTGCATTCCTTGGGGCAATGCCAGCACGCAGCGGGCGACTTCGCCGCGGCGAAGTCCAGCTACGAAGCAGCGCTCGAGCTTCGCCGCGCCGCCCAGGGTGAAGTGGACTTCGAAGTAGCAATCACCTACGGCGACCTAGCCCGGGTGGCCGGGGACCGCGGCGATCGCGCCGAATTGCTGGCGCTCCAGGAGCGAACCTCCGACACGCTGCGCGCAGTGCTCGAAACCCAGGAAGGCGACGACCGCCTCGACACGTTGCTGAACCTGGGCTTCAACGAAGGCAATCGCGCCTCCAGTGCGCTCAGCGCAGGCGAGCCGGCGGAGGTGGTGATCGAGCGCTCAGAAGTCGCGACGCAGTTCCTCGAGGATCTGAGCGCTGCAGACGGCAGAGTGCCCGCCTCAGCGCTGCTGCGCCTCCGCAAGGTGATCGCCGAAGCCGCAGGCAATGCGCCGGAACTTGGGGAGCGGGCCTTCGAGGTGGCTCACCGGCTGTTCGTGCTGGAGTTCCCAGATCCCCTCGTGCGTCAGCACAAGCTCTACTGGAACCGGCTGCGCGGCGCCGCGTTCGAGCTCTTGAACCTGGGTGCTCAGGAGACCGAGATCGCAGCGGCGATCGCGCGAGCCGTGCGCGGCGATGAACCCGGTGAGCCGATCGCGAGCCATCCGGCGTTCGCGAACCTCGGAGTCGAGTTCTCCCAGCGGCTCACGGGTGCCACGGATCTGGTGATGGTCGCGATGTCCCTAGACCTCGCCACGCGGGGGGCACAGACAGTGGACGAGCTGCTCGACAACCTCGAGGCGTTTGCGCTGAGCAACATCGAGGGTTGAGCCTTTTCACGACGGATGCTCGCGTTGCGTTGTGGCGATCTCACCCTCACACTCCGGCTCGCGATGGAACACTGGAACATTGAGCGCAAGCGGCACGCTTGCCTGATGGGGCCGCTGAGCCCGGATTTGCGTGGCCCCGACACGGAGCTAGTCGAGCGCCCGGGTTGGCACCAGATCATCACCCAGTCCAAATCCGGTTGGGGAAATGAAGTCGCCCTGTCAGAGCTGAGTGAAGGCGACGCGGACCGCGTGATTGACGAGGTGATCGCTGGCTACCGGGCTCGTCGTTTGCCCACCAAGTGGTACGTCGGCTACTGGACGCGCCCGGAAGACTTCGGCGAGCGCTTGCAGCGCCGCGGGTTTGTCCCCTCGGGAGTGCGAGGGATGGGCTGCGAGACTTCACTCACGATCGACTCACCCTCAGACGTAACCGTGCGGCAATGCGATGAGCAGAACCTCGAGGAGTACCTGGCGGTGACCATGCAGGGGTGGGGGAACCCGCCTGAGGACTTGGCCGGCTGGCGCGAGCGCTACCGAGCGGGGCTCCACGCAGTGCCCAGGGTCGTGTTCCACTTCGGCGCGTGGCTCGGAGATGAGCTGGTGGGCACGTCGAGCCTCGCGCTGCGCGGCGACTCGGGCTACTTGATGGGCGCCCAGGTGCTGGAGTCGGCGCGCGGTAAGGGTGCATATCGCGCGCTTGTTGCCGCGCGGTTAGAATTCTTGCGCGAACGAGGGCTAGAATACGCGACGATTCAGGCTCAGGAGGCGACCTCTGCGCCGATCCTGGAGCACCTCGGCTTCGAGAGCCTGTTCGATTCGAAGTGCTACTACCTCGCCTACTGACACATCGCTTCCGTGGGGGAGCAGGCTGTGAGCCACGCGAGCGCAAACCATCCCGGCTGAGGACTTGGGTCAGCGCAGCCTAGCAAGGACTCGTCGTCAGCTAGGCAAGCCTCGAAGAAGCTCGCCGGCTGGAGTTCGCACTGTTGGGCTCGTGAGTAGCCGGTCCCGCCGCCGCTGTGATAGTGGTCCCAGTCGCCCTTGCTGACGTAGGTTACCGACCCCGAGTCACCAACCAGCAGCACAGCCGTGGTCGTGTCGGTGTCCAAGCTTTGATGGTAAGTGGCTTCGATCCGGTACTTTCCGGGTCTGCGTTCACTCAACGCTTGCAACATCTCCCTGAACCCAGCCGGGTCCCAGTTTTGCGGAAGCTCTTCGGGTGTCCAGCGTTCGTAGTGGTAGTTGAACTCCGAGTCGGAAGCGCAACGGTCGATGATGTTGAAGTCGTGGCTTGTCGTCTCCGGCGGCGCGTCCTCGCGGTCCGCAGCATCTTCCGGCGCTGCAGCGTCGCCAGCGTCCGGAGAGGCGCCGCCCGCTGAGATCGTTGCGCCATCGCTGCTCGCGGAGCTACCGCAAGCCATGGGGAGGGTGAGCAAGAGCAGGGCGAGCGCGGGCATGCGGAACATGTCCGTCTCCTTGCAAGGGTGGTGCCTAGCGGCGAAAAGCTTGGTTTTCGCGCCGAGGCGCCGCGCGGCTCAGGCTGACACGCGTTGCCGCGCGGTGGATCTGGAGGACGCTCAGGTTGCGAACCTCACGAGCGCGGTTCACACCCCAGCGGATGGAGCCTTGGACTCTCGAACGCAAACGCGACGCCTGCCTGCGCGGGCGCTTGGGTCCCGACTTGGTGCGCAGGGACACGCAGCTGATCGAGCGACCTGGTTGGTACCAGACGCTGACTCCGTCCACGTCGGGTACCTGCAACGAGGTCGTGATCTCCGAGCTCCCGGAGCATGACACGGAGCGCGTGATCGACGAGACCGTGGCGGCGTATCGCGCTCACGGCCTAGCGACCAAGTGGCTCGTGGGTTACTGGACAGAGCCCGCTGACTTTGGCGAGCGCCTCGAGCGCCGCGGCTTCGAGAGCACGGAGTCACGGGGCATGGGATGTCCGACTTCCTTGAGCCTCCATGTGCCCGACGATGTTACCGTGCGGCAATTGAGTTCGGGGCAGCTCGAACAACACCTGGCGGTGGTCATGCGCGGCTGGGGCGTGCCGGAGCGCGAGCTCGAAGTCTGGCGCTCAACGTATCAATCTCGCATGCAAGCTGTGCCGCGCTCGAACTTCTACTTTGAGGCGCTACGAGATGACGAAGTCGTTGGCACCGCGTCGCTCGTGCTGCGGGCTGACTTCGGTTACCTGATGGGCGCCCAGGTGCTCGATAAGGCTCGAGGCCATGGTGTGTATCGCGCCTTGCTCGAGGCCCGCCTCAGGTTTCTACGTGAGCGAGGTATCGAGTACGCGACGACGATGGCCTTGGAGGCCACCTCCGCGCCGCGCCTCGAATACCTGGGCTTCGAGACGCTGTTTCGTTTCAAGGCGTACCGCCTGGAGCCTTAGCGCCTTCCTGAGCGTTGAACCCCCCGAGGTGGCGGGCCTCTTCCGAGCGGCCGACTAACTTCCAACGTACGGTACGTGGACGGTACGCGGACGGTACGCGGACCGTCTGGTTGGCTGCGTTTTCAAGAATTCGCGGAATTTTCGGCTGATCTACGCTTGGCACGAAGCGTGGAAGGGCTCCCGGCAAGAACCCACTTCAATGCCAGGAGCCTCAGTCATGAATACTTCTCACCTCCGTAACCGCGCGCTCTTCCCTCTCTTCCTTACAGCGCGATTCCGTGGGGCAATCACCGGGCTCGCTGCGGCCGGCCTGATGGTGCTGGCCGCAGGGTGCAGCCAAGACGTCGCACCCGACGCGCCTCAGTCAGACGTCGGCGCAGCGAGCGAAGACGCAGCGCCCCCGCCGGCGGAGGACACCCCGTCGTGCCTTGCGCTCACCAGCAAATGCGACGGTGAGTCTTGCTGCGTCCGTGTCGGGCTGGGCAACACGGACGTCTTGAAGTCGATCGACCTCGACGGCTGCCCCGGGAACGGCTGCAAGCTCGTCGACGGCGAAGCTTCCGAAGCATCGCAGATCGACAAGTACGAGGTCACGGTGGAGCGCTACCGCCGCTACGTTCAGTTCATGGAGCAGAA
>JBFXBK010000283.1:0-11915 GCA_050183255.1 Polyangiaceae bacterium | reverse complement strand
GCGAGCATTGAACTTGGCGCCGGGTCCTCGTCCATCGCGCGACTGAGCGCCGCCGCGAGGCCAACCGACGCCACGACGGTCGCTTCATCTTCGTCTTCTGTATAGGAGCCGTAGCCTGCGCTGGCGGGCGCCGCACCCGACGCTGGCGCGGAGCTCGGGGACGAACCAACACCAGAGGCGCGGTCGTCACCGTGGATCGACTCGGCCTCCAGAGACTCCGGCGCTTCGGGTTCCGTTACCGCGCGGAGAGATGAACGTGCAGGAGCGGGAGACTGTACCACCGCCGCTCCGACTGAACCGCTCGCCCCGACTGACCCTGCCGCTCCGGGGCGCGGAGTCGCTCCCAGCCCGGGACGCTGCGGGACGCCACCGGCACGAGGCGGCGCAGGCGCGGCGAGAGGCGAGGACGCGCGAGGCGCCCGTGCGGCGAGCGGAGACGAGCCGCCCGCACGAGGCGCGGGTGCTCGCGGTGCCGGAGCCTGCGGCCGGTCTGCGCTACCGCGCGGAATAGCCGCAGCACGTGGTGAACTACCGGCACGTGGTGAACTACCGGCACGTGGTGAGCTACCAGGACTGGGCGAAGAGGCCGGCTTGTTCGCACCCGACGGCGGAGCCTCGGGCGCAACCGACAAAGGTGCCGCGGCTGCCTGGTTCACGTGAATCAAGTGGCCGCACTTACGGCACTTCATCTTGACGTTGCGACCCGCAACCTTCTCATCGGCGATCTGATACTTCGCCTTGCAGCTCGGACAGAGAAACTTCATTGCGTTTAGCGCACCGCGTCGGGAGTAGCGGGAAGGAGGTGGGCCACCTCGGTATCAGGGCAAGCCATGGACTGATACGAACACCCGGCCCGCCTGCCAAGCTTCTTGAGGGCGGGTGTGAAGCAATGAAAGAGCAAGACCTCGGATAAGCCTAGCTCATACGCGCCACCGAGGGTGCTCGGATGCTCTGAAGTCGAAGAAGGGGAAAAAAGCATCAGAGCAAGCTCACGAGATGTTGCTTGATTGACTGACGGGTTTCGTCGTCGGGAGCAAGGTTCAACGCACGCTCCCAGGTCTCCGTCGCCTTGTTGCGAAAACCGGCTTTTTGGTACAGGACCGCGAGATTCTTGACGGCCGGGAAGTGCCGAGAGTTTATCTCAACCGCTGTCTCGAGTTCACTAATGGCCTCGTAAACTTGGCCCTTCTTGCCGTACAGCAGCCCCAAGTGAAAATGCAGCCGATAGGCCAGCGGATCGATACCAATGCCGCGCTTGAGGTGCTCCATCGCCTCGTCGATTCGCCCCGCCTTGTAGGCCGACACCCCCGCGTTGAGCTCCCGCTCGGCTTCCGCGGAAATCTGCTGCGGGTCTTTCGCCTCAGCCCGTCCCGCGAGGGCACTCTCCACGGCGTTCGTGACGTCGGCGATACGGAACGGTTTTTCGATGTAGAATTCGACGCCGCAGGACTGACGCAGGTCCTCGGCGTAGCGCCAACCCCGATACACCGCGCTGATCATCACTATCGGGATCTCGCCGTAGCGTTTGCTGCCCTTGATCCGACGCGCGATCTCGAAGCCATGCACTTCGGGCAGCATTGCGTCGAGGATGATCAGGTCCGGACGGTGTTCTTTGACCATACGCAGGGCTGAGAGCCCGCGATCGACCTCAAGCACCCGGTAGCCGCGGGTCGATAGCAACTTGACCAGCATGCGGCGGATCTCGGCCTCATCGTCTACGACCAGCACGGTCTTCACGTTGGGCGAGGATGCGGGGTCGTTATCCGGAATGTCGGTGACGACACTGAGTTCCTTCGAAACATCGCCGAAGTCATCGTCCTCGACCTCGTCCACTTGAGAGGCACGGCCGACGGCGTCGTCCATCACCACGCCTGCCTGATCCTTCGGCGGCACGATCGATTCCGGCTCGGTAAGCGATAGCGGCCCTTCAGGGAACTCCTCTTCGGCATTGAGCGCCGTGCCGTCTGGGGCGAGGCCGATCCGCTGGAGCACCTCTGGGGGGCACTTCGGTCCGATGTAGAAGTCTTCGCCTCGTGCCTTGCGGGTGTAGGCGTCCTCGATCACTCGAGACAGGCTCTGCTCGAGCGCCACGTAGGGATAGACCTTCTTCCCAGTGACGAATTCGAGCTCGTCGACGACCTTCTTCTCCCCCGGGTTCGCCATCGCGATGAACAGCCGGTCATTGCGCACGAGCACCGGGAGGATCAGGTGCTTCTCGGCAATCTCACGCGGCAGCAGGTCGAGATCATCGAGCCGCAGACACAGCTGGCTGAGGTCGATGCCCGGAATGCCGTTTTGCTCGCTCAGCGCCTTGAGGGCAGCGGTGTCGTCGATGGTGCCACGTTCGGCTAGGCGAGACGCCAGACGGCCACCACCTGCGCCACGCTCGGCGAGGGCCTTCTCCAGCTCCTCTGGTGAAAGAGCCCGCTGCTGGAGGAGAATGCGGCCGATTTGCTTCTTGCTCATCGCCGGTCGAGATTATTCCATGCTTACCGTCGTCGGGGTACTTCAAACATTTCAAGGCCATAAGCGCCGCGGCCAGGAAGCCGAAAGTTCCCCAAACCTGACCCTCGGGCGCCGCGGCGCGGCACGCTCGCCCCGCCAACCACTCACCGGAGAAAAGCCCACGGATTGAGGGCGGTTCCCGCGACATCTCCGCGCGGAGCTAGTCTATCTAAGTCCCTATAAAAAATCGCTGTCAGGCGCCAAGGCGCGCGAGCGTCTCCGCAGCAAACTGCGCGTACCGGCCCTCAAGCACCGCCTGCCGAGCGCGGGCCACCAGCTGCTGGTAAAAGTACACGTTGTGCAGCGACATCAGTCGATGCCCTAGAATTTCGTGGGCCTGATAGAGGTGACGGAGGTAAGCGCGGGAGAAGCCACCCGCACATGCCGGACAGCCGCAGCTAGGGTCAATCGGCGTCTGGTCCTGCGCGTGACGGGCGTGCTTGATGATGAGCTTGCCTTCCCAGGTAAAGAGCTGCCCGTTGCGCGCGTTGCGTGTGGGAAGCACACAGTCGAACACGTCGACGCCGCAACCGACGCCGATCACGAGATCCCGCGGCGTGCCGACTCCCATCAAGTAGCGAGGCCTTTGGGGGTCGACGTGGGGGACGATCTCGCGCAGGGCCACGTGCATCGCCTCCGGCGCTTCACCCACGCTGAATCCGCCGAGCGCGAGGCCATCAACGTCCAGCGCCGCAAGCTCCTTGGCGTGACGCAGCCGGAGCTCCGGGTCCAGACCACCCTGGACGATGGCGAACAGCGCTTGGTCTTTACGCTTTGCCGCGAGGCAACGAGCCGCCCAGCGAGTGGTGCGCTCGACGGCGCTCACCAGCTCATCCCTCGGGCACCCAGCGGGCGGACACACGTCGAGCTGCATCGCGATGTCGGAGCCGAGCATGCCCTGGACCCGCATCGACTCTTCAGGCGAGAGCATGCGTCGGGATCCGTCCAAGTGCGATTGGAAAGCAAAGCCGTCTTCGCTCAGCTTGCAGCGCTCCGCCAAGCTGAACGCTTGGAAGCCCCCGCTATCGGTCGCAATCGCATGCGGCCAGCGGGAGAACTCGTGTAGACCGCCGTGCTGCTCGACAATCTCCGGTCCGGGGCGGAGCCACAGGTGGTACGTGTTGGAGATCAGCATGCGAGCGCCGGTCGCGGACACTTCATCCGGGCTCAGAGCCTTGACCGTCGCCTGAGTGCCAACCGGCATGAATGCTGGCGTCGGGACGAGACCGTGGGGAGTTGAGAGCCCTCCGGCGCGGGCGTCGCCATCCGTTTTTTCCACAGAGAATTTAAGCATTAGACCAACCTCCGCGGGATCCACATCGCATCGCCGTAGGAGAGGAAGCGATAGCCACGAGCAAGCGCTTCACGGTAGCTCACGAGCAGCTTCTCACGGCCCACGAGCGCGCTCACCAGTGCGAGCAGGGTGCTCTTCGGCATATGAAAGTTCGTGAGCAGCCCATCAACCGCACGGAAGCGATAGCCCGGTTGAATCAGGAGACGCGTCTCGCCAGAAAATGGCCGCAGTTCGCCGCCTTCGGCCGCCGACTCGAGGGCTCTGACCACGGTGGTCCCAACGGCGATCACGGGCCGTTTGGCGGCGCGAGCTCGGTTCACGCGAGCGCACAGGACGTCGCTGACTTCAATGTGCTCCGCGTGCATCGGGTGCTCGTCCAAGTCGTCGCTAGACACCGGTCGAAACGTCCCGATGCCGACGTGCAACGTCAGCGTCTGAACGTCGACTCCGCGCTGCCCGAGGCGCTCGAGCGCTGAGGTCGACAGGTGCAGCCCAGCGGTAGGTGCAGCGACGGAGCCCAGCTCCCGAGCGAACACGGTCTGGTAGCGCTCACCGTCGCTCGCATCGTCCGGGCGTCGCACGTACGGGGGCAGTGGCACGTGCCCCTGTCGTTCGAGCCAGTCTTCCACCCCGACGGCGCTCTCCGCGACGAACAGCTCCACCAGCAGGGTGCCGTCTTCCAAGCGCTCGCGCACCAGGACGCGTTCCCCAGCAATACTCAACTCCGTCCCTGGCCGGAGCGGCTTGTTGGCGCGCCCAAGCGCGGACCAGCACTTCCGCATGGCATCCACGGGATACAGGAGAAAGATCTCGGCCTTCCCTCCACCGGGCATGCGCTCCCCCAGGAGCCGCGCGCGGCGCACTCGAGTGTCGTTCAGCACGACCAGGGCGCCTTCTGGCACCAGCTCGGCGAAATCCTGCGCAGAGCGGTCGATCAACTCCTCGCCGACTTCGAGCATGCGCGACGCGCCGCGCTCCGCCGAAGGGCGCTGGGCGATCGCTGACTCGGGCAGCTCGTAGTCGAATAGCTCGGTTCGCACGGGAGCGGCGGTGTAGCTCCACGGGTCAACGCTGGCCAGCGCTTATACGTCCCTCACTAGCCGCGACTGTCGAAGGAGATCCCGAGGCGGGTCATCTTGCGCCACAGCGTCGTGGGGCTGATCCCGAGCATGTCCGCGGCGCGCTCGCGGTTGCCGTCGCAGCTGCGTAGGGCATTTTCCACGGCGTCCCGTTCGGCGGCGTCCACCAAATCGGCCAGCGTCTTGCCGGTGGTGGTGGTGGCCTTGCTCGGCGCTTGCGGCAAGATGTCGTCCACGCCGATCAAGCCGCCGCCGGCCAGAGCCACCGCTTGCTCGACCATGTTCTCCAGCTCGCGCACGTTGCCGGGGTACTCGTACTGCTGCAGGCGCTCCATCACGCCCTCCCCCAGCTTGGTGCGCGTCTTCATCTTGCGGTTGTACTTGTCGAGGAAGAACTGAACCAGCAGCGGCACGTCTTCCTGACGATCGCGCATGGGCGGCAAATGGAAGCGCGCCACGTTCAGGCGATAGTATAGATCCTTACGGAAACTCTTTTCCTCGACGGCCTGCACTAGATCGATGTTGGTCGCGGCGATGATGCGCACATCCACCTTGATGCCTCGGTTCTCGCCGATGCGCCGCACCTCACCATCTTGAATCGCGCGTAGCAGCTTGGCCTGAAAGGTCACCGCCGTCTCGGCAATCTCGTCGAAGAAGAAGGTGCCGCCGTCGGCCTCCTCGAAGAGGCCTCTCCGCGCGGTAACAGCGCCGGTGAAAGCGCCTCGCGCGTGGCCGAACAGCTCACTCTCGAGCAACGTCTCGGTGATCGCTGCGCAGTTGACGATCACGAAGGGCTTGTCAGCACGCCGACTGTTCGCGTGCACGGCGCGCGCGACCAGTTCCTTGCCGGTGCCGCTCTCTCCAGTAATCAGCACCGTGGCATCCGTGGGCGCGATCTTCACGACGCGACCGAGTACGTCACGTACCGCCTGAGAGCGGCCGATGATGTTCTCGAAGTGGTACTTCTCGCGGAACTCCTGGGCGAACATCTGGACCTGACCGTGCAAGCGGCGGCTCTCGAGCGCCTTCTGCACCTTCACGATCAGCTCTTGTTCGGTGAAGGGCTTCTGGATGTAGTCGAACGCGCCGAGGCGCATGGCTTCGACTGCACTCTCGATGGTGCCGTACGCGGTCATCACGATGACCTCGGTGATCGGCTGCTCTTGCTTGATGTGCCGCAGCACATCGATGCCGTCCTTCTCGCCCATGCGCAGGTCAGTGAGCACCACGTCGTAGGCGCCGCTCGCGCCCATGTCGCAGGCTTTCTCGCCATCTTCGGCCTCGTCCACGTCGTGGCCGCCACCTCGCAACATCATGGCGAGGGTGGTGCGCATGTTGCGCTGATCATCTACGACCAGGATTTTGCCCACGTTGTCCTACGGTTTCTCGCTCAGCTCGGCTGACAAGTCAGCCCAAGGTGACGTCCGACGCTGGACGCTCCGCCCGGGGACGTCCGACCAGCGGCGCTTCCCCGACCCTCGCAGTATCACCTACCATCGCCCACTGGCGCTGAGCAATGCACCTTGCTCGCTCCACGTCACATCCACCGGCAAACGCCGGGTTCGTGCGGCGTGATCGCCTCCGCCGCTGCGGGCGGAGCCGGCCTTGAGGTCTTGGATCAGGAAAAACGTACCCACCCCAACGCCTACCAGGCCGATCCCCCAGCTGATGTTCGTCATCAGCTTGGCTGAATTGAAGCGGTCCAAGTCGTCTCGATTGGGGTTCTCGTTGTAGGAACTCTCCGCGGAGTTGACCTGGAGACCGAACACCACCCCACCGATCACGCCCAGAGCGCCAACGCCGTACGCCACGTAGGTGATTGGCCGAATCCCGCCTGCAGGCGCGGGGGCCGTGTCAATCGCTACTGAATCGCCCGGCTTCGTTTCATCGGGTTTGGGGGAGGTCCCCCGCTTGGGCAGCAAGGTGGACAAATCCACGCTGCGTTCGGTCCCGGCGGCGAGCTGGATCACCCGCACCTTCGCACCATCCACATCCACCAGCGTCACGCGGTGCTCGCCGGGGAAGAAGTAGATGCGGTCGCCGCCGTGAAACTCTTCGTCGTCCACCCGCGCGCGGATTCCTGGGTTGCCCACGAGCTCGATCAAGCCGAGCTTTGGCGAGATGCGAGTCAAGCGATCCGTCGCATCAATCCGGTCTTGCTCCGTCGCCTGCTTGAGCGTCAGCACCTGCTGATATGCGCGCGCGGCGAGCGCGTATTCTCCCGCTTTGTCCCACGCATCCCCTGCGTTGATCAGCGGCGCGGGATGCGGTTTGATCTTGAAGGCTTGCTCGAAGCCGTGGGCAGCGTCGACGTAGCGCCCCTCATCGTAGGCGCGCTGGGCAGCCTGAAAGAAGCGGCCAGCGTCGTCCGCGGGCGCCTCAGCGTCCGCCCCCTGGGCCGTCGCCAGACCAGGCATGACGAGCAACGCCCCGAAGACGACGCCGACCGCGGCGGCCACGGCTCGCGCTCCCCTACTCCCTCGCTTGCCCACCAAGTGCTTGCTTCGTGTCATTCGGAACCGCTCGGAATCTAGGCCAAATGCTACCATGCCTTCGCGATGCTTCGTGGCTTGAAGTTCCCCTCACGCAAACTACTAACCTCCGCCCTAGCGCTGACCGTCGCGGCAACGGCAAGCACGGCGTGCTTCAAGACCCTCGACGAGTCGCTGTTGGATGATGCGTCGGGGGGAAGCGGCGGGGGGGGAAGCGGCGGTGCAGCCGCCGGGGGCTCTGCGGGCGACGCGGGCAGCGCGGGCGTGGGGGGTGCTGCTGGTCAAGCTGGATCCGGCGGCGCAAGCGACGCCGGAATGGATGCGGACGCGGCGATCCCGATCACAGTGGAGCCGTGGAGCCAAGCGGCGTTCCCTTCGACGGATATTCTGGGGGGCAAGACCGGCGCACTGATCAGCCCCGGGATCGGAGGGACGTCTTCGTTGGTGTACTTCGTACCGGGAGATGTCACCGGAGCAGAACTCGGGTGGATCTACCTTGCGGGCGGCACGCCCAGCGGATCGTTTACGGGCGAGACCGTCGATCGCGCGAGCGCCTTGCTCGCACCGCCCGGCAGCGCTGGGCTCTTCGTCGGGGTCGGAGTCGGTGCGACAGACGAAGGCAAGCTACTGCGTTTCCTCAGGGATCCAATGGGTGCTAACCCCTCAACGCAGGTCACCTACACGTCTACGATCGGCCACATCACCGGCATGACGGTCACGGGTGAGACACCCACACCGACACGCCTGGTGCTCGTCACGAAGACCTCGACCCCGGGACAACCTCACGTGCTGATCACGGATCTCGCGTTCAGCCAAACGCCGACGATGCAGCTGGTCTTCACGGATCCCGACGGAAACCAGACCGGCGGTCCAGTCGTCGCCGACAAGAACTGCGCGTATTGGGTAAGCAATGGCCGCGTGTGGGCAGTTGGCCTCGGCGGCGGAACGCGCGTGGCCGCCCTCGCCACCCAAACGACTGATGCGACAGGCGTCACCAGCGACGGGAAGAAATTCTACGTGAGCCGCGCCAACGGGGAAATCTGGCAGCGCTCGCTGTTCGGTTCCGCCTGCGACGCCGCGGTGGGCGACGAGACTCGCCTGCTCACCGGCTTCACCGACGCCGAGCAGTTGCTCTCTTACGGCGACCGGCTCGCGTTCATTGCTGGAGGATCGGAGCTCGGCGAAGGCGGCGTGTTCTCGTACGTTGTCGGGTCCACTAGCGTGCAGCAGGTCGTCCCCGCCTCGAAGGATGCGACTCGTCTCAGGCACTTTGGACAGAGCCTCGTGATCGTGACGAGCGGCGGTGTAATCAGCACGCTGGCAGACGGGACCTAGTCAGGCGCTGCTAACCCAGGCTCGTGCGGCTAACGCAGGCGCGCGCCGTTAGCACAGGGCTACTTGTACGGATTCGCGCGAGGCAGATCACCGGTTGGACTCGGAGTCGCCGCGCCGGTGCTCTTCGGAGCTGTAGTCGCTTTGGGAGCAGTCCGCGGTGCCTGCGAATGACCCGCGGTCGCTGGAGCTTCTGGTTCGGTCGCGCCTGCGTCGAGCTGGTCTAGCTCCAACGTTTCCACCCCATCGTTCGTGGCGGCAGGAGTTGGCGTCTCGGGCTTCTGTGTTTCCACCGGCGGCGCGGTGGCTGCGGGCACGCTGACCACCGTCGTGGTCGTGGTTTCCCGTCGCGTCACGGCGAAGATCACGACGACGACCAACGCCACCAACAAGCCCACTACACCCACGATGTATCCGCCGAGGCCGGAGCGCTGAGGTGGAGGCGTGGACACGGTCTGCGGAAACCCGGTGTGAGTTGGCGCAGACGATTCCATAGGGAAACCGACGCCACTCCCGGTGATGGAACTAACGGACGCGGGCCCAATGCCACTGCCAGTGCCCTCGGAGATCACATCTGCCGAACTCTTGCCAGTCGGAGTAAAGCCGGCCTCGCCACCTGGGAGCAGGCCATGACTGCCAGACTCCGCGGCCTTCAGCACGGCGCGAATCCCTTTGCGTCGTTGCTCGATGCGCGCGCCGAGCACGCGCTTGAGCAACGAACCCACACCGCTGTGCGGCACCAAGATACGATTCGCCTGGAGATAGGCTTCGAGATCTTCCTGGAACTCGCGCGCCGTCTGGTAACGCTTCTCGATGTCGCGCTCGAGCGCACGCAGAACGATCCTCTGCAGTTCCTCTGGATACTCCGGATCGATCGAACGCGGTTCAGGGATCTTGCCACTGACGACCAGGTGCAGAGTTTCTGCGTCGTGTTCCCCACGGAAGAGCCTGCGGGTAGTCGTCAGCTCGAAGAGTACGATACCGAGGGCGAAGATGTCTGCGCGACGGTCGACGGGTTTGCCCCGGGCCTGCTCCGGGGACATGTAACCAAACTTGCCCTTGAGCTGCCCGGCTTGCGTCGCTTCGCCAATCCGGCCCATCGCCTTGGCCACGCCGAAGTCGACCAACTTGATCGCGCCATCGGTGCCGATCAAGATGTTGTGGGGCGAAACGTCGCGGTGCACGACGCCCAGCAACTTGCCGTTCTCGTCAGTGAGTTCATGCGCCGCGTGCAGCCCCGCAGCCGCGTCAGCAATGATCCTCACGGCCATTTCCGGGGGGATCGGCCGACGCTTGCCAGACTCCGCGATCACCGCGTGGAGGGAGTCGCCCTCGACCCACTCCATCGCCATGAACATCACGCCATCCGCGTCATCCACCTCGTAGACATCCACGACGTTAGGGTGGCGAATCGCGCGGATCAGGCGACCTTCGTCGAGAAACATGTCGACGAATTCCTTGTCCGAAGCGAGGTCGTGGAGAATCGCCTTCACGGCGACCAGTCGCTCTTGCTCGGGGGTGTCCGCGTGCTCCCGAGCCACCCAAACGGTGGCCATGCCGCCGCGACCAATACGCTGGAGAAGCTCGTAGCGACCGAGTCGTTTGCCGCGCGTGAGTTCCTCCGTCACCACTCGAAATCCACCCCTCTACAGTCTGACCGGCTACGCGAACTTGTCAGCAGAGAATGCTACGGCGTCGTCACACGGCGCGACCAGACCCAGTTCGTGGTAGCGATCCAAAGCTTCCTCGTCAGCACTCGACGTCACGCCAACCCCATACTCGTTCGAAGTCTGCGTGAGCGTGCTCAAAAGCATGCCGGGATTAGGCGTTTTCTGCTGCGCTTTCGTCAACCGTCGCTGCGCCCCTCGCCGGTTTTAGGGCGAGTGACACACACAATGTGTTTGACGCTACGCGGCGAATCCCCGAGGCACGCGAGTGCAGCGCTGCAGGCGAAGACACGACCTCTGGCTCGCTCGCGCGGCCTGCTGATGGGGTTCGGATTGAGGCCCGGGGATTGGAGCGCGTGTGAGTCAGCCTGCGTGACGCTCGAGCATCGCTGCCAGGCGCGGCGCCGCGTCCTCGACGTGTTTGGCGGCTGATGGACGCAGCTTCTCGTACATCTTCTTCACGGCGCCGTTGTCGCTCGCCTTCGCGCGCTTGTCGGTGACCCCGAGCAGCGCCTCAGCAACTCGCCCCTTGTTGTCCTTGAGGTGCTGGCCCGGTGGCTTCCCCTGCGCGAGGGCCTCCTGGTAGAGCGGGTCGAGTTGATCGAGGAAGTCGTCCAGCAGCGCGTTGACGACCTTGCGGATGAAGCCGGGCTGGATCCCCTTGACCATCTTGTACGCGGTCTTGATGGCCATCCCGCTAATCCCGCCCTTGTCGGAGACCTCGGCGTCGAGCACCTGCTGCGCGTCCTCGATCACGGCCTCGCGCTTCTCATCACTACCTACCAGGTCCTTCAGGCTTGCCATTCGTCAGGCTCCTCACTTCGTTTTTGCAAATGACGGCGGTCCGGGGACACGCCGCTTCCACCCCGTCGGGTGGTCCTACGTCAGCGCTCAGGCCGGCGTAGGCGTGCGGCGCGCTTATCACGCGGGCCCGCCGCTGCAAACCTCGCCCGCAAGGGCCCAGGAAAGAGAGCGTTGCACGCCAATCTTGAGTTTTCCGACGTGCCATCTTGACACTGGGGGCGGCGGACGGCAGATGCCGCGAGCTGGTCCTTGCCGTCGCCCGACAAAGGGGCGAGCGTTTCTGAGCAAAAAGCGGTAGGACCCCGCATCGAGCGATGCCGACGGGGGCAACCACTGACCCAGCCGGCTCCCCCTCTTCCCAATGGCGCATTTCCCGCTCCGGCCCCAGCCTCGGCCCGCTTCCACCGGAAGACGCCGCGGCGCTGCTCTCCGCTCCGAATTCGCGGCAAGCGTGCGCGCGGGAATCGCCTTCAGTTCCGCATCGCGTCCACCGCGGGTGGCGCAGCCAGTTGACCCAAACCCGAGGGCACTCTCCAAGGGTCCCTCCAGCAAACAGAGCTAGATTTCATGGCACAGCCGGTTCCTGTCACGACTGACGACTCCCACACCCCCAAGTCCCTGCCTGGCGCGATCGTCCGCTTTGCCGGTGACTCCGGAGACGGCATGCAGGTAACCGGCAGCCAGTTCACCGTGGCTGCCGCGCTGGCTCGCAACGATCTGGCGACCTTTCCCGATTTCCCCG
>JBFXBK010000282.1:0-11958 GCA_050183255.1 Polyangiaceae bacterium | reverse complement strand
ATGTCGACCAAGCCCATCAGCGCTTGATCCACGAACCCCCAGCGCGTGCCCGAGGTCCAACCCGACAAGAGGCCCACCGCGGTGCCCACCAGCGCGCTCAGCAAGGTCGCGATGAAGCCGACTGCCAATGAGATGCGGGCGCCGTGGGCCAGGCGGCTCAGCTGATCGCGGAACAGCTGGTCGACGCCGAGCCAGTGCGCTGCGCTGGGACCCACTGGCTCTCCGATTGCATCACGCCCCGTTTCGAAGTCGCTGAGGTTGGGGTCGAACCCCGTCAGCATGGGCGCGATGATCGCGAAGGCGATCAGGAACACCACCAAGCCGGCCCCGAGCGCAGCGCCGCGATTCCGCTTGAAGCGCGTCAGGGCTCGGTTCTGAGACATGCCGGAGAAGTAACGCGACGTGGCGCCTGGTTGCAATCTCGAGCATGCGCGAGAGCGAGTCGGATCACTCTCGCGCGACTCTTCGGGGGTGCCGGTCAGTACATGCTGGCCCGCTCGGCCTTCAGAAAGCGCGACAACACCCGGCCCACTTCGAGAGGTCGCTCTTCCTGCGGCGAGTGACCTGCGTTCATCAACTCGAAGCCAGCGCCGTTGAGGTTCTTGGAGAGCTTCTGCCCGAAGCCACTAGGACACAGCTTGTCGTGCCGACCCCAAATCACCAGGCTCGGTACGGCAACACGGGCGGTGTCCGCGATGATCGGCCGCGTGTCGTCAGTCGCTCGCAGCGTTGCTAGCGCGCTGCCACGAGCGGCGGGGGTGTTGAAGCAGTCGTAGTAGTGATCGAGGCGTTCGCCATCGATGGGCGCGCCGCCCGTCAGGCGCTCACGGAAGTACGAGCGGAAGCTCGTGCGACCCAGGAATTGCTTGAACATCAGCCCGCCGAGCAACGGCCACGCCGCGAGCCGTCGACTGTAGTCAGCTGAGGTGACGAAGCAAGTCGGGTTGATTACGACCAAGCGACTCACCAGCTCTGGGTGCCGCGCGGCAATGGCGATAGCGATGGAACCGCCGAGGTCGTGTCCTACGAGCGCCGCCCTCCCAACACCGAGGCCTGAGTAGAGCCCGGCAACACAGTCCGCGAAGGCGTCGAAGTTGTAGCTGAAACGGCTAGGGGGCGGCTTCTCACTCTCACCGAAGCCGGGCAGGTCCGGCGTGATGACCCGGAAGTCTTCTTCTAGCTCAGGCGTGACGCGGGACCACGTGAGGTGGTCCATGAATAGCCCGTGGAGCAGCACCACCGGCGAACCGCTGCCGGTGTCCGCGACGCGAAGCCTAGCGCCTCCCGCGGTGACGTCCCGATAGCGCGTCAACGCCATGGCCCGGGAATCTAGTACAGCTCGGGCCGCCTTGGGGCAAAACCGGCAGTCCTGTGCTGCGCGTCGTGTTTCGGCCGCGTGGCTTCGAGCGTCTTCGTCGGCGTTTCCTCCCGCAATCCCCGCAACTCGACCCTCCAGCGACCGACGGAACACCCATGCGCAAACGCTATCGCCGTCGGGTCGTAGGCTATGAGCTGCTGGAACGCTTGGGGCAGGGCGGGTTCGCCGAAGTGTGGCGCGCACGGCAATTCACCCAGGGATTCAGCCGCGAAGTCTGCATCAAGCGCGCGCGCGGCTTCGACAGCGGCGTGCGACGCGGGCTGGCCGAAGAGGCTCGCTTGCTCGCCATGGTATCGCACGGAAACATCATCCGACTGTTCGACGTGCTCGAGGACAGCAACGGGCAGCTCGAGCTATGTTTGGAATATGTCGACGGGTGTGACGTCGCGCGCTTGCTCAGGGCTCAGGGCGGTCCTCCGTGTCTGGAGCTCCTGGTGGCCGTTGGGCTCGCGTTGAGCCGCGCTCTCGGCGTGCTCGCCAGGACCGAGGGCGGCGTCGTCCACCGTGACTTGTCGCCTCACAACGTGATGCTGAGTCGAGGTGGCGAGGTGAGGCTCATCGATCTGGGCATTGCCCGCGCTGCCGCCCGGGAGGCATGGACCGCGAGCGGCGTCGTCAAAGGCAAACCGATGTACCTATCTCCAGAGCAAGCGAGGGGCGAAGCGCTTTCACCCGCTAGCGATGTCTTCGCCTTGGGCGTACTGATCTACGAGCTCGCCTCGCAGATAAATCCATGGGGAACTGAGCCTTGGACACACCCGGCACGCCTCTCCTGGCGCCCGCCGGTGCAGCTGTCCCTGCTGCGCCCCGACCTGCCGCTCACCTTCTGTTCAGTCGTTCATGAGCTGCTCGCGGTGCAACCGAGCGACCGTCCCTGTTCGCATCAGATCGAAGCCGCGCTACTTGCCTGTGCCGACACTCGGTCGGTCGATCTCTCGAGGGCAGTCTCGCGCGCGGTTCATCAAGCTACGGCTCGGCGTGTCGAGCCGTGTGAAACGACGACCGAGAGGACGCTCGAGGTCACGTCAGTCGACTATCCAGTCGTCCAGCGCTCCTAGCGATTGCGCGAAAATCACGGTGTTTCGCAGGATCCTGTGCAGCTAACACAGAATGTTCCTGTGACAGTGCAGCGGCGTTGGATGCACTCGGCGTCCCCGCGCGTGGCGCTCACGTGCGCCTGTGCGTCGCGAGCCCGCAGCCGTTGCTCCGCGGAAAAGCGTTTGGTCATTCTGTAGGCCGAAGCGCCACGCCTGTGATGAGATCACTCTCGAGCCGAGAGGCGCCTCCACGCGGGTCAGCGTGTGATGAGTCGGGCGCCCCGATGGACATCCCATAAGCTCCATGGACATTCCATTGGTGTGACAACAAATGTCATAGGTGTGATCCCAAATAGCGTCCATGGAGCCGGATGAGGATCTGCGCAAATTTTCTCGTCTAAAGCGTTTGGGGCGGATCTACTCAGTAGAATATATTGACTTGCGTCGACGGAGACGTCGTCACGGGTGGGGCGGAAAGTTGAGTTCTTGGTCCCGAGACGAGAGTCACCGCGGACGGGTCGACGACTCAGGCAGAGTGAACGTTCGGGAACACGAACAGCAGACGGTTGAGACAGTGGCTGAGTTGGGAGTGCATTTGATGGGGGGCGAGCTCAGTGGAGTCTTGGACGATGACGCGCTCGTGCGGGTTGAAGAGCGCTTCGCCAAAGGCATGACGTCGGGGGAAATCCTCGACCTGTTTGCGAGCTACGGCATCGCGCTGAGTGAGGCCACTCTACGCAAGTATGTGCAGCTGGGGCTTCTGCCCCGCAGCGTGCGCGTGGGTCGTAAGGGCAAGCATCGCGGTTCCCAAGGGATCTACCCCGTGAGCGTGGTGCGCCAGATCCAGCGCATCAAAGAGATGATGGCCGAGAGCTACACCATCGAGCAAATCCAGCGCGAGTTCCTGTTCATGCGCGGGGACCTGGAGCAGCTGGAGCGCACGCTGGGAAGCATCTTCGAGACTTTGGATCGCGTGATGGATGAACGCCGCGCAGATCCAATCGCCCAAGCGGCGGTGGCAGAGATGAATGAAGCCAAGGGCCTGGGCGCCAGCCTGGTCAATCGGCTGTCGAACATTGAGAAGCGGCTTACCTCGCGCTCTCAGATCCGGAGCGTAGCGGCGTCCTGAGGCGCCTACTTTTCAGAGCTTGATGAACTAGCGAGTGGGGACTGGGTTCGGAACACGGCGGGAACGTGGTCCGACACAGACGAAGCGGTTCCCCAGGGCAAAGCAGTACAGGGAGTTCGCGCCAGAAGGTGCGCGAGAGCGGGATCCCACGGAACGCAGTCAGAGCGGGACTCTGAGTGCGATCGGGGATCGTGCGTCCTAGCGTCAGGCAGCGCAGGACCGAAAACAGCGGAGCACGGCGGAAATGGAAATCAAGGAAGCAAATCTGGTCATGGAGGGCGCGACGGCTCTCCAAGAAGAAGAGGAAATCACCCGGGAGCAGCGGCGTTCGCGCCGCAAGCGTGACGTGCGAGCGCGCACGATCAGCGTGAAGCGCATGACGAAGCGCGAGCTCGAGATCGGGCGACTGTTGTACCCGGAGACGGACTACTGGAAGCCCCGCGCTCGCTCCGAGTGCGTTGATGGACCGCGTCCGTGTCCGTTCGTTTCTTGCAAGCATCACCTCTACATCGATGTGTCGCCGCGCACCGGCGCTATCAAGCTGAACTTCCCCGACCTCGAGGTTTGGGAGATGAACGAGTCTTGTGCTCTCGACGTCGCGGATCGCGGCGGTACGACGCTGGAGGACGTAGGAGCCATCATGAATCTCACCCGTGAGCGCATTCGTCAGGTCGAAGTGAAGGCGCTGGCGAAGATGGAAGCGCTGAATGACATGGAAGCCCTCCGGGAGTACGTCGACGAAGGTCCCCTGGGGCGTCGCCGACTGCCGAAGCTCACCGATGATGAGCTGCGGGGCATGAAGGTGAAGCCAGGTCGCGGCAGCTCGGTCGCGGAGAACGACAGCGACTACGCGGACGCGGACGCGGACGCGGATCCGGACGACGACGACACCGAGATCGAGGATACGGATCGCGCGGTCGATCTGTCCGAGTTCGACTCAATCTGAGCCAACGCGCGAGTCCCGCTCGCGTTCTCCAAACGCAGCTCGCAACCGAGGGCCCCACGCATCCGCCGAGTGGGGCCCTTCGCTTTTTGTGCGCTGCGTACTCCGGCGCGTGTCAGCGCTTGCCGCGTTTTCCGCGCGCAATTTCCGTGACCAACGCATCGAGTGCCCAGAATCGCCCAAGTTGGCTGAGCCTGGCTCTGTTTCATAGGTGCCTGAGTAGCTAGCTCAGCACCGCAGCTATTGGCCGCGCTGCAGCTACTCAGGACGCAGTGAAGCGACGGTGCGCAGGAAGTTGCCGCCGAGGATCTTCTTGATGCGGGTGTCGCTCCAGCCGCGGTCCAGCATCAGCTGCACCAGCTTCGGGAGCTCGAGGCAGCTCTTCATGTCGCTGGGGGGCGTGATGGCGCCGTCCCAGTCGCTGCCGAGGGAGGCGAAGTCTTCACCCACGCAGTCGCAAATGTGCGCCAGGTGGTCGACGATGGCGCTGGCCTTGCAGCCAAACGTCGAGCCGTCGAGGAACGACGACTGATACATGATGCCGATGGTGCCGCCGGTGTCCGCGATCGCCTTGAGCTGTGGATCCGTCAAGTTGCGCCAGTGCTGGTGCACGGCATCGATGCCGGTGTGGGTGACGATCAGCGGCTGGCACTTGTCGTGCACTTCGACCGCGTCGAAGAAGCCCTTGCGGCTGATGTGCGCCAGGTCGACGAAGATGCGCTTCTCGTTGAGGCGCCGCACGTACTCCGCGCCGGCGTGGGTGAGGCCGGTGTCGCCGCCGGCCTTGAGCGGCGAGGAGGTGACGCCGAGGGTAGATGAGGAGAGGTGCACCAGCGTGATGCGCAAGATCAGATCCTTCGGGATCAGGTCCAGGCTATCCGGCTTGTAGTCGAGGGCGTTGCCACCCTGGATACCGACGAACGCAGCATGCTTCCCTGCGGCACGCGCTTCGCGGTACTCGCGGATGTTCTTCACCAGCTGAAACTGCTCCGGCACCTTGGCAAACCATGCCTGCAGGCGCTGGATGTTCCTCACGAAAGCGCGCTCGCGGCTCTTCGCGCTGCGAGTTGGGTTCGTCGTGATCACCCAGATGGCGCCGGTGAGCTGCGCCTCGAGCATGCGGGGGAAGTCGACCTGGCTGTAGAAGGCGCCGTTGAACAGGCCTAGACCATGGCGCTTGGTCAGGTCGTAGCCGAAGACGCGATCCCAGATGAAGCTGTCGACGTGCAAGTCGAGCACGTCGGAGTCGAGGTAGAGCTCGATGGCTGCTTTGCTGATCTTGAGCTGCTGCGCCCAGCCGCCAGGATCACGGCGGTGGTCGGTGAAGGCGAGTCGCGTCATCGGCGGGCATCCTGAAGAAGCCTCACGCCGGCTGCAAGTCACCTGCGATTGTCAGCGGTTGTCACCGGTGCTGGTGTCGCTGGGCGCTGCTGAAGAGCGGCACACGGCGCCTCCCAGCAGGGAGTCGCCGCGCGCTGAGGCCCGGACACGTTTGGAAGTCGGTTGGGGAGGCTTCCGCTTTACCTCCCCCCCAAACCCGGCTTGAGTGCCTCAGATCCCTTTCGGGACGCTCTCGAGATCCACTTCGCTCAGTGCGTAGCGGATGAGGGCGCTGCGGTTGGCTTTGGTGAAGCCGCGCGCCTTGAGCGAGTCGACCATGTCGTCGAGGCGCTTGAGGTCGTCGGTGTACATCGAGATGCAGATCACCTTGTAGTGCGTCGGCTTCTCGGTCTTGGGCACGGCGCGCACGGGCTTTGCGCGCTCCGCGTTCCCCGCGGAATAGAAGGTGGACGAAAGCACGCCCTCTACTTCGTCGCGGTCTAGCAGCTTGGCAGCTGCCTGTCGGTAGTCGTCTCGATCACTCACCCGGGCCTCCTCATTCATGCTGGTAACGCGATTTCCGCGTCGGAAGTGGTTCGATGAGAGCCATGGGCAGAGAACTGCTCACTGCTCTCGGGCGCCACCTCTTCGGAGGTCGCACCAAGCTTTGTTTCCGCGAGCAAACGCTCGACGATCTGCAGGTAGTCAGTCGCCGCGCTCGATCCCGGCGCGTACTCGAAGAGCGTCTTGCCTTGAGCAGGCGCTTCCTTGACCTTGATCGCGGAGCGCACCGGCGGCAGGCAGCGCTCGCGGAAATGCTCCCGCAAGGTGTCGAGCGCCTCGTGGCAGATGCGCGCACGAGCGTCGAAGAAAGTTGGAAGAATTCCCCATAGTTGAACGGGATGATTCAAGAGCTTGTTGACGTGCTTGATGGTGCGCAGCACCTGGCGAACGCCGACCAGCGAGAGGTAGTCGCAGGCGACGGGGCAGAGCACCGCGTCGCTCAGCACCAGCGCGTTCTGGTTCATCAACGACAGGCTCGGCGAGCAGTCGACGACCACGTAGTCGTAGGTGTCGAGCACGCCTTCGAAGCGCGAGGCGAGCACGCGGTCACGCTGCTTGCGCCCGGCGAGGTAGAGCTCAGCAGCAGCGAGCGTCTCGTTGGAAGGGAGCACGTCGAGGCCGGGGCGGACCGTCTTCACGGCGTCCGCAACGGGCAGGCCCATCACGAGGACGTGATACAGCGAGCGCTCCACGGGGAGCCCCAGGGAAACGCCGACGTTGCCCTGGGCGTCCGTGTCGACGAGCAGCACCTTCGCGCCGCGCTCGGCGAGGCCAGCGGCGATGGTGACGCTGGTCGTGGTCTTGCCGGTGCCGCCCTTGTGATTGAACACCGCGAGGATGCGCGGAGCGGAATCCTTGGCTGGCGCAGGCTGCGGCTGTTTCGCCGCCGGAGTCATCTCGATCACTTCGCCGCGAGGGGGGGGAGGCGCCGTGGGGCGCAACACCGGAGGCAGCTCTTCGTCCTGCTCCATCTCGCTGGTATTCGCGGTTTGTTCCGCGTTGATGTCACCAAGGCGCACACCGCGCGCTTCCTCGAGGATTTGTTGACGGCATTCGCTGGAGCAAGCGTAGCGGCGCTGCTTCTCGACGAATAGCACCTGGCTCGCGAGCTCGAGCTTGAACGAGGTGGCGCAGGCGTCGCAGCTGCTCATCCCAGCGTCGCCCTGTGTGTGGCTGTGCTCGAGGCACTTCTGAGAACAAAAGAAGGCGAAGCTCGCGCGGGGGCGTCCGGAAGCATCCTCTTCGACCCGCTCTTCCATCTGGTAGCTGAAGCGAGGTTCGAACTCCGACCCGCACACACCGCAGATCTTCTGAATACCAGCCATGCCTGAGATCCTCCTCGCGCCCCCCAGAGCCGTTTCCGGGGTTATCGAAGCGCAGGACCTCGGATGTCATGGTCTCGGCGATCGGGCCAAGTTTATGCAAGCGACCTGGAGGCCACAAAAGACGGCGGCCCAGGCCTCTTTTGCGGCCTGGGTCGCTGTTTTCAGGGTGCCGAGACGGCTGCGCTGCCGAGGGGTCAGTGACGGAAGTGGCGCACCCCGGTGAACACCATCGCGATGCCCGCCTCGTCCGCTGCAGCGATCACGTCGTCGTCCTTCTTGCTGCCACCCGGCTGAACCACCGCGGTGATGCCAGCGGCGATGCCTGCCTCGACGCCGTCGGGGAAGGGGAAGAAGGCGTCCGACGCCATCACGGAGCCCTTCGCGGCGCCGCCCGCCTTCTCGCAGGCGATCTGCACTGCCGTGACGCGTGCGGTCTGACCGCCGCCAATGCCCACCGTGGCGAACCCTGCGCCGTTCACGTCGGCTTTGCCCAGCACGATGGCGTTGCTCTTCACGTGCTTGCAGGTACTCCAGGCGAACTCGAGGGCGGCGAGCTCGGAGTCGCTCGGCGCGCGCTTCGTGACGACCTTACCCGCGCGCACTTCGCCAGCGCCGCTGGCGTCGCGATCCATCACCACGATGCCGCCGCCGATGCGCTTGTAGGTCATCGCCTGGTGCTTGTGATCCAGCCACTCGCCGGTCGCCAGGAGGCGAAGCGCGCTCTTCTTGCGCAGGCGTTCGAGGGCGTCAGGGGCGAAGCTCGGCGCGATGATGCACTCGAGGAACGTTTCCGCGAGGAGTTCGGCTGTGGCCAGGTCTACTTCGCGGTTGAGCGCCACGATGCCGCCGAAGGCGCTCATCGCATCCGCCTCGCGAGCGGCGTAGTAGGCGCTCCTGAGGTCGCTGCCCGTGGCGGCGCCGCAGGGGCTCGCGTGCTTGATCACGACGGCGCCGGGGCCTTCGAGCTCGCGCACGGCCTCGAGCGCGGCGTCCACGTCGACCAGGTTGTTGAAGCTGAGCTCCTTGGCGCCGGTGCCCAGCGATTCCGCGCGGGAAAGGCTGCCGGGCTCAGCGGTGCGCTCGCGATAGAAGGCGCCGCTCTGGTGGGGGTTCTCACCGTAGCGCAGGCCGTAGGCTTTCTCGAATGGCAGCGTCATGAAGGCGGGGTAGCCGTCCGCTTGATCCTGCTTGCTGAGCCAGCCAGAGATCGCGGCGTCGTAGGCCGCGGTGTGGGCGAACGCCTTGGCGGCGAGTCGCTGGCGTGTGGCTTGGCTGAGGCCGCCTTCGGCCTTCAGCTCGGCGATGATCTGCGCATAGTCGGTCGGATCGCAGACCACGGCGACGCGGGCGTGGTTCTTGGCTGCGGAGCGCAGCATGCTCGGGCCGCCGATGTCGATGTTCTCGATTAGGTCAGCGAACGCGGCGTCCGGCTTCTTCAGCGTCGCCTCGAAGGGGTAGAGGTTCACCACCACCATATCGATGAACTCCGCGGAAATGCGCTGGAGATCGGCTTCGTCGGTGCCCTCGCGCGCGAGGATCCCGCCGTGGACTTTGGGGTGGAGCGTCTTCACCCGACCATCCATCACCTCGGGCGAGCCGGTGTAGCTCTCGACCGTGGAGACAGGGATGCCGGCTGATTCCAGCTGCTTGAACGTGCCACCGGTGCTGAGCAGGCGAGCGCCTTGTTCGACCAGTGCGCGAGCGAGATCGAGGATCCCGGTTTTGTCGGATACGGAGATGAGGACGTTACGGACAGGCATGACGCCGGTCCCGGTATCTGGGCAGCAGCCCGCCGTCAATCGTGGCCTCGGTCGCGACAAGTCCTCGGGATTCGATGCTTGCGGACTCGCCCGAGATTGGGGTTAGCTTGAGGAGATGACTTCCAGGGCAACGCGCGCATTGGGGATCGGAGGCCTCAGCCTGCTGGTGATGGGTTGGGTCACCGCATGCACCGAGTCGAAGGACACCAATCCGGTGGTGACGCCCAAGGTGGGCGCGTATCAGCCCGCGCCGAGCGGCGTCTTGATCGATGAAGCGGAAGCCTGCCAAGCGATCACCGCCGCAGAGGACGCTGCGCGCGGCTCACTCGGCTGCGGAACGGTCCAGCGCGCGCCGTGTCCGGAGTACATCCGTCCGGCGGGTGGAAGCAGCTGCTACCAGTACGACCAGGGCACCGTTGATGCTTGCGTCAGTTACTACGGCAGCCTCAGCGCGTGCGTGGACTTCATCGAGAAGCCCTGCGTGGTCTCGGCGGTCCCGATCACGGGGTGCGCCTCTTCGAGCGGCGGCGCCGGCGGCACAGGCGGCACAGGCGGCACATCGGGAGGTGCGGGCGGCACGAGTGGCGGCGCGGGTGGAGCCACTGCCGGTGCGGGCGGCACGACGGGCGGCACTGGTGGCACGACAGGCGGTACCGGCGGAGCTGGCGTGGGCGGAACGACCGGTGGCAGCGCGGGCACCACTGGCGGCGCGGCCGGATCGAACTAGCGCGTGAGCTTCAGTCCGGAAGCTGTTCGTCCCAGAACTCCTGCAAGTCCTGGGGCAGCGGCGCTACCAGCTCGAGCTGCTCGCCACTGATCGCGTGCTCGAGCGCGTAGCTGTGAGCGTGCAGCGCTTGGCGCGGCAGCTCGAGCTTCTGCAAATCCTCATCGGTGAGCTCGCCGTCGGCGGCGCGTGCCAGCAGTCGCTCGTCGGGGCCGTACAGCTTGTCACCGACGACGGGAAAGCCTTGGCTCGCCAGATGGATGCGGATCTGATGCTGGCGCCCAGTGAGTAGGCGACAGCGGATGAGCGCGTAGTTGTTCCGCGTCTCCAGCACCTCGACCAGGGTGCGCGCCTCCATGCCCGGAGCGCCGTCGCCCACGCCGCCCGTCGCCACCCGCATCTTCACCCGCAGCGAGTTGTCCGTGTCCGGTTCGAGCGGCACGTCGATCAGACCCGCTTCGGGGATCCCCCAGGTGATCGCGAGATAGGTCTTGCCGATGCTGGGTCCGGTATCCGGGGTGAGTCCGTACTGATTTGTTTCCGCGCGAGAACGGTCCTCGAGGCGGCGCTTGAACGCGCGGTCCGCGTCTTGGCTCTTCGCCAGCATCAAGATCCCCGAGGTTTCGCGATCCAGACGATGGATCAGGCTCAAGAACTGACCAGGGCGCTCGGCCTCCAGGAGGCTCAGAACGGTGATGCGGTGATGTCGCGCAGTGGGGTGCACGGTGAGCAGCGGCGGCTTGTCGACCACCAAGAGGTGCTCATCCTCGTAGAGCACTGGGATCGGCACCGGCTCGTCCGATTCATCCGGCGGGCGCCGCCACAGCACCACGAAGCTCTCGGCCTTCAAGCGCTCGCTCGGCTTCATGCGCTGGCCAAGCGGGTCGTACGCGCTCTGCTCGATGATGGCGCGTGCGCGCGTGCGGCTAGTGTTCCGCAGCTGTGCGGACAGAAATGTGTCCAGTCGCTTGCTTGCCCACTCCGGCGGTACCCGAAAGATGCGCACCAGCGCACCCGGCGGCGCGCCGGCAGGTCGGACGCACTCCGACTTCTTCAGCATGCGCACGCGTTGCATGGACTCGACCTGTAGTGCCCAAATCTAGGCTGGATCGTGGATGCGTTGGATCTCGGTGCCCACACCCGAGTCGGTGAAGATCTCGAGCAAGAGCGCGTGGCGGCGGCGCCCGTCGATGATGTGTACCTTTTCCACACCAGAATCGACTGCTTGCAAGGCGAAACGCACCTTGGGGATCATGCCGCCGGCGATCACGCCGCTGTCGATGAGCGCCTCGGCTTCCCGTGCGCGCAGCGAGCTGATGTGCTTGCCCTCGGCGTCCTTCACGCCTTCCACGTCGGTCATGAGCACGAGCTTCGCGGACTGCAGTGCGCCCGCGATGGCAGCGGCGGCTTCGTCAGCGTTCACGTTGAGTGACTGACCCTGGGGGTCGACCGCGATCGGTGCGATCACCGGAATGAAGCCTTGGGCAATCAGGGTGCGAATCAAGCTTGGATCGACCTGTTCCACCTGACCCACGCGACCGGGATCGACCTTGACGGAGCTGCCGTCGGCGTTGCGTGCTTCCACTGCCGCGCGGCGCTTGGCGCGCAAGAAGCTGTCGTCTTTGCCTCCAAGACCAACCGCGCGTCCACCTTGCTCACTGATCAAGCCCACGATGTCGGAGTTGACCGCGCCGCCGAGCACCATCTCGACCACGTTCATGGTCTCGTCGTCAGTCACCCGCATTCCGCCAGAGAACGTCGACTCGATGCCCATCCTG
>JBFXBK010000281.1:0-11974 GCA_050183255.1 Polyangiaceae bacterium | reverse complement strand
AGCGGTTGCAACGCCCATACGCTGCACATCGAATCGAAATAGAGCGCAAAACACAGGGGTATAGCTCAGTTGGTAGAGCAGCGGATTCCAAATCCGCAGGTCGGGAGTTCGAGCCTCTCTGCCCCTGCCGCCTAAAAAACGGCGGCTAGCCGCCTCAAACGGCACCGCCTCCGAAGTCGCTCAAGCAAGTCGCAGGAATCGAAAGTCTCCAATGGCCAGCAAGGAAAAAGAACGCGAAGCCGAGGACGTCGAAGAGACGGAAGGTGGAGACGCGTCTGATGAAGAGCTCGACCAAGAGCTAGAGGACTCCGAGGACGCTAGCGACGACTCGGACGACGACGATGACTCAGACGACGATGACTCAGACGACGATGACTCGGAAGACGATGACTCAGACGACGAAGCCGAAGCTTCGGGTGACGACGAGGTAGTCGACGCCGAGTTCGAGGCTGCCGGCGAAGAGGAGACCGAGGAAGAAGACGACGGTGAGTCGCCAGCCAACCTCGGGACCACCCGCTACGTGCACGCGGCATTGTTTTCCGCCGGGATCCTCCTGGCGTACATCGCTGGCAAGCTCCTCGGGGGCTTGTGGAACGTGCTCGCCGAGTGGCCCGCAGCGGTCGACGCAGTCCCGCAACTGCTCGCGTACTCCGAGGATGACCGCCCGACCTTCACGATGGCAGCTGGCGCGATCATCGGAGCGATCACAGTCATCCAGATTTACCGCAAGCCGCACATCCGTGCGTGGGCTGACGAGGTAGCTCAGGAACTCGCGAAGGTCACCTGGCCCAACCGGGAGACGGTAGCCAACGGCACCATCGTCGTGGTCGTGGCTAGCATCATCGCCACTGTCTACATCGCAGTGCTCGATCGCTTCTGGGGCTTTGTCACTTCTTTGGTCTACGGGGTGTGAAGATGGAAACCGAAGCGATGACAACCAAGAAGTGGTACGTGGTCACGACCTACTCGGGCTACGAGAACAAGGTCAAGCTGGCCCTCCAGGAGCGCATCCGGCAGTTCAAGGTCGAGGACCAGTTTGGTGAAATCCTGATCCCTACGGAAACGGTCACCGAGCAGGCGAAGGACGGCAAGAGCCGCGTCAAGACCAAGACGAGCTTCCCGGGCTACGTGTTCGTCGAAATGGACATGAGCGAGAACGCTTGGCACATCGTCAAGGACACGCCCAAGGTCACCGGATTCATCGGCAACCAAAAGCCGCAAGAGGTGAAGCCGCCGCACATCGAAGAAGTCCGCAAGGGCATCAGCGAGGGCGCGGTCAAGCCCAAGCCCCGTCACCAGTTCCAAGAGGGTGATGAGGTCCGCGTCATCGTCGGCGCGTTCGCAAACTTCTCGGGGACGGTCCAAGAGGTCAAACCCGACAAGCAGAAGCTCAAAGTCATGGTCAGCATCTTTGGGCGCCCAACTCCTGTTGAGCTCGACTTCAACCACGTGGAGAAGCGCTAGCTCAAGCAAGGCGACTCGAACGACGCACCACACCACGGTGCTCCAGTCATCGCGCTGTCAATGGCAGAGCCGGCTGTGAAAGTGGGAGTCCGAGAGACGCGAAAGGTTCGGATAAATGGCAGCAGGTAAGAAAAAGGTCACAGGCTTCATCAAGCTGCAGCTGCAGGCGGGTAAGGCCAACCCGTCGCCCCCCGTTGGTCCCGCGCTAGGTCAGCACGGCGTCAACATCATGCAGTTCTGCAAGGACTTCAACGCGCGTAGCGCGAAGCTCGGCGACACCATCGTACCCGTCGAGATCACGGTCTTCGCAGATCGCAGCTACACCTTCATCATGAAGTCGCCGCCGGCGAGCGTCCTCCTCAAGGAGGCGTGCGGCCTGCGTGCGACCGGCAAGCCCGGCACTGGTTCCAAGGAGCCCAACAAGCAGAAGGTTGGAAAGCTCACCTGGGATCAGGTGAAGCAGGTCGCCGAGACCAAGATGAAGGACATGAACGCGACGGACGTCGACGCGGCAGCCCGCACGATTGCAGGCACGGCTCGCTCGATGGGCATCGACGTAGTGTGAACAGTTACTGGCGCGTCACTTGCGGCTTGAGTTCGCTCAAGCAGCAAGGGGCGTAGCCCAGGAGTCGAAAGACGAAATATGCCGAAAACACCTAAAAAACGCGTGAAGGCGCTCGAGAAAGTCGATCGTCAGAAGCGCTACACCCTGAGCGAGGCAGCTCAACTAGTTAAGGATGCTGCCTATGCGAAGTTCGACGAATCTGTCGATGTCGCCGTTCGCCTCGGGGTCAACCCCAAGCACGCCGATCAGATGGTCCGCGGTGCTCTCGTCCTGCCCCACGGCACCGGCAAGAGCATCCGGGTTCTCGTTTTCGCCAAGGGCGACAAGGAACGAGAAGCCACTGAAGCCGGCGCTGACTTCGCGGGTGCAGATGACCTCGTAGCGAAGGTGCAAGGCGGATTCATGGACTTTGATCGCGTGATTGCGACGCCCGACATGATGGGCGCGGTCGGTAAGCTCGGCCGCATCCTCGGGCCTCGTGGTCTCATGCCAAACCCGAAGGTCGGTACCGTGACCTTCGACGTCGCCAATGCAGTCAAGGAAGCCAAGGCTGGCAAGGTCGAGTACCGCGTGGATCGCGCGGGCGTCGTCCACTGCCGCATCGGCCGTGTCTCCATTGACCAGCAGAAGCTCTCGGAAAACGCCGGCGCGCTCATCACCGAGCTCGTCGCGAAGAAGCCGTCGACCGCCAAAGGCATCTACGTTCGTAGCATCACGCTCTCCAGCACCATGGGTCCTGGCGTGCGCGTCGACACGGCCGTCGCCCTTGGCCCGACCCAGGAGGAAAGCTGATGGACAAGGCACAGAAGACTGAGCAAGTCGGCGCGATCAAGGATCGCTTCGAGCGCATGTCATCCGCCGTGTTCCTAGACTTCTCCGGAATGAACGTGGCCGAGGTCAGCAACCTCCGCGCCAAGTTCAAGGAGAAGGGCGTGGAGTACAAGGTCTGCAAGAACACCTTGATTCGCCGCGCTATCAGCGAGGCGCCTTACGTCGACTCCCTGAGCAGCGCGCTCAAGGGGATGACGGGCATCGCCTGGAGCTTCGAGGAGCCGAGCGCCGCTGCGCGCATCGTCAAGGATTTCCGCAAGGACAACGAGAAGCTCGTCATCAAGGCGGGTCTGCTCGATGGTCAGGTGCTGAACGACAAGGGCGTCGAGAACCAACTCGCCACCCTGCCGAACAAGGACGAGGCCCGCTCTCAGCTGCTCGCGCAGATGATGGCCCCGGCTCAGGCCATGGTTCGTCAGCTCGCAGCCCCTGGTCAGAACTTCGTCTACTTGCTGGACGCCAAGCAGCGACAGGCTGGCTGAGATCATCAAGACCCTCGGGAGCTCGCTACCTCACGGTGGCTGGAGCCCCACCCAACCGAGTTTATCTAGAGCATTCACAACAACATCTATTTGAAATCTTTGCTTCCACAGCTGCGGTCGTGTCAAAGCAGCCCGCGCGTCGGAGAGCATCAGTAAGGAGCACCCAAAATGGCCGAGATCACCAAGGACCAGGTCGTCGATTACCTGTCTAACCTCCCCGTCATCCAAATCGCTGAGCTCGTGAAGGAGCTCGAGGGCAAGTGGGGCGTCAGCGCCGCTCCCGTCGCGGTTGCTGGCGGCGGCGGTGCCGCCCCGGTAGAGGCGAAGGAAGAGCAGACCGAGTTCGACGTCATTCTGGCGGACGCGGGCAGCAGCAAGATCAACGTGATCAAGACCGTGCGCGAGATCACGGGCCTGGGCCTCAAGGAAGCCAAGGACCTGGTCGAGGGCGCGCCCAAGACCATCAAGGAAGGCGTCTCCAAGGAAGAGGCGGACGACCTCAAGAAGAAGCTGGAAGGCGCGGGCGCGAAGGTCGAGGTCAAGTGAGCGTCACTTGCCTTTGATTTTTACGCAGCAAAACCACACCAACACGCACGCGGCGGGGATTCCCGCCGCGTGGGTGCTTGGCCAATTGAAGGCCCAGCACCAGATCAACCCAACCACCCACGCAGGCAGGCGCTCCGTGGCTTTTCGCCAAGTGCCGCCCAATCGCGTTCCTACGACTCCTCACACTCGTTTCGTCACCACCTTTTTCGCGGGACGACGCTTGCAAAGCCAAGCTGTCGGTACCCGCTAGACCTGTTTGAGCAGTCGTCTCGGAGGAATTGAGAATGGCGTCAGTCGTTCAGTCGAACTTTCGGCATCGTACGAACCTTGGGAAGGTCGCGTCCATCGTCGACGTCCCCAACCTTATCGACATTCAGAAGAGCAGCTACGACAAGTTCCTGCAGTCAGACGTCACTCCCCGAGAAAGGGATTTGATCGGTCTGCAGTCTGTCTTCAAGAGTGTCTTCCCGATCAAGGATTTCGACGGCACCAGCGAGCTGGAGTTCGTCTCATACAACCTTGAGAAGCCCAAGTACGACGTCGAGGAGTGCCGTCAGCGCGGCATGACGTTCGCGGCGCCGATCAAGGTCACCACTCAGCTCATGGTGTACGACGCTCGCGAAGGTGGTGAGCGAGTCGTTCGCGACATCAAGGAGCAGGAAGTCTACTTCGGCGAAATCCCGCTGATGACCGACTCCGGCACCTTCATCATCAACGGCACCGAGCGCGTGGTCGTGAGCCAGCTGCACCGCAGCCCAGGCGTCTTCTTCGACCACGACAAGGGCAAGACCCACTCCAGTGGCAAGCTGCTCTACTCCGCCCGCGTGATCCCCTACAGCGGTTCGTGGCTCGACTTCGAGTTCGACCACAAGGACATCCTGTATGTCCGCATCGACCGCCGCCGCAAGATGCACGCGACCGTGCTGCTGCGCGCCCTCGGCTTCAACACCCAGGAGCTCCTGAACCGTTTCTACGACACGGAAACGGTCTACATGAAGGCCCCGGGCAAGTACGAGAAGAGCGTCAACTTCGACCTCCTCTCCGGCCAGCGCGCCACGCGCGACATCAAGATTGGCGACAAGGTCATCGTCAAGAAGAACACCAAGTTCACCCGCGCGGCGATCAAGCGTCTGCGTGAGAGTGACATCGATCGCCTGCCGATCGAGGTGACCGAGCTGATCGGCAAGGTCAGCGCGGAAGACGTGATCGACAAGGAGACCGGTGAGGTCCTCCTGGAGTGCAACGAGGAAGTCACCGAGACCATCCTGGATCGCCTGCATGAGGCTGGCATCAAGGAGTTCCAGGTGCTCTTCATCGACGGCCTCAACGTCGGCTCTTTCCTCCGGGATACGCTGATCGCGGACAAGGTGAAGACCACCGAAGACGCGATCATGGAGATCTACCGTCGTCTGCGCCCGGGCGATCCGCCCACGCTCGAGACGGCGAAGACGCTGTTCCACAACCTGTTCTTCAACGCGGAGCGCTACGACCTGTCAGCGGTCGGTCGCCTCAAGCTGAACTACAAGTTCTACAGCGGCAAGGAAGAGGTCGACGTCCCGGGTCTCGAGACCACCACCCTGACCCACGACGACATCGTGGAGACGGTGCGTCACCTGATCGAGCTCAAGAACGGCCGCGGCAGCGTCGACGACATCGACCACTTGGGTAACCGCCGCGTGCGCGCCGTCGGCGAGCTGATGGAGAACCAGTACCGCATCGGTCTGGTCCGCATGGCTCGCGCGATCAAGGAGCGCATGAGCGTCTCCCAAGAGATCGACACGCTGATGCCCCACGACTTGATCAACGCCAAGCCAGTCGGCGCGGTGGTCAAGGAGTACTTCGGCTCCAGCCAGCTCTCGCAGTTCATGGACCAGACGAACCCGCTCAGCGAGGTGACCCACAAGCGTCGTCTCTCGGCGCTCGGGCCCGGTGGTCTGACCCGCGAGCGTGCCGGCTTCGAGGTGCGCGACGTTCACGCCACGCACTACGGTCGTATCTGCCCGATTGAGACGCCTGAAGGTCCGAACATCGGCCTCATCGCGTCGCTGTCTACCTTTGCCCGCGTGAACGAGTATGGCTTCGTCGAGACGCCTTACCGTACGGTAAAGGACGGCGCGGTTACGCCCGAGATCAAGTGGTACAGCGCCCTCCAGGAGGAGGGAAAGTACATCGCCCAGGCGAGCACGCCCATGGACCCCACCGGTAAGTTCACCGGCAGCATGGTCTCGGCGCGTTACAACGGCGACTTCCGCATGACCTCGCCCGAGCAGATCGCGCTCATGGACGTCGCGCCGAACCAGATGGTGAGCGTCGCGGCGGCTCTGGTGCCCTTCTTGGAGCACGACGACGCCAACCGCGCACTCATGGGCGCAAACATGCAGCGTCAGGCGGTGCCGCTTATCCGTACGGAAGCGCCCTTCGTGGGCACCGGTATGGAGCGCCGCGTGGCCATGGACTCCAACGTCTGTGTCGCCGCCAAGCGTGACGGTGTGGTCGTCAGCGTCGACGCCGAGCGCATCGTGGTTCGCGCCACGGGCGGCGAAGGCGACGAGGTTCCGGACATCTACCACCTGAACAAGTACCAGCGCAGCAACCAGAGCACCTGCTACACCCAGCGCCCCATCGTGCGCGCGGGTGAGACGGTGGTCGCCGGTGACGTGTTGGCTGACGGTCCCGCGTGCAACATGGGCGAGCTCGCGCTCGGCCAGAACGTGGTCGTCGCGTTCATGCCTTGGCAGGGGTACAACTTCGAAGACTCGATCCTCCTCAGCGAGCGGGTCACGAAGGAAGACGTCTACACCTCGGTGCACATCGAAGAGTTCGAGTGCATCGCTCGCGACACCAAGCTCGGCAAGGAAGAGATCACGCGCGACATCCCCAACGTGGGCGAAGAAGCGCTGAAGGATCTCGACGACGCTGGTGTGGTGCGTATCGGCGCCGAGGTGAAGCCCGGCGACATCCTGGTCGGCAAGATCACTCCCAAGGGCGAGAGCCAGCTCTCCCCCGAGGAGAAGCTCCTGCGCGCCATCTTCGGCGAGAAGGCAGGCGACGTTCGCGACAGCTCGCTCAAGGTACCTCCGGGTGTCGGCGGCATCGTGATCGACGCACGCATCTTCTCCCGCAAGGGCACTGACAAGGACGAGCGCGCCAAGGCGATCGAGGATCAGGAGCGCGCCAAGCTCGAGCGTACGCGCGACGAGGAAGTGAAGGTCATCCGTGACTCGTACTTCCGCAAGATGCGCGACGTGCTCGCCGGCAAGCTCACCACGGCCAAGCTGGTCGACGACTCCGGCAAGGTGTTGCTCGCGAAGGACGACAAGCTCAGCGACGAGGTGCTCGACGGCATCCCGCGCAAGTACTGGGGCGAGATCCAGCTGGATGAGGGCAGTGACCAAATCGCCCAGCTGCTTCACGACCTGGACGAGCTGGTTCGCACCCGCGAGGAGCACTTCCGCGACAAGATCGATCGCCTGAGCCGTGGCGACGAGCTACCTCCGGGCGTGATCAAGATGGTGAAGGTCTACATCGCCATCAAGCGCAAGCTCCAGGTCGGCGACAAGATGGCCGGTCGTCACGGAAACAAGGGTGTCGTGAGTCGTATCCTCCCGGAAGAGGACATGCCTTACCTCGCCGACGGGACTCCGGTCGACATCGTGCTGAACCCCCTCGGCGTGCCTAGCCGTATGAACGTGGGGCAGATCTTGGAGACTCACCTTGGCTGGGGCGCGAAGATGCTCGGCAAGAGCATCGAGCGGCTACTCGAGCACAAGGCTCACGTGGACAAGCTCCGTACGCGTATCCGCGAGGTTTACGCGAACGACGCCGAGGCCATGGTCAAGATCAACCAGATGACGGACGACGACATCAAGCACCTGGCGCGGAAGCTCCAGCGCGGTGTCTTCTTCGCCACGCCGGTGTTCGACGGTGCGGCGGAAGTCCAGATCAAGGGCGCGCTGAAGCTCGCCGGAGTGAATCCCTCGGGTCAGTCGATCGTGTTCGACGGGCGCACTGGGGAGCCCTTCGACGAGGATGTCACCGTCGGTGTGATGTACATGCTGAAGCTACATCACCTCGTCGACGACAAGATCCACGCACGCTCTATCGGGCCGTACTCCCTCGTCACTCAGCAGCCGCTGGGCGGCAAGGCGCAGTTCGGCGGTCAGCGTCTCGGTGAGATGGAAGTCTGGGCGATGGAGGCCTACGGTGCCGCCTACGCGCTCCAGGAATTCCTCACGGTAAAGAGCGATGACGTTCAGGGTCGTACCCGTATGTACGAGGCGATCGTGAAGGGTGATTACACGCTGGAAGCGGGCCTGCCCGAGAGCTTCAACGTGTTGATCAAAGAGCTTCAGTCTTTGTGTTTGAACGTGGAATTGGTCGAGACGGCTACTGCAGCCGAGGAGTGAGAGGTTAACGATGAGAGATATTTTCTCCTTCTTCGAGAAGCCCAAGGATCCCCTCTCGTTCTCGGCCATGCGGATCTCGCTGGCCAGTCCTGAGAAGATCAAGGAGTGGTCACACGGCGAGGTAAAGAAGCCCGAGACCATCAACTACCGAACGTTCAAGCCGGAGCGCGACGGGCTCTTCTGCGCGAAGATCTTCGGACCCGTGAAGGACTACGAGTGCATCTGCGGCAAGTACAAGCGCATGAAGCACCGTGGCATCGTCTGCGAGAAGTGCGGTGTCGAAGTCATTCAGAGCAAGGTGCGTCGTGAGCGGCTTGGTCACATCAACCTGGCCACGCCGGTCGCACACATCTGGTTCCTGAAGAGCCTGCCCTCGCGTATCGGCAACATCCTCGACATCACCCTCAAGGATCTCGAGAAGGTTCTCTACTGCGAGGCCTACATCGTCATCGATCCCAAGGAGACGGGGCTCGCGCTCGGCGACCTGCTCACCGAGGAAAAGTACGCACAGCTACTCGACGAGTACGGCGACGATGCCTTCGAGGCGCAGATGGGTGGCGAGGCCGTGGTCTCTTTGCTCAAGCGCGTCGAGGTGCACGACCTCGCGGAGCAGCTCCGTGCGGAAATGAAGGTCGCGACCAGCGAGGCCAAGCGCAAGAAGATTGCCAAGCGCCTCAAGGTCGTCGAAGCGTTCCGTGGCAGCGGCAACCGCCCCGAGTGGATGATGCTCAGCGTCATCCCGGTGCTCCCGCCGGACCTGCGTCCCCTGGTGCCCCTCGATGGCGGTCGCTTCGCAACCAGCGACTTGAACGACCTCTATCGTCGCGTCATCAACCGCAACAACCGCCTCAAGCGTCTGCTCGAGCTCAATGCGCCTGAGATCATCATCCGCAACGAGCGCCGCATGCTGCAGGAGGCGGTGGACGCGCTGTTCGACAACGGTCGTCGCGGCAAGACCATTACGGGTCCCAACAAGCGCCCACTGAAGAGCTTGAGCGACATGCTCAAGGGCAAGCAGGGTCGCTTCCGTCAGAACCTGCTCGGCAAGCGCGTCGACTACTCCGGTCGTTCCGTCATCGTCGTCGGTCCCACGCTGAAGCTACATCAGTGTGGTCTGCCGAAGAAGATGGCCCTCGAGCTGTTCAAGCCCTTCATCTACAACAAGCTGGAGGAGCGCGGCTACGTCAACACCATCAAGAGCGCGAAGAAGATGGTGGAGAAGGAGCGTCCCGAGGTTTGGGATATCCTCGAGGAAGTGATTACGGAGCACCCGGTGCTCTTGAACCGTGCGCCGACGCTGCACCGTCTGGGTATCCAGGCGTTCGAGCCGGTGCTCATCGAGGGTAAGGCCATCCAGCTGCACCCCCTCGTGTGTACGGCGTTCAACGCTGACTTCGACGGTGACCAGATGGCGGTTCACGTGCCGCTCAGCGTCGAGGCCCAGATGGAAGCTCGCGTGCTCATGATGAGCACGAACAACATCCTGAGCCCGGCCAACGGTCGCCCGATCATCAACCCGACGCAGGACATCGTGCTTGGCCTCTACTACGCCACGCGCGCTCGTAAGTCGGCCAAGGGCGCCTTCAAGGAAGGCTCCTTCAAGGCCGACGGCGAGAAGGCTGAGGGCTTCATCGCTGGCGTCTACGCATCTCCGAACGAGGTGCGCATGGCCTATGACAACGGCTCCGCCGAGCTGCACGCTCCAATCCGCGTCCGCATCCAGGACAAGGACGAGGAGGGCAACCCGCGTAGCCGCATCGTCGACACCACGGTTGGCCGTGTGCTGATCAGCGAGATCCTGCCTCCGCAGATCCCGTTCGACTACGTCAACAAGGTGCTCAGCAAGAAGGCGCTCAGCCAGCTGATCGACGTCTGCTACCGCAAGCACAAGAACAAGGAGACCGTTCTCCTCGCCGACCGCTTGCGCACGCTGGGTTACCACTTCGCGACCAAGGGTGGCGTGTCCGTCTGCATGGACGACATGGTTATCCCGGACAAGAAGAAGGACCTCATCGAGGCCGCACAGGCCGAGCTCGAGCGCGTCGTCGATCAGTACCAGGAAGGTCTGATCACCGACGGTGAGCGCTACAACAAGGTCGTCGACATCTGGGCCGGCGTCGCGGACCGCGTCACCGAAGAGATGATGGCGGTCATCGGCAAGACCACCGATGGCGAAGCCAGCTTCAACCCGATCTACATCATGGCTGACTCGGGTGCTCGTGGCTCGACCCAGCAGATGCGGCAGCTCGCAGCAATGCGCGGACTGATGGCCAAGCCCTCCGGCGAGATCATCGAGACGCCCATCACCGCGAACTTCCGCGAAGGCCTCACGGTGCTCCAGTACTTCACCTCGACCCACGGCGCTCGTAAGGGCCTCGCGGACACCGCGTTGAAGACTGCAAACTCCGGTTACCTGACTCGCCGTCTCGTGGACGTCGCGCAGGACGCCGTGGTTGCGGAGTACGACTGCGGCACGCTGGACGGTATCCGCGTCACCAAGCTGGAAGAGGCCGGCGAAGTCATTCAGCCCCTCGGCGACCGTATCCTCGGCCGCGTGGTGCTCGAAGACGTCGTCGATCCGCTCACCGGCGAGGTGCTCGTTGCGAACAACACCGAGCTCGATGAAGCCCTGGTGCGCGGCATCGAGGACGCGGGCATCGAAGAGGTGGTCATCCGCTCGGTGCTCACCTGCCAGACCCGTCGTGGTGTGTGCGCCATGTGCTACGGCCGCGACCTCGCGCGTGGCTACCGAGTCAACATCGGTGAGGCTGTCGGCATCATCGCCGCGCAATCCATCGGTGAGCCCGGTACCCAGCTGACGATGCGTACGTTCCACATCGGTGGTGCGGCGGCGCGCGGCAAGATCGAGCAGAACAAGCTCGAGACGCGCACCGACGGTACCGTGCGGCTACGCACCACCCAGACTGCGGTGAAGCAAGACGGCAAGATCGTCGTGATGAACCGTCACGGTGAGCTGGTCGTCATGGACGACACCGGTCGTGAGCGTGAGCACCATCGCTTGGTCTACGGCGCTGAGCTGAAGATCAAGGATGGTGACCGCGTGAAGGCTGGCACCGAGGTCGCTGAGTGGGATCAGTTCGCAACGCCCATCCTCACGGAGGTGCAGGGTCTCGTGCAGTTCGGCGATCTCGTCGAAGGCGTGACCTTCACCGAGAAGGTGGACGAGCTGACCGGCTTGAGCCGCAAGATCGTCACCGAGTCTCGTGCCGCGGATCTGCGTCCCCGCATCACCATCATCGACCCGGAGACGGGCGAGCCGGTGAAGATCCCGGGTACGGAGCTCGACGCACGGTACTTGCTGCCGGTGGGCGCCAACATCGTCTGCCAGGACGGCGAGATGATCTACCCCGGCGAGCCGCTCTCGAAGATGCCTCGCGACACCACGAAGGTGCAGGACATCACCGGTGGTCTGCCTCGCGTCGCGGAGCTGTTCGAAGCACGCAAGCCGAAGGATCACGCCATCATCAGCGAGATCGACGGCATCGTGAGCTTCGGCAAGGACACCAAGGGCAAGCGCAAGGTCATCGTGACCCCGGTTGGCCTCGACGGTGCGCTGCAGTCGGATCAGGAGCGTGAGTACCTGATTCCGAAGGGCAAGCTCATCCAGGTGCAACCCGGCGACTTCGTGCGCGCCGGCGACCCGCTCCAGGATGGTCCCG
>JBFXBK010000280.1:0-12029 GCA_050183255.1 Polyangiaceae bacterium | reverse complement strand
TTCATCGTGACCGCAGACGCCCACACCACGAGCGACTTGCCTCCGCGCATCAGGAACTGGTCGATGCGACGCAGCTCCTTGTCCGAGTAGTCCTTGCGAGGCTGCGTGATGATGAGGCCACGCAGCTTGGGGTCGATCTCGGTCTCGCCGTCCTTCAGGTCGACGTCCTCGAACTTGTAGAACGGGAACGCGTTGGTGAGGATCTGCTGGATGCTCGGGCTCTGCTGCCCTTGCTGACGGGCGATCAGGTTGTTGTCGGTGAGCTTGAGCTCGTCCTTACCCGTGACGACGCCGATCTTGTACTCGTTGCCGTCGGCCTTATCGCGGATCTCGCGGATCTTGTTGCTGATCCAGAACTCGAGTCCGTCGACGCGGCGGGTGTCGAGCGCGGGGATCACCAGCTTCTCGCTGCCGTACTTGAACACCAGGCCCATGTAGCCTTGAGTGATCGCCGCCGACTGATCCTTGGTCTGGCTGAGCTCGGCGAACGGCATCTCTTGGAGGCCTTCTTCACCAGCTGCCTTCTTCTCTTCGTCGGTCTTGGGCTCGATGATCGTGAACTTGAAGTTCTCGCCGCCCTTCTTCTCGTACTGCTTCAGGAGCTCGGTGAGATCCCGAACGTACGTGTCGAGGCTTGCGAGGCCACGGGTGACGTAAGCGTCGACCTGCAGGGGTCCCTTCAGGCTCTTGACCAAGCTGCCTGAGCCTTCGCTCAGCGTGTAGCGCTCGTTCTTGGTGACATCCTTCTGCGTGTAGAGACCCGCGCTCAGGATGTTGGCCACCACCACGATCGCCGTGATGATGATGAGGTAGAGCCCTGTCTGGGCTGCGGCTTTACGCCGATTGTCCTGACCTGCCATGACTCACGCCCACTTGCGCCGCTCGAGGGCGCGGAAAGAGAAGACCAAGCACAGCACAGTGATGCTGACGAAGAACACGATGTCCCGCGTGTCGATGAGCCCTTTTACGAAGCCCTCGAGGCGTGACCGCGTGCTGGCGTAGGCCAGGACGTCGCTCAGCGTGCCTTGGGTGTGCTCAGCGCCAACGCCGAGGATCCACAACGCCAGCAGCACGGCCAGCGTCAGGAAGAACGCGACGGCTTGTGACTCCGTGAGCGAGCTGACGAGCAGGCCAATCGAGACCGTCGCCGCGCTGTACAGCACCAAGCCGAGGTACGCACTCCACACCGGGTTCATGTCAATGGAACCGAGATCCCACGGCCACTTGAACATGGCGATGGGGTAGATGAGCGTGGCAACCACCAGCACGAGCACCAGGCCTAGCGCGCCGAGGTACTTCCCCATCACGACGTCGCTGTCCTTGACGGGCAGGGTGATGAGCATCTCGAGGGTGCCGGAGCGACGCTCCTCAGCCATTAACCGCATGGTAATGACAGGCACCAGGAAGATGAGTCCGAGTGGGGTGAACTCGAACATACTCTGCAGGGTTGCGCGATCGACCTGCCAGAAGCTCTGGTCCATGACGTTGGTGAAGAACACCACGCCAAGAGCCAGGAAGCCGAGGCAGATCACAACGTAAGCGAGCGGGGAGTCCCAGTAGGATCGGAACTCACGCCTCGCAATGGTGACCAAGGGCGACATTACTTCTTGTCCTCCTCATCGTCCTCGTCGTCGTCCGACTCATCGTCGTCGTCGTCATCGGACTCTTCATCTTCTTCATCGTCAGACTCGTCGGAGGTGGACTCGGTGTCCTCTTCATCCTCGTCGTCCATGTCTTCGTCAGCGTCGTCTTCGTCGTCGTAGCCGAACTCTTCGTCTACGGCGTCGTCCACCTTGCGACCGCGATCCTTCGCCTCGTCGCCCTTGGTCAGGTCGCGGAAGACCGCGTCCAAACTCTGAGCGTCGCGACGCAGCTCGAGCAGCATCCAACCCTTGTCGAATGCCACGCGGAATAGCTCTCCGCGCAGGTCCACCGTCTCGGCGCTCACGACCTCGAACTTGTGAGCGTTCTCGTCTGTGGGCAGCTCACGCACGCTCTTGGCGTCCTTGAGCGCCTGGAAGGCGGCGGCAACTTCTGCGGCCTTGGGCGCGCTGCCCTTGACCGCGTTCTTCTCGTCGATGGTGATGGTGTAACGCAGGCGACCCTGACGCGCGCGAATGTCGTCGAGCACGCCGTCAGCGACGACGCGGCCCTTGCTGACGATGATGGCGCGCGCACACGCCTCTTCGACCTCACTCAGGTTGTGAGTGCTGAGAAGAATCGTGCGGTCCTTACCGATGCGCTTGATGTATTTAAGGAGCTCGGCCTTCTCGTTGGGGTCGAGGTCAGCCGTGGGCTCGTCGAGGATGAGGATCGGCGGATCGTGAATCAGCGCCTGGCCAAGGCCGACGCGCTGACGATAGCCGTGGGACAGCGTCCCGATGTCCTTGCCGAGCACCTGGGCGAGACCGCACACCTCGACCACCTTCTTCAGGCGGTTGGTGAAGCTGCCCGCATCGATGCCGCGGATCCGCGAGGTAAACTCGAGGTACTCCCACACGGTCATATCCGTGTAGAGCGGTGCGCGCTGCGGCAGGTACCCGATCTTCTCGCGTACCGCGAGCGGGTCCTCGAACACGTCGATACCGTGCACCTTCGCGGACCCACTGCTGGGCGCGATGAAGCAGGTCAGGATGCGCATCGTGGTGGACTTGCCGGCACCGTTCGGGCCCAAAAAGCCAACCACTTCGCCCTTGCGAACTTCGAAGCTAATCTTGTCTAGAGCTTTGACTGAGCCGAATCGCTTACCTAGCGAGTTGGCTTCGATCATCACGTCGGTTGCCATCCGACCTCCTGTGCCCAATTGAGCGGCCTATGCCTGACTCGACTCGGGTGTTGTTTGTTGGGCGCGTGGCGCGCGCCTTGAATCTTTGGCCGCTGGGACGCCGCGAACTCGCGGCGACGACAGAACCCCTGGGCTGGCCCGGGGCCGGCATCGAGGCGGCGGCATCCTAGCGGTGGCTTCACTGCTGTCAACTTGGCGGTATGCGAGGTGCGCGTACTCCCGCCAGCCGCCAAAACCTACGACTTTCTCAGGTATTCCCGCGGGGCGCTGTTGAGCCTGCCATTCTGGCGAGACTGCAAGTGCGCGTGAAAGCGTGGAATTAGTGAGCGCGCCGCACGGTCTCGATCGTCGAGGCCTGATTCCTCCCATGGCCAAACAGCCATGCTAAATGGCCGGCCTCATGCGGATCTCCCTACGCTGGCTTCAGCAGCTGGTTCCCGGTCTCCAGGCCTCGGCCGTGGAGCTGGGCGAACGATTGACGGCATCTGGCCTCGAGCTGGACGGCATCGAGCGCATCGGCGAAGGCCTGCAAGCGGTGCGTGTCGCCGAGGTGCGCCGCATCGAACCGCACCCTTCGCGGGACAAGCTGCGCCTGGTCACCGTGTCCCTCGGAGACAAAGAGCAGACCGTCGTCTGTGGCGCGAGCAATGTCCCGGATCCGGGCGGGTTGGTGGTGCTCGCTGGGATCGGCACTCACCTGCCAGCCGTGAACCTGACTCTCGAGCCTCGCCCGATCGGGGGCGTGGTGAGCGAGGGCATGCTGTGCAGCGAGAAGGAGCTCGGCCTCGCGGAGGAGTCCGAGGGCATCCTGATCCTGCCAGCCGGCTTGAAGCCGGGGACCCCGCTGCCTGAGGCGCTGCCTGAGTGTCAAGACTGGATCCTCGAGGTATCAATCACCCCGAACCGACCCGATGCATTGGGACACGTCGGTGTCGCGCGCGAAGTCGCGGCGCTCTATGACCTCGAGTGGCAGCTACCACCTGCTGCGAAGCCAGAACGCACCGCGAATCAAGACTTGAGCGCGCTAGTCCGTATCGACAACCAAGACACCGCGCGTTGCCCGCACTACGGCGCCCGCGCCGTGTTGGGGGTGAAGATCGCACCCAGCCCCCTCTGGCTACAGTGGCGGCTGCAGAGCCTAGGGATCCGCCCCATCTCGAACGTCGTGGACATCACGAACCTGCTCTTGATGGAGTTCGGACAGCCCATGCACGCGTTCGACATGGCGCTCCTGCGTGGCAAGCAAGTGGTGATCCGACGCGCCGCAGACCAAGAGCCGTTCAAGACCCTCGACGGCGTCGAGCGCAAGCTAGCCGCCGATGACCTCGTGATTTGCGACGCGGAAGGCCCAGTCGCGTTGGCCGGCGTGATGGGCGGCGAGAACACCGAAATCCGCACGGATACCCAAGACGTGCTGCTCGAGTGCGCGTACTTCGTGCCAAGCGGCGTGCGCCGCACGAGTCGCCGTCAGGGACTCTCCACCGAGTCGAGCTATCGCTTCGAACGCGGCGTCGACTACAGCCAGATTTCGCTGGTGCTGGACCGCGCCACGTCGCTCTTGTGTGAGCTTGCAGGCGGCAGCGCCGTTCCTGGTGCCATCCACGCCACAGGCGAGCTGCCCAAGCTCCCGGAGATTTCGCTCAGACACGCCCGCCAGACGGCTCTGCTCGGCGTCGAGCTCGACTTCAAGCACTCCCTCGAAACCTTGCGTCGCTTGGGCCTGGAAGTGCTGGAGTCCGACACGATTCGAGCCAAAGTCCGCGGTGCAGCCCACCGCCCAGACATTGGCCGCGAAGTCGACTTGATCGAAGAAGTCGCGCGCGTGATTGGCCTCGATAAAATCCCCACGGAACTGCCCGCCATCGCCCCGCAAAAGCCTCGCGATCCCGGGCTGGAAGGTAGGCTCTCCACGCTCGCGGCGGGCATTGGCTTGAGTGAAGCGGTGACTTATGCGTTCGTCTCCGAGCGCGAGCTGGACGCCGTGCACGCAGCCAAGCCAGCCGTGCGCCTGTTGAACCCGCTCACCGAGGAACGCAGCGTGCTACGCACCAGCCTGCTGCCTGGGCTGCTCGAAGCCCTGCGACGCGCTCGGCGCCGTGGCGAGCAGAGCCTCAGGCTCTTCAGCGTCGGTCCCATCTTCCTCTCACCCGTCACGGCTGCTCAGGACGACACCCGTCAGCGCATTCGTCCGCTCAACGCGGAGGACCAGGGCCAGCTGCCCGAGGAGCGCAGCAGCTTTGCCGCGGTGCTCGCCGGCCCGCGCCCGCAGTATCTCACGGGCAAGCCCCAGCGGCACGACGTGTTCGACGCCAAGGGTGCCGCGGTGGAGCTGGTGGAGCGGCTGCTCGGTCGCTCGGTGGAAGTTCAGGCTGCCGCAGGCCAGACAGACACCCAGCACCTGCATCCGCGCGGAGCCGGCTACGTCTCCGTGGATGGACACAAGGTGGGCCGCCTCGGACCGCTGCATCCTGACGTGGTGGACGCGCTGGACCTCGACGGGGACGCCCAGGTCATCGAGCTAGACATCGTCGCCCTCGAGGCGCTCGGCACCCAGCGCCCCAAGTTCAGGCCCATTCCACGGCTGCCCGCGGTTACTCGCGACGTCGCGCTGGTCGTTGGGCCAACCGTGCAAGCGGGTCAGTTGAAGAGCCTGATCAGTGACGCCGCCGGGGAGCTGTGTGAGTCCGTGGAGCTGTTCGACAGCTTCGTTGGAGGCGACCTGCCAGCTGGGCACCGTTCGCTGGCGTTCCGCGTCGTGTATCGCGATCCGAAGGCGGCGCTCGACCCAGACAACGCACGCACGCTGACCGACAAGGAAGTCGACAAGGCGCACGCGCGCGCCGTTCAACAGGCTGAGAAGGCCGTCGGAGCAACGCTGCGCGCGTGACTCAGGTCGCTGACTCCAGTGGCGCCCCAGCGCGCGACACCTTTGTGTTTCCGCGCGACAATGGACGTGGCGCGCAACGTCGCTTGAGGCGTGCCGTCGTCGTCTGTTCGGTGCTCGGATTTGTTTTGGGTGAGGCGCTCCCCGCCACGGCGCAGCCCGCCACCAAGCCAACGTCTCCTGCGGACGCCAGCGCGCCCTCACCCCCGAAAGAAGCGGAGAAAGCGGCCTCTGGCGCTGATACCGAGGACGACGAGGACTCCGAGGGCGAGGCGCCCAAGGCGGATGCCAAAGACGCAACCGAGGACGACGAAGACGAGGATGAAGACGAAGATGACTTCCCTCAAGCGAAGAAGAAGACGAGCGTCGAGGAGCTGGACCAGGATCTGAAGATCGTTGGCAGCGGCAAGGAGCCCGCGGAACCCCACGCTGGCGATCAGGCGCCGGGAAGCGTCCCGGAGTCACCGCCCCTCGAGTCGGTCAAGACCCTGGAAATCGGACCGCTGATCGGCCTGAGCCTGCGCAGCGGCGACAGCGACCGGCTGAGCTACTCACCGGCGGTCGCTTGGGGAGGCTATCTGCGGACGAACCTCGCGAGTTTCCTCGCGGCACGGCTCAGCTACGTCAACGCAACCCACGAAGTCGATGGCAAGCCGCTGGTGGACGGCGTGGAAACGGGCAGCTACGACGACGTGTCGAGCTTCTCCTTGCGCTTCACGCTGGAGCCCACGTGGCGCTCAGGCGACCTGCGTGCTTTCGCTGTGCTAGGCGTGGGTTGGGGCAAGCTCAGAGTCGACCACGTCAATGCGGACGATGGCTTCCACCTCGGAGCGAGCCAAGCTGGCGTGTTCATCGAGTATCCGCTCGGAATCGGAGCGAGCTACGACTTGCTCGACGGCTGGCTGACGCTAGGGTTGTTGTACACCTTCTCCCTGCACAGCAAGGTGACCGGCGACATCTATCAAGACAACCGCGGAGTGACTCAAGACGGCCAGCGAGTGACCCTGGGGGGCTTGCCCAAGCTCGACTACTCGCAGCTGCTGGCGCTGACGGTCGCGGCGGCGTTCTAGCTGGCGCGCTGACAAAGCAGAAACGGCGCCTCGCGGCGCCGTTTCTTTGCGGATACGTTCTAGCTCAGGCCTTCGGGCCCGCTGCCTTGACGTCGTCCGTCGCTTGGTCAGCGAACTTCTTGAAGTTCTCTTGGAAGAGACCCGCAAGGTGCTTGGCCTTCGCGTCGTACGCGGCCTTGTCAGCCCACGTGTTGCGGGGCTGAAGCACTTCAGCGGGCACGCCGGGGACGGCCTCGGGGATGCCAACGCCGAACACCGGATCCGGCGTGGTCTTCACGTCCTTCAGCTTGCCTTCGAGCGCGGCGCTCACCATCGCGCGGGTGTGCGCGATGCTCATGCGCTTGCCGGTGCCGTAAGGACCGCCGGTCCAGCCGGTGTTGACGAGCCACACCGCTGCGCCGCTCTTCTCGAGCTTCTCGCCGAGCATCTTGGCGTAGACCGTGGGGTGCATCGGGAGGAAGGGCCCACCAAAGCACGCGCTGAACGTCGCCTGGGGCTCCGTGACGCCGCGCTCGGTGCCCGCGACCTTCGCGGTGTAGCCCGAGATGAAGTGGTACATCGCCTGGGCCGGGGTGAGGCGCGCGATGGGCGGCAACACGCCGTACGCATCGGCGGTGAGCATGATCACGTTCTTCGGATGACCGCCAGCGACGCCGCTCTGAGAGGCGTTGCGGATGCGACCGAGCATGTACGCCGCGCGGGTGTTCTCGGTGAGGTCGGCCGAGTCGAGATCGAGTTCCCGCGTCCACTCGTCCATCACGACGTTCTCGAGGATCGTCGCGTAGGAGTGGACCGCTTCCCAGATGTCAGGCTCGGCCTCTTGAGAGAGGCGGATCGCCTTGGCGTAGCAGCCGCCTTCGAAGTTGAAGACGCAGTCATCAGCCCAGCCGTGCTCGTCGTCACCGATCAACTCACGCGCGGGATCCGCCGAGAGCGTGGTCTTGCCGGTGCCGCTGAGACCGAAGAAGACAGCCGAGTCGCCGTTCGGTCCGACGTTGACGGAAGCGTGCATCGGAAACACGCCCTTGAGAGGCAAGAGGTAGTTGAGCACGCTGAAGACGCTCTTCTTGATCTCGCCAGCGTAGGCAGTGCCGCCGATGAGGCAGAGCTTCTTCTCGTAGTTGACGATCACGAAGGCTTCGCTGTTGGTGCCGTCGATTGTGGGATCCGCCTTGAACTCGGGGGCATGCAGCACGGTGAACTGCGGCAGGTGCCTCGCGCGCTCTTCCTTGGTGGGGCGCAGGAACATCGTGCGCGCGAAGAGCGAGTGCACGGCGCTCGTGCTCACCACGCGGAGGTCGAGAGCGTGGTCCTTGGCAGCGCCGCCGCGGCAGTCTTGAACGTAGAGTTCTTTGCCCTGCATGTACGCGGAGAGACGGGCATGGAGCAGATCGAACTTGGTCGCCTCGAACTCGCGGTTGACCTTGCCCCAGTCGATCTTCTCGCCGCTGAACGACTCGCGGACGATGAACTTGTCGTTGGGCGAGCGTCCCGTGTACTTGCCGGTGTTGACCACGATGGCGCCCGCTGCGCTGACGTGACCTTCACCACGACGAACCGCCTCTTCGAGCAAGACGCTCCGAGAGAGGTTCCAGTACACACGCTTTGCGTTGACGATGCCGTGGTTCTCGAGGCCGTACTCGCTACGGACCGGGCCAAGATGCTCCATGTGACTTCCTCCGAGCGGATACAGTGCGTGAGGGCGGCGTGTGGAAGCCTGTCTTCACGGCGATCCGCAATCTGACGCCGATGGCGTCATCGAACGTTGTAAGTGGCCTAGCTCGCCTGCTTCCGTAGCTAAACTCTCGTTCAGCTGCGGTGTGCTGCACGGAGCAGCGGGAGAGGTGGTGAACCAGACGCGGCCTCCGTGTAGCCGCCGGCAGGCTCCCGTGCAAGGTGGATGCGGTAGGCGTCGGGGCAGAGCCTGCAGTCTTCAGTTTGGCGCGCCGAGACACCACGCTCAAGCAAGCGTCAGAAGGCAGGACCTGCTGCATCGTGCATGCGCATAATTGTCGCCTTGTAGCCCTGACGAGACCGAAAAACGCCTGGTTCCGGACGAAACGCTGGAACGCCTGCGCGCGAGGGCGGCAACGGGCAAAACCCTGCGGCGAGCGTTATCGGGACGTTTACAACCCGCGACAGATGGTGTTTGGTTTTAGCAAACTCTCCGTACTGCAAACCTCACTCCCAGTACCCAGACACCTCACGCGCCCGTCCTAGCCACTTCATTCGCCGCTCAAACCAGCAATGATTGCCTGATCCTTCGTGGAAAACGGGTAACAACGTGCTGCCAGCGCTGCCCCTAACCTGCTCCTCGCGCTATGGGTTTGCCCCTCGCATGAACGATCCGTCTCCTCTCTTGGGGCGTTACCGCTTCCAGCAATCGCTCGCATCTGCCGGCAAGAGCGTTTGCTGGATTGCGCGCGATGAGGAGACGGGGCAGCGAGTCGTGATTGGCAGTCTGCCAATCCCGCGCGCGCGGACCCTCGTTCCACTGGTCGGATACGACAACCCCCACCTGGCGCGTGTGCATCACGTGCTGGACGACGCTGATCCACGCCAGCTGCCACGGGGCGTCGATCTCTCCACCCAAGCGCTCGTCGTTGCTGAGCACATCTCGGGACGCACACTGCACCAACGGGTCGAGACCGCGTCGATTCCGGTTCCGCGCGCGGTGAACTGGATCATGCGTCTCGCCCGAACGCTCAAGGAAATCCATGGGCGGCTAGCAGTGCTCGGCGCCATCAGTCCGCGCAGCGTGGTGGTCGTCCGCGACGGCGTGGTGCCAGTGTTCACTCATCTGATGGCACCGCCCAGCGGAGCCTTTTGTTCTCCACCGCGAGTGCAGGGCGGAGGGCCAAGCCCGGAGGACGACGTTTGGGCTCTCACTTGCCTGCTCTACCTGGCGGTTGCACGCGCTCAACCATTCCGCGGAGGCAGCCGCGACGCGCTAGCCCAATCGATCCTGAATGCAGACTTCGCCCCACTGGGTTCGCGGGGTGTTGAGGATGCGAACCTCGACGCCATCATCCGCACTGGCTTCCAGTTAGATGGCTCTGGGCAAACCGCGGCCGAACTCGAGCTGGCACTTGTCGAGTGGATTCGACGCGGCGCTGATGTGCACGAGCCGCGCGTCTCCACGCGACCGCCGCCACCTGTTTCCGCCGACCCAGCGTTTCCTCCCGGAACACAGGCTGCGGCTCGCCCGCCCTCCACCACTGCGCGCGCTCCGTCCACTGCCCCTCGGGCTACCTCTCCAGCACCTCGCAGGCCCTCCGCGGCACCTCACGCTCGGGCAAGCGAACCAGCCGCGCCACCCCGCATGGAGCCAGTGCGCGCACCGTTGGAACGCTACGCGCCCATCTCCTTCACCGACGAAGCCACCGCGCCCGCGCTTCCCACTGACATTCAAAGGCTCGCCCAGGCGGCGCGCCCCAGCTCGGAGATGCCAGCGGTGGCTGCGCCAGCAACGGCGCCGCCAGCAGCAACTCCAATGGCTCCGATGGGCAACGCGCCAGTCAACGCGCCACCCGAAGCCTGGGATGATCACACCGCCCCCGCTCTGCCGTCGGACATCAGACAACTCGCAGAGGCGCACGCGGCGCTCGCCGCAGGCGAGAAGGCGCTGAAGGACGCGTCACGGAGTGCGGAGCATCCGCGGTTCGAGTCCGCGCCTGGCGAGGAGACGTCTCCCGACATCCCGAGTGCGCGTGCCCCATATTCGTTTGAAGACGCCGAGGAGAAGTCGCCGGTCCCCAGCATTCGCTCGGGTTACACCCAGTCCGACGCCGAAGAAGAAACCGGACGCTTCACGGCGGACGACCTGCATGAGCTGCGCTTGATGCCCCCCGCTCCAGGCGCAACCAATGCGGGTGAGCTTCCCGAGTCTGGTCGTCCGCCTCAGCCAGAGCCCGACCTGCATCCCCCCACCATCGTGATCAACGAACAGGCGGAGCAGTTTCGCCGGCGGATGGACACGCTCCCCCCTTCAGGGCAGATCTCTCAAGCGGACATCGCGACCCAGATCATGCGCGCCGCGAAGCCTGCGAGTAGGACGGCTCCCGCGCTGCTGATGCGGTTGCTTGCCGCGCTGGTTGCGGCGGGGACCATCGCTCTCCTGCTCATGCGCAGCAAAGCTGCGCCAGTGACCTCCCCGGTGGGAACGGTCACGGCGACCGAAGCGCAGCCGCCAGAGCCGCCCAAATCTGCGAGCCTACCGACTCCAGCGTCGGCCCCCATCGCAACAGCGACCGACTTGGCATCCACTACCGACTCGCCAGCAGATGTCGTGAGCTGCGCCGCAGCTCATTTCCCCGAGGGAACGTTTGCAGCCGGAGAGCCGAACCTCGCGACACTTTGCACCGACCGTGATCCCAGGCGCCTGACAAGAGAGCTACACCGCAGAATCGTCGTCGGAGGACAGGGTCAGATCAGCGCCGGGATGCGCGAATGGTCCCTGCTGTCGTGGTACGAGCTCGCAGCGCTCGCTACAATCCAGCTCGACTGCTGCCCGGAAGCGAAGATCGAACTACCTGAAGCGCCGGTGTGCGAACCCTTGTCCAAGAGCCTCACGAGGGTCGCGAGAGAAAAGGACGACGCCTCGATTGACAACCTCGAGAGGCAGATCGCCTGCCTCTACGAGCGACAGGCCCCGCGGCCCTATCGTTACGTGAACCGTCCCGACTCGGGAAACAAGACGGCGCTGAAGCAATTCCTGGAGCGTGCTCGCAAGCGCTGAGGCAGCACGCCAATCCGCACCGCCAGCGCCGAGATGCCGTCAGCCCGAAGGCAACGAAACGCTGCCCCCTCAACCGGAGACTGGCTCGAGTTCTTTGTACCCGTGGGCGCGCACGAAGTTGATGTGCACTCCACGACAGCTCGCGTCGAACTTGCACTCCTTACAGCGCCTGCTCTTCGTGTAGTAGCGGTCCGCAATATAGCGCTTCGTGTACTTCGTCATGTCGATGCGCGCGTCTGCGCCCAACATCGCTGCGTCAAGACGGGTCTTGACTGATCGGGGCTCCCGCCCCGCAATACAAGCCGGAACATTTTCCACAGGGATATTATCAGGAAGCGCGCGCAGCACTTCTCTCAGCGCCACATCGCCCCTCAGCTGCTCGGTAACGCGGTCGTAGTTCGGCTGCTCCAATGCGAGGCGTGGATTCTCCCGCTGCGCTTCGATGACTCCGGCAGTTTGCTGAGTCAGCGCGACACAAACCTCGAAGGAGCGCTCCATCTTAAACAGCAGATTCGCTTGTTCCGGCGTACGTGCGTAGCAGCGCTGCAGTTC
>JBFXBK010000279.1:0-12105 GCA_050183255.1 Polyangiaceae bacterium | reverse complement strand
CCCGCCCCTGCCCTCACACCCCCCCAGGACGGTGCCCCGCGAGCCAACCGTTAGCTGACGGTCCGCTTCCATCAGGCTACGGCTGCGGCGTGTCAGGTCCGCAACGAGGAAGTTATCCTCGATGTGCTCACGGATCTGACCGACATCGGTGCGGCCGAATAGATGAATGCGGATGTCGCCCGCCGCGTCCCCGTTTTGGCTCATATCCCTTGGTGGCCCGATCAAAACTCACGCCGGTCTTGGCGCGAACCCGAAAGAATTTCCAGACGAAAGAGGTGCTGACCGATGCGTACGTGATCGCCGTCTGCCAGCTGTTGCTCACCGCGGATCGCGAGGTACGTCCCGTTGGACGAACCCAAATCGCGCAGGCTGAAGTCCCGCCCCGAAGGCTCTCGAGTGATTCCAGCGTGTCGTCGGCTCATGAACGGATCGCCCGTGAACACGATATCACCTGACTCTCGCCCGATGACAGTTTGCTCGCGAGTCAGGTGGTAGACGTCGCGAGTGACGCCTTCAACCGTCTTCTGGCAGAGGCGCGCAAAGCGCGGCGCGGCAGGGGAGCCGAAGATTTGGGTTCCTCGTTCCGCGGCTTGTCCCAGGCCTTTCTCCGCTTCGCTCACGATTTCGAACCTTAACACCTCCAAGCCAACCAGAAGCAAGTCAGCATTCCTCAGGCTTTCGCTCTTGGTGAGGCGAACGTACACGCCGTTCACGGAGCCAAGGTCGCGGATAAAGAAGTGACCGTCGCGGTGCATCACCCGAGCGTGGCGCGGGGAAACGTAAGGGTCGTTGGGCAGGACGATCGCCCCTTCTTGGCGGCCGATGTCTACCTGGTCGTCGAAAATCGGGTATTCGCGGCCAGGACTACCGTCTTGAGCGATCACGACGAGCTTGCCCCGAGCCACTCCAGTCGAGGGCGAGACGGAAGCAGCCGACGCGTGCGCAGCCACGGGCTGAGGCTCGATCGACGCCTGCGGTTGAGGCACGGGGATGGGTTGAGGTGACGGCACGGGCTGTGGGGCCGGCAATGGGGCGGGCATCAGCGGATGACCCGCGATGGGTTGCGGGTGCGGAGCGGTGGCCACCGGCTGCGGCGACCCATACGCAGGCGCCGGCTGGGGAACGGGCGCTGGCATGGGTGGGGGCGCGGGCTGCCGCATTTGGTCGAACGCTTCGGCCGCTGCTTGCCGCGCCTCGGGAGAGTCCGGTCGTGTCGCGTCGTTGCCCGCGAGCGATGCGCCGCAATACTGGCAGAAGCGCATGCTGGGTTGATTGCTGCCCTTGCACCGCCCGCAGGTGACATTATGAGGCGTAGGCGCAGGGGGCGCCGCGAAGTCCACGACGGGGCTAGCGAGCGCGGGCTTCGAGTGATGGAGCTGCGCGCCGCACGACAGACAGAAGCGATTGACCTCCGGATTCAACGTGCCACAGCGCGAGCACGTGTTGCCTTCACCCGCAGGGGGTTTCGGCGCGAACTCGAAATCGGGAGCCGCAGGCCGTGGCCGCACACTGGGTGGGCGCTCCGGTGCTGCGGGTTGAGGTGCTGGCGCCTGCGGCGCAAGCGCTGGAGCCGCCGCTGGCTGTGCAGCCAGCGGCGATTGATCCATGAACGCGGTGCCGCCCAACGGGGACTGCACGCCGCGGGGAGGCGTGGGCTCAACCACACGTTGCGCCGGCTTCAGGCGGTTCCCGCAGTCCATGCAGAATGTCACATGGTCCGGGTTTTCCCGCCCACAGCGATCACACCTCACAGCCGGCAAGAGGACAACTACCTGCTAGCCGAGTCAAGGATCTGTTTGCGAAAGGCGACTACCAGCGACTCAGCGGACTCCGAACCTCGAGGGTGATTTCGAGGGCCACGAGGTGGGCCAATCCGAAACCGAGGAAGCGGTCCGACCGGCGCTGACCCGCGGAGTCCGTCCAGCCCCGAAGCAACAGCGGCCGGTACACCAGACTCCCGCCTATCACCGTGGTGCGACTGAGCTGGAGTTCCAGCCCGCCACCAAGAAACGTCGACACTCCCCCGGTGTCGCTGCCGAACTCGTTGCCGTAGAGCGCCATGCCCAACCCGCCCGCGAAGTACGGACTCAGTCGGGCCTCGGTGCTCGTATAGAAGCGTGTTTCTGCGCGGAGCTGTTGGAGGATGGCGAGCCGCATCAAATTCGACGGATCCTGCCGGGAGAACTCATACGCGCCGCCGACGTACCAAGGGCCGCGCGAGCGGTAGCCAACGCGAATCGCGAGTCCGCCTCCCGAACCCAGAATGCACGGCGCCGATGCACCCGAAGGACACACGTCTCCGGCGTCGGCCGCCGACTCGGTCACGAGCCCCACGCCGTACTGGAGGTAGTGCGCTGAAATCGGCGGCGCTCCTCGCGGCTTTGGGATGTCCCGCAGGCTCACTTCGGCAGCCCCAGTCTGCGCGTTGGCGAGCGAGCTGAGCGCCATCACGCCGAGCAGAGTTCGAAACGTCCAGCCCACCCCCATCTTCTACCTCAACCCCAAGTTGAACGGGGCGTGTTCACGATCCCTTGACGGGCCATCGAAGCATCGTCTAAAGCCCGACGAAAGGACTCAGGAAGCTCTATCCATGGACATCTACCTCGATCGGCGTGCGGTTCGGCAGATTCGACTGTCCTCTCAGGAGGCTATCGAAGAAGGCGACACGGAATCGCTGCGTGAAGACATCCTCGAAAGCTTTACCGAAGAGCAGGTCGAGGAAATCGAACGTCGGCTGGACAGCGGGGACTTCTATGAGTTTCTCACTGACATCCTCGACGAGTGGAGCGGCGACGACACCGACGAGTTGTTCGAGCTCCTGGAGACCCAGCTGGGTGAAGTCGGCATCGATCTGAAGACCGAGCCTCGTCAAGACGAGGATGAGGACGACGACGAAGAGGACGAAGAAGAGGAAGAGGACGACGACGAGCCGGAAGAAGACGACGAGTACTTCGAAGAAGAGGACGACGAGCTCTGAAGCTCCGCGTCAGTCCACGCGTCCGATCGCTGGTTTGGGGGTGAGGGGAGCGCCGAAAGGTGGCTCCCCTTCTTGCGTTCCCAGCTCGGAGGCGTGGTTCAGCCGTCAGGGAGCTTCAGCGGATGCGTCAGACTCTTCCGCTTCGGGGCTCACCTCCCGCTGAATGTAGGCGCGGCACTCGCGCTTGAGCGGCTTGAGTTCGCTGCAGAGTAGCTGACCGCAAGCGGCGTACCGGCTATCCGGGATCTCGTCGCGCAGCCAGCGCATCGCACTGCATGCTCCGCTCGTGTCGTTGCGCTCGAGGCGCAGCTTGGCTTCTTGCCACGCGGCATCGTCCCTCAAGATGCTCGTAGGGAAGTCCTTACGTAAGCGCTCGAACTCGCGAATGGCGGCTTCCGGCTGGTGGAGGTCATCGCGGTACAGCAGTGCGAGCTTGTACTGACTCTCGCTGTACCGCGGCCGCTCATAGCTGCCCGACAGGCTCGAAGGCTCGCGCTCCTTCAGCATGCGCTTGAGGTGCTTGACGGCGCCCTGGGGGTTGCCGAGCTCTTCTTCGAGTTCTGCCGCGTGGAACAGGGAGTCGTCCCACAGCGCGCCCTTGGGGTAGGGGTATTTGTCAGCGACAAGGAGGTAGCGCTTGAGCGCGCCCGGCTTGTCTCCCGTGTTCGCGAGCAGCTTGGCGTAGGCGTAGTGAAGGTACTGGCCGAGCTCGGTCGACTCCTGGCGCGGGATGCGTGACTCGAGCCACGCTTTTGCCGCGGCGTCGCCCTGCTGATCTTCGAGCCACACGAGGTAGCGACTCAGCGCGGAGGGTCCCGTGCTGGCGTCCGGGTAGCGCTCGAGCACTTGCTCCATGGCTTTGAACCCGGCGCTGTCCTTGCCTCCCTCGATATCGAGGTCCGCTAGATCGTAGGCGGCGCGCGGCGCACGGCTGGTGTCAGGTGCTTCCTTGAGGATACGCTCGTAGAGGGCCCTGGCCTCGCTGGCGCGCTTGCCACGCTTGTACGAAACCGCCGCGCGATACAGCGCTTCGTAGCGCTGGCTCTTGCTTGGCGCCTCCTTGGCAACTTGTTCCCAGTGCTGGGCTGCTTCGACGTAGCGTCCGGCGCCGTAAGTGCGGATGGCCGCAGCGCGCTCGCGCTCGAAGGCATCGCTGAATGACGGCGCGCAGGCAGCGAGCGTGGGCGATACACCGAGTGCGAGCAGCGCCACCAACGTTGCCGCGCGGTGCGCGTACGCGTTCTCCCTCACCCCCGGCCCCCCTCCAGAAGCCTGGCCACGGAGCTGGCCGCCTCACGCACCTCGTCGAAGCTCACATCCAAATGGGTTACGGCGCGCACGCTGCGCGGACCCATCGCAGAGAGCAACACGCCGCTTTCCTTTGCGAGTGCGCACAACTCCTCCGCGCTGCCGGGTACCTCGAAAAGGACGATGTTGGTCTGCACGCTGTCGAGGTCGAGCCTCACGCCCCTGCAGCCCGAGATATTTTCCGCAAAGAAACGCGCGTGGCGATGGTCGTCTACGAGCCGGCTTTGGTTGTTGCGCAGTGCATACAGCGCACCCGCTGCCAGGATGCCCGCTTGGCGCATGCCGCCGCCGAGCATCTTGCGCATCCGCCGAGCGCGTTCGATCAGCGCGCGGGAGCCAACCAGGGCTGAGCCAACGGGCGCGCCGAGGCCCTTGGAGAAGCACACGCTGATGCTGTCGGCCGGTCCCGCAAGCTCGGCGACACTGACCCCCGTGGTTGCAGCGGCGTTCCAAAGGCGCGCGCCGTCGAGGTGTAACTTCAGGCCCATCGAGTGTGCGGCCTCGGCAATGGCGACCACGTCATTCAACGGGAAGACCCTGCCTCCCGACGCGTTGTGAGTATTTTCAACCGCCACGAGCGAGGTGCGCGGGAGGTAATAACTGCTGGGTTTGACGGCTGCCTTGAACTCATCGACCGTGAACAGGCCACCGTTGCCCGCTGTCGCGAACTGAACGCCAGACAAGGCCGCTGCCGCGCCTGACTCAAACCAGGCGCAGTGTGCGCGCTCTCCGATCACCACCTCATCGCCGCGCTCGGTTTGAGCCATGAGCGCCAGCTGGTTGCTCATGGTGCCCGAGGGGACGAACAGCGCAGCCTGCTTGCCAAGCAGCTTCGCCACGTCGTCCTGGAGCTCGTTGACGCTGGGGTCCTCAGCGTAGACGTCATCGCCCAGCGGGGCCTTGGCGATCGCGTCCCGCATCGCGGCGCTCGGCTGGGTCACGGTATCTGAGCGCAAATCAATCGGCATCGGTCGCGACAGTCTAGCCGTCTCGTAGGGCGAGGGCGCCGGAAAGTGCGACGCCTAGGCCTCCAGCGCGGTCGCGAACAGCTCGTAGGACACCAGCTGACAGGCCTGAGCCAGGTTGATCGAAGGTTGTGGAGCCGCCATCGGGATGCGCAGCGTGGCATCACAAAGCGCGCTCTCGGCGTCACTCAGCCCGGACTTCTCGTTGCCGAAGATCACCGCTAGCTGCAGGCCACGAGAGGCCAGACGAATCAGCTCGACAGCGCCGGTTCGCAACGTGAACGCGCCGCGATTGCCGATTTTGGCGCTGGTGGCCATGCTGAAGTCGACCCCAAGCAGCGCTTCTTCGAGGGACTCGAGGATCGGTGCGCTCTCCAAGACGTCCAGGCTCTTGACCGCCATCTTGATCGCCATGGGGTGCTCCGGGCGCCCGAGCCTCCCCGGTCTCACCAGCACCAAGCGGGAGAGGCCCATCGCCTTCATCGCGCGCGCCGCGGCGCCTACGTTTTCCGGATAGTGGGGTGCGACTAAGATGAAGCGAGTCTGGGCTGCGATCGGCAAGACCAAGCGCTGCTTGCTCGCCTGTTTTGAGGGCCGCTCACTCGTCATCCCGCGGTCCCAGGCGCTGCGGCGCCACGCGGCGAGCGCTCTTTGCGCAGCGGAACCCAATGTACGGTCGGCGAATGTCGGGATCCGCGGACAACCGGGAGCCGGTTCGCAGCCATGGCGCTGCGCTTTGGTAGTGGCCACCACGCGCGATGCGTGGCCCCGCTCCGGTTCCATGCGGATTCTTCTGTGGCGTTTCAGGGTAGGGTCCGTAGTAGTCGTTCACCCACTCAGCCACGTTCCCTGCGAGGTCCAGCACGCCTTGCGGTGTCGCTCCGGACGGGTAGGAACCAACGGGGGCCAGCTCGGCGTATCCGTCCTTGGACTCGGTTTCGCTCCAGGCGAAGCGGCCATGGTTGGCCGCCCTGGAGTTGTATAGATTGCCCCAGGGAAATTTGCGATGAGCCTTGCCGCGTGCCGCACCTTCCCACTCCGCCTCACTCGGCAGGCGCCCGCCGCGAAAGTGACAGTAGTCACGCGCGTCGTCGAAGCTGACCAGGCCGCGTGGATAATTCGGGCGCTCGAAGCGCGCGGCGCCGCCTTCGCGCACCCGATTGCACCGACCGAGGCGCACGCAGCGGGCGTAGTCCGCGACGGTCACTTCCGTGCGGTCTAGCCAGTAACTATCGAGACTCACGGAGTGCTGAGGTAACTCGTCGGCGAACATGCCTTGGTCGCAGAGCTCACCGTACGGCTCGCGATTGCAGAGTAAGAGCGCCTCGACGACATCCATTGCGGTCGACCCCATCTCGTACTTGAGCGCTGGGATGCGCAGCATCGTGGAGGTTGGGGCGCGCAGCGTGACGATGCCTCCCGTGTAGGCGCGCTCGACGGGCGTCGAGCTGTCGTTCAGCTGGAGCTGAACGTTGCTCGCAGCTTCCGCGACCGACGGTGGCCTCAGGAGCCACGCGCTTCCAAGCAAACAAGCAGCCGTGAGCAGGCCCCGCATGCTCCAGGACTCGCACACTCGGCTCCTGAATGCACGTGGCCGCGACGCTCCGAAGGAGGTCGCGGCGCGCTGTGGTGGCGTTGCTAGGCTGAAATCAGCCGCCGCACTGTGGGATCAGCCGCCGCACTGTGGGATCAGCCGCCGCACTGTGTGATCAGCCGCCGCATTCGGTCGGGCAGCTGTTGGTCAGGCACGCGAGGCCGTTGTAGCCGTCGATCGCTTCTTGCGTGATCAGAGTGGAGCACTCCTGCTCGACGCACGCCTGGAACGCGGCGTCATCCGCGGCGCTGGCGCAGTACGTCTGCATGCAGTCAACGAGCTGGGCGCAAGGTGGCGCGGTGGTGGTGTTGCTGTCGCCGAAGCAGACCGTGAGCTCCGAGCAGCAAGCTCCGAGGGCGCAGTCGCCGCAGGTCTGATCACCGAAGCTCACCGCCGCATCACAACTCGAGGTGTTACCCGAGCCGCCGTTTCCGGTGTTGCCCGTTCCACCATTCGCGGTGTTGCCCGTTCCACCATTCGCGGTGTTGCCCGTTCCGCCATTCGCGGTGTTGCCCGTTCCGCCATTCGCGGTGTTGCCGGTGCCGCCGTTGGCCACGCCCCCCGCACCGCCGTTAGCTCCGCTTCCGCCGTTGGCGCTACACGAGTTCAGGCAGGCTTGGCTCTCCCCACCCGCACAGATGCACTGGTCATAGCAAGTCGTGACCGCGCTGCAGTCTTGCTGGAGCGGTTTGTTGTCCGAGGTTGCCGCGCAGCCAGCGAAGGTGACCGCAAGGATGCCGAAAGCGATGGTGAAGAGGGTCGGTGTGGAAAGTCGCATGTGGTTCTCCGGGTGCGTCGAGCGGGCGCTCGCCGCTGTAGGGCGCGACCAAGCCAAGTCCGCGCCGAAAGGTTCGCCGGTTATACTGACAGCCAGCGGCCTTTCCCATAGCGCAAAACACACGTGCTCACCTCTCAGCCGGCGTCCGACCTAGGTGTTTCATGTTGTGCCGTGTCGCTCCCTCCAGGGCCTTGGACGGCTGCCTGATCGGATTGAAGAAACAACGTCTCTCCCCGGCGCGGGCCCGAACGAATAAGAAACTCGGGACGTTGGCCGAACTGATCAGGGGGAGTCCCCGGCTGGTTTGGGATTCGCTTCGGATCCGGCGTCTCCCGCTTTTTCCGGTGTATCTGGATTCGCGCCGGCGTCGGCACTGGTGCGCTGTCGATCTCTGCGCTTGCTGGTGCGCTTCTTTTTGTCCGGCGGTCGCTCTGCCAAGACAGCGATAGGCTGGTCTGGGTCGTCCGTCTGGCTGACGCTCACCGCGACGGGGACTGGCACGGTTGCGCTCTGAGGCGGTTCTTCCAGCTGACGGCTGAGGTGAAACGCGGACACCGCGATCAGCGCGCCTGCCGCAGCCGCGCCGACGCCGACGCGCAGGCCGCGGCCAGAACTCTGGGTTGATTCCGCGTGGTAACGGTCTGGGGTGGTCGGCATGGCCGTGCGCGGAGACATCCGCAGGGCTTCGGCCAACGCATGCCCAAAGTCTTCAGCCGATTCGAAGCGCGAGCGTGGCACTTTGCTCATGCCGCGGGCCAGCACCGTATCCACATGGGGATCGACCCCGCACACCGCGGCTATCGCTGGTGGCTCCTCCGTGCCGATCCGGCTCGCTACGGCGACAGCGTCGTCACCAGGAAACGCGCGGCGCCCACTGATCGCTTCGTACATCGTCGCAGCCAACGAGAACTGGTCGGATAGTGGGGTGAACTTGCCGTTTGCGATGGCTTCGGGGGCGGCGTACGCAGGCGTCCCGAGCACGCCCCCTTCGTGGGTGAGCGTAGAATCGGGGAGTCGCGCGATGCCGAAATCCACCAGTTTTGGCCCGTGCTTCGCAAGGATGATGTTTTCCGGTTTGATGTCTCGATGCAGGACTCCCGCGCCGTGCGCGGTCGCGAGCGCTGACCCCAGCCCTTCTGCCAGTTCCGCCGCGGACTCGGGACCCAGAGGCCCTTGCAGCAGCCGTTCCTTGAGATTCTTCCCCTCCACGTGCTCGAACACGAGGAACAGGCCCACCTCGTCGGAATCGCCCATGTCGTGCAACGCCACGATGTTCGGGTGGCTGACCCGTGCGGAAGCGCGGGCCTCCTGTTGCATGCGTTCGAGCAACGTCTCCCTCTGATCGGAGGTGAGTCCGAGATCGTTTCGGAGTAGCTTGATCGCGACCGGACGGTCGAGCACCGGGTCGTGCGCGAGCAACACTCGGCCCATCGCCCCGTGCGCCAGAGGGCGCACGATCGAATAGCGACCGATGCGTTCGGGGGTCTCGTCCATCGCGATGGAGCGTTATACACCCGCTGCATGCGAACGCATCCGCCGCTTCGTCCCGAGCGCCGTGAACGGTCAGAGCACCTGCGCGGAGTTTCAGTCGGCTGGCTCGTCGGTGTCGCCCTTACGCTTCTTCTTGCGTGACTTACCGTCGCGATCGTCGTCGTCCTGCTTGGGCTTCTTGGCTGGCTTGGGCGGTTCCCCGTATTCCGTCTTCAGCTTCTTCATGAGGCCCGTTGAGAGCATCCGCTCGTGGTACTCGGGCATCTTGGGGAGCTGGACGAAGACCTTCACCTTGCCGTCAGCTTGCACGATCTCGATCGAGCCGCTGGTCTCCTCGCGCGAACCCATCGGCTTGTACTTGAAGAGCAGGTACGCGGCGTCGGGATCCTTCTCGACCACCTCGTAACCCAGATCCACCCTGAGGTAGCGCAACGCGCCGCTGAAGGTCTGGGCCTTGGAGTAGGCCGAGTCGTCTTCGACACGCGCTTCGGCGGGACCGGCCAAGCACAGCCAAATCGCGCTGAATCCGACCAACCATCCAGTGCGAAGCCAGAGGCGAGACTTGGACATAGCCCGCTGGCCTAGCCGGTCGTTTCGCCAACGGGCAAGTTTTTGGCATTGAAGCCGCCGCGGCTGCGCTCCACCAACCAAGCGACGAGCGCCGCGCCCAGCGTCACCGCCGTCTGCACGACGTATTGCACGAACACGAAGGCCGCACCTTTCGAGTCGATCACACTGGCGGGAAAGAACATCGCAAGCGACGCATAGACGGCGACTTGAAAAGCTCCGAAATAGCCGGGCGCGTTTGGGAGCAGAATGCCTAACGCAAGCACGCCCATGCTGACGCAGGCAATAGAAAAACTCATGCCCGAAAGGCCGCAGCCAACTCCCAGGGCCTGGGTGGCGGCGGCATTGGCTAGCCAGTAGGCCACGCTGAGCCCAACGAACGGCCAAGCGAGCGACGCCTTGGGCAGGAACCCGAGGCCCGAGGCCAGCTGCTCGAGCCGCGCGCTCAACCACTCGGCGAGCTTCGGGGATATGCGACCGAGCGTGGAACTCACGAGGCGGGTCGCGAGATCTCGCTTCGCGTAAAACGCGCCCATCGCGACGAACGCACCTGCGAAGAGCGCCAACGCGCTGTAGGCCAACCCCGGGATGACCCGCGCCGGAATTGCAAGCTCGCCAATGTGATCGGGAAGCGGGTCCAAGGGCGTGGCGGCAAGTAAGCCGAGTAGCAGCAACACGCTCACGAGCATGCCATCGATGACCCGTTCTGCAGCGATCGTACCTGTTGCGGCCCAGCCCCCGATATCCGTATCCCTGCGGATTAACACTGGGCGCACGAACTCACCGGATCGCAGCGGCAGCACGACGATCGCCGCGAAGCCGATGAACGACACATTCAGCAAGCGTCGCAGCGAAACCGAGCCGATCGGCTTCAGCAGCCAGTGCCAACGCACGGCTCGCAGAAAATGCACGAGCGAAAACCCAACAGCGTAGGCAACGATCGACCACGGAGCCACCGCCCGAAGTGCCCCTGTCGGCGGGACCAAGGGCAGTCCACCGGCGTGCAGCAGCCAGAGTGCGAGCGCGCCAGCCAGCAGCGACGCGACGAGGCGCACGCCGTACCGGCGCATCTGCGGCTCGCTCATGCTTGGACGCGTCCCTCCAGGATCTGTCGCGGGCCTTCTCCAAACAGGAAGTCCACTTCGTCCGCGCCGAAACGCTGCCGGATGATCTCCATGCCCTCGGCCACGGCTTCCACATCGCGCGGACGGTGCGCGTCACTGCAGGCTGCGTGGTAGAGACCCGCCTCCAGTAGCTTTTCCGCACAACGTCGGGGCTGACTGCCGTACTTCCCCATCAGCGCTGCGGCATCCAGCAACGCGATCGAGCCAGCGTCGACCAGTTGCTCCAGCACCTCCGGCGCTTCCCAGATCCGTTGATAGCGCTCTGGGTGCGCGATGACGGGGCGCAAGCCTTGACGCTGCAGCTCGAAGAGCTGGTGGCTGAGGCTTAGGGGAAAACGCTGATCATAGAACTCGAGCAGCACGGCTCGGTTCCCTGGGTAGGGGAGTCCCTCGCCGGCCTTGATACGGCCCACGACGACGTCGTCGAAGTAGTGTTCGCTGGCCAACGCTAGCTCGGGCAGGTCGGACCCGCCGAGTTCCGCCCGTGTCCGCTCCCAGGCCACTTGAATCGCCGCTCGATCGTTGTCGAAGAGGCCGGGTCGCATATGGGGCGTCGCCACGACTGTCCCGAACCCTAGCGCGCGGAGTCCTCCCAAGATCTCACGGCTCTCCTCGATGGTTCGCGCGCCATCGTCGATTCCAACCAACCAGTGGCAATGCAAGTCAACGAACTGGCGGGCCCCGGACATGCCGGCGGTATAGCTCAGAATCCCCGTCGGGGTAGCTACGCGGTGCGCCGGCGAGATCCGAGGATGCGGATGGTCCCGCTGTGGGCTCGCTCGAGCGCGGCGTCCGTGTCGCCTCCCTGTGCGCACAGCACGACCTCGAGACCCGCGACTCGCACTCGTCGCACGTGTCTACCACCAGCGTCATTCGCGGGGCTCGCGGCTGCCAGCGCGGCGAGCTCTTCGCAATGACTCCAGTAGCCTGAAGCGGCGACCAATAGCCCGGTGTCGTCGGCGACCAGCAGCGCGTCCCCTCGGCTCTGACGTCGCGCCTCGTCGAGCAGTCGCTCGAGGGCGACGAGCGGGTCGCTAGAACGCTGCACGCGACGATCGGGTCCCGCGTAGTCGGGAGCAAGACGGGCAAGCTGCGAGGACATCCGCACTACGTTGCTAGAACGGGCGCTGTTCGGACAACTAAAGCGCGATCCGGAAGGTTGACGGAATGCGCTGGATCTCGTGCTAAAGCCTGACACCCGATGAGCCTCCCCACGCTGGATACCCTGATCGACGAGCGCCACGTAGTGCTGTGCGTGGGGTGCGGCGGCGTAGGCAAGACGACCGTCGCTGCCGCGCTGG
>JBFXBK010000278.1:0-12172 GCA_050183255.1 Polyangiaceae bacterium | reverse complement strand
CGAAGCTCGCCACGCCATTCGCTTACCCGCTGAGTATCGACTCTATGTGTTGGAGCTCGGTGACGGTGGGCCAGGTCCCATCGAGTATGGCGTGCAGCCGCTCGGCACCATGCCGATGGCGCCCACGCCCTTTTCGGACCTTAGCCAGGTGTGCGAGCCGTTCCCGTTCACGCGCGTCTGGTTGTGGGACTTTGACGAGCCGTCCGATGAGGGTTCCCAGGAAGACATCTACAGAGGCGGCATCTACCTTGGCACCGACGGATGCGCGATGGACTGGCACCTGATCATCACTGGTCCGGAGCGAGGGATCCCCTGGATGCTTGCGGATGAAGGGATCCAGCCGCCTTGTCCGCGCCGCCACTTCCTGCAGTGGTACGAAGACTGGTTGGATGGGCGGGGTTCGTTTTACGGGTTTCCGTCGGAATAGTCGCCTAGGCCGCTGAACAGGCGTGCCAGCGGCGTGCGCAGCGGTGCGGGGACTGTGGCAGGGAGCTGTGGCGCGAGCCGCGCGGCGAACTGCCCGAACGTTTCCTCGAGGTTTTAGCGAGAGCAGCTTCGAGCATCGCGTTGAGCTCCACGATCGTCGCCGCGTCCTCCGCGACCTCATTACGCGCGACCAGCCACTCCGCCACCGCGTCTCCGGCCTGAGCCAGATCACTCTCACCCCCAAATCCGGCGTCGGCGTAGGCGGCTTCTGCGATGAGCTACGACGTTTCAGAACGTACTCAAATCCTCGCGACGACAGTCGGCTAGCTGCGCTTAGCTTTGGCCCCGCGCAACGCAGCGTTGCGGATTCTTTCTCACTCGCGAGACTGCCGCCGGACTACAACGGAGAAGATGGGGGATCAGACCAAACGAACCTGGCTACGCGCGCTCGCACCCGATGAACTGGCAGACGGACGAGTCAAGCCGGTCACCTGTGCGCACCGCACGGTGTGCATGACGCGCTTCGAAGGACGCTACGCGGCGCTCGACAACAAGTGTCCGCACCAGGGTGGGCCGCTTGGCGAAGGGTCGATCGAAAACGGTTGGTTGCGTTGCCCCTGGCACGGCTGGGACTTCCACCCTCTCACCGGGAAGTCGCCAGGAACCCTGGATGATGGGGTGGAGACTTATCCGGTCGAAGAGCGAGAGGACGGGGTCTACGTCGGTTTCCCTGAGGAACTGCCTCACGCGCGCACCGTCAGTGACGTGATGGCTGAGACGCTGGTCGCCTGGGACATCAAATGGGTGTTCGGCATGGTTGGCCACTCGAACCTGGGACTGGCGGACGCATTGCGGCGCCAGACGCTGACTGGCAAGCTGCGTTACGTCGGCATCCGTCACGAAGGAGCGGCTGCGTTCGCGTGCTCCGCCTACGGCAAGCTCACCGGCAGGCCAGCGGCTTGTTTGTCCATTGCGGGACCCGGCGCGACGAATTTGCTGACCGGCTTGTGGGACGCAAACGTGGATCGCTCACCCGTCCTCGCGCTCACGGGGCAAGTGCAGACGCAGGTGTTGGGGCCGGGCGCGTTTCAGGAGGTCGACCTGGTCGCGGCGTTTGGCAAGGTCGCCCAGTGGAGCCAGACGGTACTCCACAAGAGCCGACACGCTGAGCTGGTCAACTTGGCCTGCAAGAGCGCGATTTTGAACCGCGGCGTCTCGCACCTGATTTTCCCCGACGAAGTCCAGGTGCTGCCGGCGGCTGAGGGAACCAAGGCTGGCAGTCCCGTGGGGCGCGTGGCGGCGCTCGCCATAGCGCCGCCCGTCGAGTCGCTCGAGCGTGCAACGGAGATGCTCAAGGCAGCCAAGCGCCCAGTGATCATCGTAGGCCACGGTGCGCGCTTCCATATGGATGCGGTAGTGGAACTCGCCGAGGAACTGAACTGCCCCGTGCTCACCACCTTCAAGGGCAAGGGACAGATCAGCGACGCTCATCCGCTGGCGGGAGGCGTGCTGGGGCGCAGCGGCACGCCCATCGCGAGCTGGTTCATGAACGAGGCGGACCTGCTCCTGGTGTTCGGCGCGAGCTTCAGCAACCACACGGGGATCAGCGCGAAGACGCCGACCATTCAGGTCGACTTCGACCCGATGGCGCTTGGGCGCTTCCACGCCATCGACGTCCCCGTGCTGGGCGAGATCGGCACCACCGCGACTGCGATGCTCGGGGCCGTGAAGGGCCATCAGCAAGCGGTCGATCAGCGGCCGGAGGTAGCGACGCGCTGGCAGATCTGGCGGGCCGAGAAGGCCAAGCGCCGCGGAGAGACGCGGGGCCAGGGTTTGAGCTCCGCCACGATCTTCGAAGCGCTCACCCAAGCCGTCCCAGCAGACGCGATCATCGCGGTCGACGTGGGCAACAACACTTACTCGTTTGGGCGCTATTTCGAGTGTGAGCGGCAAGCCGTGCTGATGAGCGGCTACCTGGGGTCGATCGGCTTTGCCTATCCAGCGGCGATGGGCGCGTGGTGTGCCACCCAAGAGCAAGGCTCCCCTTTCGCTGGGCGCAAAGTGGTCGCGGTGAGCGGTGACGGTGGCTACGGGCAGTACCTCGCGGAACTAACAACCGCCGTGAAGTACGGCATGAACATCACCCACGTGCTCCTGCACAACGGCGAGCTCGGCAAGATCAGCAAGGAACAGCTCGCAGGTGACTGGGACGTGTGGGAGACGGCGCTTCACAACCCCGATTTCAGCAAATACGCGGAGCTCTGCGGAGCGAAGGGGATCCGGGTCACCGAGGACGCGCAACTGCAAGCCGCGCTCGCAGAAGCCTTGGCGCACGCTGGTCCTTCCTGTGTGGAAATCATCTCGGACGCGAAGCTGATCTGACCAGCGGTTGCTCGCGCGCCTACCAACCTCCGTAGGGAACCGTCAGCGCCTCCATCAGGTGGCCATCGGGATCCTTGAAGTAAACACCGCGGCCGCCATCGTGGGTGTTGATTTGCCGAGCGCGGCGCAGCGCCGGGTCCGCCCAGTACTCCAGACCTCGCGCCTGGATGCGCTCGAAGATCGCGCTGAAGTCCGCTTCGCTGACGAGGAAGGCGTAGTGTTGCGCGGAGATGGGCGGCTTCACCGCCATGTAGTCGAGCGAGACGTCGTTATCTAGCGCCACCACGTGGAAGTGGCCGAAGCGTGTGGGCGCTGGGCGCCCGAATAGTTCCGCGAGGAACTCCGCGGAGCGTGCCTGGTCGGTGCAGTGGACGATGGTGTGGTTCAGTTTCATGGTTCTCTCACAACCTTGAGTTCGTTGGGCGCTCGCCCAGAGTCTGCGCTAATCCGTTAGATTCTTGCTGATGCATCAAGCTCCGGGAATCCCGACACAGTTGTAACTCACACCTGAGCGGCTCGCTCGCCATGCTGAGTGGCGTGCCGGTGCTGACGCCGGCGGCAACTTGAAACAGGAGAACTCGAGAATGTTCGACATCATGCATCGCCTGGGTGTGCAGGCTTCGCCTCGCGCTGTTTATGACTCTCTCGCCGACTGCCAGCGCCTGAGCACCTGGTGGACGAGCGACACGACCGGGGACGCTGAGGCTGGCGGCGTGATCCACTTTCGCTTTGGTGACCGCGGTGGCTTCAAGATGAAGGTGCTCGAATCGACGCCCGAGAAGCGCGTCGTGTGGGAGGTCATTGAAGGCCCGGAAGACTGGGTCGGTACGAAAGTGATTTGGGATCTCGCGCCCGAGGGCAAGGGCACCACGATTCGCTTCAAGCACGCAGGCTGGCGTGAGCAGGTCGACTTCATGGGGCACTGCAGCATGAAGTGGGGCACCTTCCTGATGAGCCTCAAGCAAATGCACGAACAGGGTAAAGGGGCGCCGTTCCCCAGCGACGTGCAGATCAGCATCGACTGGGATTGACGCTTCGAAACGGCGCCTCTCGTCGCCGAGAGGCGCCTTGCGCTAGGCTGCCGACCTCTGATGGGTACGGGTTCCAAGCAGGCAGGAAGCGGACGACGCTATGGGGCGTTCCTGCGAGGCGTGAGTCCGATGAACGTCAAGCTACCGGAGCTGCGGCGCGTGCTCGAAGCCGCAGGCTATGGCGATGTCAGGACGGTGCTGACGAGCGGAAACGTCGTCTTCACAGCCCCCAAGGCTTCCAACTTGGCCCTTGGGCGAGCGCTGGAAGCGGTGATGCTTGCAGGGCTGGGGCGTAGCTTCCCCACGATCGTGCGGCCCATGAGCGCGCTCCAGCGCCTGCTGCGGGCGGATCCATTCGCTGCCTGGGATCTCGATCGGGGGGAGAGGCGCACCGTCACGTTCCTGAGAGTTGCCCCAAGGAAACGTATCGAGCTTCCGCTCCAACACAAGGGTGTGCGTATCCTGGAGCGAAAGGGGCTGGAGGTGCTGTCGAGCTACGTGGAAGGCGCCAACACCGCGTTCATGCCATTCATCGAGAAGACCTTCGGCAAGGACCTCACGACGCGCACTTGGGAGACGCTGCAGAAGGTTGCGCGATGAAGCTGCGCTGGGTGCTTATGAGCGGCGTCTTGGTTGGCGCTGTACACGCCGCATGGACGCACTGATGGAACTCGGCGAGCTGCGACTCCACGACGAAGACTACGCAGACGCCGAGGCGCTCGCGAAGCGGTGTCTGAAGCTCGACAAGGATCGCGTTCGTTGCCAGGAGACCCTCGAGCGCCGCTACACGCGGACCGGTGACTTCGAGTCCGCGGCCAAGCTGTACGAAGGTTGCCTCGAGGAAACATTCGTCAAGGTCGGTTGCCTCGCCTTCAACATCGGAGCCGCGCTGCGCGCGAAAGACATTCCGCGGGCGAAGGAGCTTCACGTCAGGCTCGCCGCTCTCTCCCCCAAATCCATCGACACCATCGTCACTGAAGCAGCGATCGCGACGGCAGAAGGCGACGACGACGCGGCTCGCGCTGCCTATGCACGAGGCTGCGAGCTAGGTAACGAATTTGCCTGCACCTGGCTGAGCAAGCAGCCGAGAGAGTAGCGCGCGAAGGCAAAACTCGGGCACCCACACCCTTTGGGGGCGGGCGAGCTTGCAGCGAACTACGGACTCAGGACACTAGGTTGCACGCGCCATGGTGGGTTTAGCTTGTTCGCGCCGGCGTAGAACAACATCCACTCGTGGCCATCGGGGTCGAAGATCCGCGCATCTCGCCACAGCCAGCTGCGATCGGTGGGTCCTTCCGCGACGTCGATGCCTCGCGCCACCAGTTGCTCGACATAGCTGTTCAGGGCGTCGACGCTGGGAAACTCGAGGCCAAGTTGGGCCGCTGGCGCGCGAGCCCCCGCGAGGTGCTCGATGGACAGCGTTTCGTCGCCCTCACCCTCGTTGATTCTGGTGAGGAAGCGACAGTAGTAGGGGGTGTCGACGAGCAGCTCGAAGCCCAGTCGAAGGTAGAAGGCGCGAGATGCGTTGATGTCGTCGACGAGCAGAGTGACGTGAGAGAGGCGCATCGGAACTCCTGTGTGGCGCTAAGAATTTCCTTGAGGATAATACGGTGTGGGATGATTCCTGACTACCATCGGGAGCGTGCATCGTGTCGAGAGACGCCCGCGGTGAGGCGAAGGGGAGTCGCGATCGGCTCGCGCGCCCCTCCGCCCGGCCAGACGTAGGCGCCCGGGAAGATTCGCTCCAGGCGCAACGTGCCGATCACTGCCCGACAGATGAACTCCTTGGCCAGGGCGCCCCAGCGACCCGCAAGCACCCGTCCCGTTGGCTGGTCGTCCTGATCGATGAACACCAGTAGCCCGCGGTGCCGTCCGAGGCTCACGCACTGAACGGTGTTGCGATACCTGAATCGCAGCGGCACCGCGCCCGCCAGCTGGGCGATCACCACATCGGCGGCGTGTGCGCCCATCGGTATCGCCGTAGCGCAGGCCATGCGCAGCGGAGCGATGCCGCTTCCACCGCAGACGAGAGGGGGCGCTGCGATGTCTCCTGCTGCGACGACGCTTGGCTGCCCTTCTACTCGTAGCGCTTCGTCCACGCGCACCCGCCCATAAGAATCCACGGGGAAATTAGATGCGATGCCGAGAGCGGAGCCGCGAAAACCAGCGGTCCAGACCGTGGCCTGAGAGGTCCGCCGCTGACCATCTGATAAGAGCAGGGCGTCAGGTTCGATGCCGACGGCTTCTACGTTCAACTCGATCGCTACGCCAAGCGCCTCGACCTCCGTTCGCAGTAGTTCCCGCAGCGCAGTCGGCCAGGAGGTGGCCAGTTCGGAGCCCATCAGCCTGACGTCGAGCCGGGGGTGAGCTTCCGCCACCTCGCAAGCGACCTCCACCCCCGTCAGGCCGCTGCCGACGACAGTGACCGTCGAGCCGGACGGCAGTGCTTTGAGCTTGGCAGCGAACGCCAGTGCGGGATCCGGACCGCTCAGCGCGAATGCGTGCTCGCGCACACCGGGCACCTCATCATCGATTCGGCTCCCTGCTGCGAGCACGAGTTGGTCGAAATGGAGCTTCTCCCCGGACACCAGCTCGCACTCACCCGCGCGGCCGTCGATGTGCGCAGCCCGTCCCGCCAGCGTCCGCACGCTCGCGTGCAGCACGCTGCGCAGGGGGTACCGCCTGAGCCGCGTACCGACCAGCACCTCGTGGAGTCGCACACGATGCACCAGCTCTGGGCATTCCGTCACCAAGGTGACGCGCACGCTGGATCCCAGTCGGCCCGCGATGCGATTCGCTGCCAGTACTCCAGCGTATCCACCTCCGACGACGACCACAGACGCCAGAGCTCCAATCCGCAGCGCCTGGGGGCTCGCTCTTCGAACAGACACTATCGACCTCCTGTGATTCCCCCACGGAAATGGCGGGACACGTAGGAGACGAGAGGCTGCCGTCGGATGTGACACCCCAGGCGTGTGTCACGAAGTGGAGGGCAGCTTCGTCAGTGCGTCGTCACTCGGTCCTGGGTCTCGGGTGAGGAGGAGAAACGCAGATGTCGAGGATTGGATTGCAGACTTGGGGCAGTGAAGGTGACATTCGGCCGTTTGCGTCGCTCGCGTCGGCGCTCGCTGCGAGAGGCCACGAAGTGACCCTGGTGACGACGAGTCCAGCGCTTGGGCCAGCGCTCCAGCTACCCGGCGTGCGCTGCGTCGAGGTTGGGCGCGAGCTCGCCTTGTCCGAAGCGGAGAGCGACGAGCTCATGGCGCGCTGCCTGGCGATCAAGAGCCCGCTGAAGCAAGGCAGGTTGCTGCTCGAGCGCACCTTCGTCCCCTTCGTCCCCACGATGCTGCAGGCCGCGCGGTGCCTCGCATCGGAGTCGGATGTCCTGATCCGGCACTACTTCTTGCATCCCTGTCGCGCCGCCGCGGACGAGCACGGGATAGTCGACTTGGCCCTCTATCCGGCACCGGATATGTTGCCAACCGTACGTCGGCCGGCCGCCGGCTTTCCTGCCCTGGGCGGTCTCGCCAATCGGCTCTCTTGGTCGGTGCTCGACGCGGTGGTGCGCGCTGTTTTCCTTGAGGAAGTGAACCGCTGTCGCGAAGCCTGCGGTGTCCCGGCGACTCGGAGCGTGCTGCGTGACGTCTGGCGGTCGAGCACACTCAACTTGATTCCGGTGAGTCCTCAGTTGTTTCCTGAGGCGTCGGATTGGTCAGCGACCCACGTGGTAACTGGATGTTTCCTCAGTGCTGGCATAGTGGACGCGAAGCCGAGCCAGGCCGTGGTGAGTTTCTTGGAGTCGGGTCCACCACCCGTGTTCGTGGGCTTTGGGAGTCTGTTCCCGAAGCAGGCCCCGCAGCGCGCTGCGTTGATCGAGCTGCTCATTGCGGCGGCCGAGCGTGCCTCGGTACGCCTGCTGGTCCAGACGGGCGAGGACGGCGACGTGGCGCCGAGCGTGCTGACTTTCGCGAGATGCCAGCACACAGATCTGCTGCCCCGTTGCTTGGCGGCGGTTCACCACGGAGGCGCGGGCACGACCCACAGCGCGCTGTGGTCCGGCGTGCCCTCGTTGGTCATTCCGCACCTGGCCGATCAGTTCTTCTTTGGCAGCGAGCTCGCGCGTCGCGGCCTGGGCTTGCGCCCTTTGCCGCGCCGAGAACTCTCGGTGGACAAGCTCGCGCGCGGCTTGAAGCAACTCCAGGTTGACGTGACATTGCGCGAGCGCGCCGCCAGCGTCTCTGCTCAAGTTCGGCAAGAGCAAGGGCTGAAAGTCGCGATCTCGGCCATCGAGTCTAAAATCCGTGCGGCAATGAAGTGACGGTAGCATGTCACGGGACGCATCCTTGCGTCGTCTTGGGTAGGAAGCCGAGCAACGCACGTCGCGTTCACGGCTCCCTAGAAAGGATCGAGATTATGTTGACTAGTACGACCCAGGGCACGCAGAACGGTAGCGGAAGAACGGCGGCTCAGCGCTACCGCAAGGCCATTGAGGCGTCGAAGCGGGCACGCTGGGAGATGGAACGAGACGTCATTCGGGGGCGGGAGTTGGACCCAAGCAAGTCGTGGCTCCCACCCGGGCTATCGATGGCGCAACGCCTCGACTTCCTGACCCCGGAGCAGCAGTGCTTCTTCAGTCAGGTCCAGGGCCGAACCTACGCGTACATTTTCGGTTTGGTAGAGCGGTTCATCAACGCGAAGGTGCTCGAACTCTCGAGTCGCCACGTGTTGGGCGATCAGATCGCCCTAGAAGCGCTCGTGCGCTTCAGTGATGAGGAGCTGAAGCACCAAGAGCTGTTTCGCCGAGTCGAGGCGCTCGCTGACGGTGTGCTCCCCCCGGGCTACGTCCAGACCGCGTCGGCTGACGACGTCGCTCGCGCGGTCCTTGGTATGTCCACGTGGGCCGTGTTGGCGCTCACGCTGCACATAGAGCTCTTCACTCAGACTCACTACAAGCAGAGCATCGATCCTGGAGCCGACATCTGTCCGCTCTTCCGCGACGTGTTCAAGTTCCACTGGATGGAGGAGAGTCAGCACGCCGTGATTGACGAGATTGAATTCCGTGCGGAACATGAGCGAATGTCGGGGGCCGAGCGGGATCAGGGTGTGAGCGACTTCATCGCGTTGGTCGCCGCCGTTGACGGCCTGGTCGTGACGCAGGCCACCGCGGATGCCGAGTACTTCTGCGCCAACGTCGCGCCGTTGACCGAGGCTCAGCGGGCCATGGTGGGCGAGACGTTCGTGCGAGCCTACCGCTATCAGTACATCCTCAGCGGGGTGGCTGAGACGAAGCTCGTGAGCGTGCTGGGAGAGCTCGCGACGCCTGCTCAGATGGATCGAGTCGCGGGGGCGCTTGCCTCACTCCAGTGAGGCGACTCGCCGTGCAGCGGGCATGGGACCGTCGACGTGCAGTCAGTCATCGGTCCTGGCCCGCCGCGCCTCCCCCAAAGAGAGATCCTGGAAAACGTGCAGGGGAAAGTCCTGTCCTGCCAGATTCTTTGGCGTTGGTGTCACGATCCTTGGCCCCGCCTCGTCCTGGTCTAGCAAGCTCTCGAATCGGGGGCGTGAGGATCGACCATGGCGACTCTCGAAGACATCCTGACGCAGGAGCGAGCGCGCTTGTTCGGGCTCGCTTACCGCATGCTTGGTTCTGCCGCGGAGGCTGAGGACGTACTCCAGGAGGCGTTCCTGCGCGCCAGGGAGACGTCACTCGAGACCATTCGCTCGCCCGCCTCGCTGTTGACCACGATCGTGGTGCGGCTCTGCATCGATCAGAAGCGCAGTGCTCGGGCGCGCCGCGAGGTGTACGTGGGGCCGTGGCTCCCCGAGCCGGTGCCAACTCGGTCCGACGCAGATCCGATCGAGCGTGCGGAGCAGATCTCCCAGGCATTTCTCGTGGTGCTCGAGAGCCTTTCTCCGCTCGGGCGGGCGGCGTATCTCTTGCGAGAGGTGCTGGGCTACGAGTACCCGGAGATCGCAAGCGTCCTCGACCGAGACGAACGAGCCTGTCGCCAGCTCGTGAGCCGGGCGAAGCGAGAGATCCTCGAACGGCGTCCGCGCTTTGCACCCTCGCGTGAGGAACACCGGATCCTGGTGGAGCGCTTCGCGGAGACCGTGCGTACTGGAGACGTCCACGGGCTCGCGGTTCTCCTGTCAGAGCAGGTCGCTGCCATCGCTGACGGCGGCGGAATGATCGGGGTCGCACGCAGCCCGGTCTTGGGACGTGAAAAGGTGGCGCGCTACTTCGTTCGACTTGCCGGTGCCTTGGGGATGCGATTCGAGCCGGCCGAACTCAACGGTTGGGTGGGTCTACTAGGGGTCGTAGGTGGCCAGGTGTTTTGCGCAACCCAGTTCGAGACGGACGGCGCACACGTGCTGCGTATCTCGACCACGGTGAATCCTGAGAAGCTCCACGCCCTCCGCTCGGGACAGGTGTTGCGCTTGGAGGCAACTGAAGGGCCGTCCAGCGGCGACGCTTGAGACCGCGGACGCGAGTCACTCGTTGGAAGCGTCCGCCAGCCGTAAATCCACGTAGCAAAGCCCTGCGCCGACCAATCCCAGGAGACCAAACACCAGTCCCTTCAACGCGACTTCCGGTGGCTGGTTGAGGCTCCCCACGATCAACGCCGCTCCGAACGGCCCGGCGCCGACGATGCCGATCAGGTTGAAAATCGCCCCGTCGACGAACGCCAAGCGACCACCCTGGGACTTGCGGTTGCGTTTCTGTGCGGCATATCCGAGGGCGACGAAGCGCCAGGTGCCCAAAGCAAAGATCGCGAGCCACACGCCGATGCTCGCGATGAAGAGATCTTTGGGCACCGTGTAGGCGGAGATCAACGCCGCCAACAATCCGTAGGTCAGACACAGCAGCAAGCCGACCTTTGCGAAGCGGAGGAAGTACATGGCGGAACTCAAGGATACGGCCGCTCGGCCTCGCGGTTTCGATTCGGGGGCGACCCGTGCCGGTCGACGGGAATCGAAGCTAACCACGCCATCTTCGAGAGGCTTTCTCCGGGGTCTCGACATCGGAAATCGACGCCCGTACCGTCGAACCATGCTCAGGGCTGGGTGGGGCCTGCTGGTGATGGTCGTGTCACTGGTTGGAGGCTACGGGTGCGCGACGACCGAGGCTCATGAGGGCGGTCCTGGACCGATCCCCGTGCGCGTGCGCGACGTGGAGTCCCGCACGGCCAGCGGTGGTACTCGCTACTCTGGAGCCATCCAACCGGTGAAGCAGGTTGACGTCGCGTTCAAAGTGGCCGGCTACGTCGAGCGCCTCGGTGAGGCGAAGGACGGGGCGAAGAAGCGCGAGCTAGATGAGGGCGATGTCGTCAAGAAGCGCCAGCTCCTCGCTCAAGTGAAGCGCTCCGAATACACGCAGCAGCTCGCGCTGGCGAAGGCCAGCGTCGCCGAGGCCGAGGCCGCTGCCAAGCAGGCGAAGCTCGATGCGGATCGCGCTACCAAGCTGGTGCAGAGCGACGTGATCCCGAAGGCGCAGTACGAGGCCGCGAAGATGAAGCTCGAGTCGGCAGAGGCTCGAGTGCTCGCTACGAAGGCGCAATCAGGCCAGGCGGCATTGTCAGTCGGCGACACGTCGCTGGAGTCGCCGATGGACGGCGTGATTCTGCGCAAAGGGGTCGAGGTCGGTTCACTGGTCAATCCGGGTGCCGTCGCGTTCGTCGTCGCAGACATGACCAAGGTGAAGGTGGTGTTCGGCGTGCCTGACACTCTGGTCGAGAAGCTCGCCGTCGGGAGCCCGGTGACCGTCACCCTGGAGGCTCGCCGTGAAGAAATTCAGGCGACGGTCTCCTTGGTCGCACCCTCCGCGGACAGCCGCTCGAGACTCTTCGATGTGGAGGTGGAACTGCCGAACCCCGACGGAAATTTCCGCGCGGGAATGATTGCGGCGCTGAAGGTGCCCGATGCTCAGCTTTCGAAGCCCACGATCCTGCTGCCGTTGACCGCGGTCGTCCGCTCCAAGAACGACCCGCGTGGATTCGCCGTCTTCATTGTGAGCGGAGACGCCGGCCACGAGACGGTCGCCATGAAGGACGTGAAGCTTGGTGACGTCCTCGGGAATCAGGTCGTCGTCACCGGTGGCCTGACCGCTGGGGTGCAGGTCGTCTCCCAGGGCGCGTCGCTGGTGAGCGACGGAGATGCCGTGCGCATCATCAAGTGAGGAAGCAGTATGAGTCACGCTCCTCACTCAGGGCCCGAGGCAGAGGCCGAAACGATCGCGAAGACGCACAATACCGCGCGTTTCTTTACGGAAAATCGTCAGATCGCGTGGGTGCTCTTCGTCGCGGTCATTGTCTGGGGCATCGTCGCGTACATCC
>JBFXBK010000277.1:0-12246 GCA_050183255.1 Polyangiaceae bacterium | reverse complement strand
TGATCACGAACGCCAAGAGGCCCAAGCCAGCGACCAGCCCGAGCTTGGCGATGGGCGGTAGCCCAGCCTTCTTGGCCGCTGGCGCGCCAGCGTCCGAATCGCGATCGTCGTCGTCGTCCTGGTCAGCCTTGGACTTCGCGGTCGCTTGCTGGCTGACGGCTTTCTTCTTCGGCGCTTCGGGAACCTCGCGGGCGGGCAAGCCGTGCGCTTTGGCGCGCTCGCTCTTTGCCCGCTGCTGCTTGCGCTGTTTCCGCGAGGTTTTCTTTGCAGCCATGTCGCTCAGCCGTTGAGCGCTTCGGCGCCGCCGATGATTTCCATCAGCTCGGTGGTGATGGCCGCCTGGCGCGCTCGGTTGTATTGCAGGGTCAGCGAGCCGATCATGTCACCGGCGTTCTTCGTCGCCGAGTCCATCGCGGTCATACGTGCGCCGAGCTCTGAAGCCATCGACTCGTAGAGCGCCCGCAGGATGCTGATCTCGATGTACATCGGAACCAAGCGATCCATCAGCGCAGCCTTGTCTGGTTCGAAGATGAACTCGACCTCGTCGGTCTCGTTCGGCATCTCCGACTCTTCGACGCTCGGCAAGCCGAGGGGGAACAAAGGCTCCGCCTTGACGACCTGAGTCATGGCGCTCTTGAACTCGTTGTACACGATGTAGATCGCGTCGACCCTGCCCTCGAGATAGGGCTTGAGCAGCGTGCGAGCGATGCCCTGAGCCGCGTCGAGGTTCAGGTTGTCCCAGGTGCCTTCGAAGACGTGGAACAGCGGCGCGCCACGACGCTTGAAGTAGTCGCGCCCCTTGCGTCCAACGGTGGCGATCTGCACCTCTTGGCCTTCAGCGGCGCGACGCTTCCACTCGCGCTCGGCGAACTTGTTGATGCTCGAGTTGAACGAGCCGCAGAGGCCGCGATCGCTCGTTACCACGAGGAAGAGCACGCTCTTCTCCTCGCGCGTCTTGAGCAGTGGGTGGTCGAGGCCGGCTTCGCCCGCCGCATTCACTACCTCGCGCAACACGTGACCCGTGCGCACAGCGTAGGGACGCATCGCAGTGATGCGCTGTTGAGCGCGGTTCAAGCGAGCACCCGCGACCATCTTCATGGCGCGGGTGATCTTCTGCGTGGATTTGACGCTCGAGATTCGCTTGCGGATTTCCTTGAGGTTAGCCAAGGCTTCAACCCTTCTTGGAGGCCACGAAGCCCTTGACGAACTTCTTCAGCACCTTGTCGAGCTTCTTCGTCAGGTCGTCGTCGAGCTTCTTCTTCTCGGTGATGTCCTTCCAGATGCTCGCGTGCTTCTCGTCGATGTGCAGGAAGAGCTCCTGCTCGAACGCCTTGAGCGACTCGACGGGCAGGTTGTCCAAGAAGCCCTTGGTGCCGGCGTAGATGATCACGATCTGGCGCTCGACGGCCAGGGGCACGTACTGACCCTGCTTGAGGATCTCGGTAAGACGCTTGCCACGCTCGAGCTGGGCGCGGGTGGCGGCGTCGAGGTCGCTCGCGAACTGGCTGAACGCCGCCATCTCGCGGTACTGAGCGAGGTCGAGACGGAGCGTGCCGGCGATGCTCTTCATCGCCTTGATCTGCGCGTTACCACCGACGCGGCTAACCGAGATACCGACGTTGATCGCGGGGCGAACGCCCGAGTAGAACAAGTCGCTCTCGAGGAAGATCTGACCGTCGGTGATCGAGATCACGTTGGTCGGGATGTATGCGGAGACGTCACCTGCCTGAGTCTCGATGATCGGCAGCGCCGTGAGCGACCCACCCGAGTGGGGGTCGCGCTTGACCTCGAGGTCTGCGCTGTTGGCCATGCCCTTCATGGACTCCTTCGCGGCGTGTTCGCCTTCCTCACCGATGTGAGCCTTGCCGTCTTCCCCACGGAAATCCCAGTCGCCGGCCGGCACCTCGGTGCCCTTCTTCACGACGAAGTAGCGCTCGCCCATCTTGGCGGCGCGCTCCAGCAGGCGGGAGTGAACGTAGAACACGTCGCCGGGGTAGGCTTCGCGGCCCGGCGGGCGGCGCAGCAGGAGGGAGAGCTGACGGTAGGCGACGGCTTGCTTCGAGAGATCGTCGTAGATGCAGAGGGCGTGGCGCCCCGTGTCGCGGAAGTACTCGCCGATGGTCACGCCGGTGTACGGCGCGAGGAACTGCAGCGGCGCAGCTTCGGTCGCCGAAGCAACGACCACGGTCGTGTACTCCATGGCTCCGAACTTCGTCAGACGATCCACCACCTGAGCGACGGTCGACGCCTTCTGACCAATGGCGACGTACACGCACTGCACGCCCTTGCCCTTTTGATTGATGATGGTGTCGAGGGCGATCGCCGTCTTACCCGTCTGGCGGTCGCCAATGATCAGCTCGCGCTGTCCGCGACCAACGGGGATCATGGAGTCGATGGCCTTGAGCCCCGTCTGTAGAGGCTCCTTGACCGGCTGACGTCCGATGATGCCCGGCGCCTTCAGCTCGATGCGGCGGCGCTCCTTGCTCTCGATCGGGCCCTTGCCGTCGACCGGCTGCCCCAGCGCGTTGACGACGCGACCGAGGAGCGCCTCACCAACGGGCACGTCAGCGATACGACCGGTGCGCTTGACGGTGTCGCCTTCACGCACCGCGGTGGCGTTACCGAGAACCGCGACGCCGACGGAGTCCTGCTCGAGGTTCAGCACCAGGCCGTACACCTCGCCCGGGAACTCGACGAGCTCACCCGCCATCGCTCCTTCGAGGCCGTAGAGACGCGCGATGCCGTCACCCGTGGTGAGGACGGTGCCGGTCTCCGTGACCAGGGCTTTGCGGTCGAAGTTCTGGATTTGCTTCTTGATGATCTGGGAGATCTCGTCGGCGCTGAGCTGCATGGTTCTTTTCCGTGAGCGAATGCTCGGGTTGGAGGCGGGGTCTGGCGTTCAGACGGCTGGTTAGTTGTTTGCCCTGTCAGCCGCGGCGGCGACATGAGGCTTGAGGTTTCTGATGTCAGTGACTCGCGTCGCCAGAGGGCGAAGCGCGGACGCCCTCAGGCGTTGAGCAGCTGGCGTTCGAGGTCGCTCAAGCGACCGCGCAGGCTGCCGTCGATGGTGTTGTCGCCGATGCGGGTGATCACGCCAGCGATGAGCGAGGCGTCTTGCTCCTTGGTGATCTGCACCTTCTTACCGGTGGACTTCTCGAGCTGCGCCTTCAGCTTGCTGTAGTACGCCTCGCCGAGGGGACCGGCGCTGATCACCGTGGCGCGGATGACGCCCGCCTTCTCGTCCGCCAGCGCGGCGAGGCGACGGGCGATGTCAGGCAGCACGACCAGGCGTCGCCGCTGGGCGATGTAGCGCACGCTGTTCACTGCGAGCTGGTTCAAGCCGAGCTTGGAAGCGACGTCCTTCAGGATCGACTCCCGCTTGTCTTCGGTGACGAGGGGATTGTCCAGCACGGCGCGCAGCTCTTGGCTCTCGCTGTAGGCGGTCGCGAGCTTGCTCAGCTGGTCCGCGATCTGGGTCAGCTGGCCCGCTTCGTCGGCCAGCTCGTAGATCGCCTTTGCGTAGCGCTCTGCAATGGCTCCGGCGCTCATGCCTGGCCTCCCTTTGCGTTGACTGCCTGCTCGAGGCTGGTCAGGTATTCGTCAGCAATGCGCTGCTGATCGCTGCTCGAGAGCTGCTTGGTGAGGAGCTCGCCGGCGGTGCTCACCGCGGCGCGCACCGTCTCGCGCATCAGATCTTCGCGCGCAGCCTTGATCTCTTGCTCGATCAGGAGCTTGGCTTCGCGCTCCATGCGGTCACGGCGCTCCTTCGCTTCCCGGAGGATTTGCTCGCGCTCGGCGTGAGCGGCTTCGCGCATCTCACGACGGACGCGATCGATTTCCTCGTCCAGGTGCTTGAGCTTGTCCTCGTATTGCTTCAGGGAGGCGGCCGCTTGCTGCTTCATCTTCGCGGCGTCATCCATGCCCTTCATGATGTCTTGCTTGCGCTTCTTCAGGCCCTCTTTGATGCTCGGTCCGAGCAGCTTGAAGAGGATGAAGTAGAGCAGGATGCTGTTCAGCACGAGCGCCGACACCGGCGGTGCCATGCCCTTGGGGCGCGCGATCAACGTCGGGTGGTCGATCTCGTCGGACTCGTAGACGTTGCCGTAGAACCAGTTGATGCCGTGGTGCTCGCCGCCATGGGCAGCGCCATGGCCGCCTTGTTCATGACCCCCTTCAGCGGCAAACGCAGCGGCGGGAGCCAGGAGCAACAGGGCGAGCTGCAGGATTGCGAAGAAGCGCTTCATGCGACGTCCCTCCCCAACACCTTGGAAGCGATCTCGCCAGCCAGCGCGTTGGACGCCTTGCCGAGCTCGAACTGGATCTCCTTGGTCTCCTCTTCCAGACGCTGACGGCCGTGCTCGACGATCTTCGTCACGGCAGCGCGCGCCTCGCCGAGGATCTCCGCTTCGAGCTTCGCCGTTTCCGCGCGCACCTTCTCGCGCTCTTCGGCTGCGACGCGGTTCACGCGGTCGAGCTCTGCTTCGTACTTGCGGAGCAGCTCGCCAGCCTCTTCCTGCATCTTGCGGGCTTCAGCCCGTGCGCCGTCCGTGCGCTTCTCGCGCTCTTCGAACACCTTGAGCACGCGGTCGAAGAGCAGGTTCTTCAACAGCACCGCCAAGGAGGCGAAGATCACCATCTGAGGAATGAAGGTGATGAGTAGGTCGACTTCGATACTCGCCAGCACGCGTGGACCGGGCAGCAGCGAGGTCAAATCGCTGATTCCGGGTAGGGCGGTGGCGGTGATTCCGAGGGAGGGCATCCTAATGAAAACCTTCGACTTTCGGGATTGGCAGGTGGGGTGCCGTTCAAGCTGGGCTAGGCGGCTCGACACATCGCAAAAACGAAGTGGCTCCGGGCCCTTGTAGGCGCGCGGCTCCTACCACCTCAGGCTCGGGGAGTCTAGGCGGTGCGACGCCTCGCGTAATCACTGCGTCAATTCGCCACCGAGCGTTCAGCCGAGGCTTCCTCAGCGCTTTGTCCCAGGGACTCGACGGCTGCGAGGTGCCATTCAGGTGTGGCTGCAACGCTCCTCACCCCCGCCCGATCCAGACGCAGGAGTTGCGCCTCGAACGTAGCCTTGTCGGGGTGAACCGGGAACACATCGAGCAGGGGCACTAGAGCGAACGCCCGCTCCAGAACCCGCGGATGAGGCAGCGTCAGCTGCGGAAGCTCCAGTGGCGGTCCGTCGCTCCAGAGCAGATCCAGGTCCAGGGTACGTGGTCCCCAGCGCTCGCGGCGTTCGCGGCCGTGCTGACGCTCGATCCCAAGCATGTTTTGCAGCAGTTCAGGCGCGTGGAGGGAGCTGTCGAGCAACACGGCAGCGTTCAGGTAGTCCGGCTGAGCCGGTCCTATCGGAGCCGTTTCGTAGATCGCGGAGCTAGCGACTAGCCGCCCAAGACCCGCAAGGGCGCTGCGAGCGCTGCGCAGCGTGCTCCAGCGATCCCCCAGGTTGGCTCCAAGCCCGACGATGAACAGCACGGCCTTCTCATGCGCGCTCGCGCCGTGAAGCTCAAGTCAAACATCGGCTGAAGTGGGCGGTGCGGCGACCAACGCTGTGTTATCGAGTCGCCATGTCCTGGTTGGGCCTGACTCACGGAGAGGCGTTCGTCGTCGTGTTCGTGTTCGTGGTCGTCGTCACCGCTCCCTGGTTCCCGAAGGCCGGTGCGTGGATCGCCGATCGCCTGATGGGCAGCGACCCCGACAAATAGTGCAACAGCCTCAGCCACCCGAGGATCGTTCGGAATGGGGGGTGAGAGCCGCTGCTGCTCAATCCGCGCTGATCCGCGCTGAACCATGTGGCGATTGAGTGGCAACGCGCGCCAGCCCATGAGTAGTATGCGACCGTGGTGCGGGAAGAATCGGGAAACGGCGGCCCGCCATCCGAGCCTCCGATGTCCGATGCTCGGGCCTCGTCTGGACCCCCGCTGATCTTCGTGAGCGATGCGTCAGCCGAGGCAGAGCGCCTGACCAAGGCACTGCGGGAGCGCGGCTACTTGGTCGTCGACGTGCCGCTCTCGATGTTGGTCAACCGGGTTGCCGTGCAACGCCCCGCGCTGATCTTGTGCGACGTGGACGCCGACGCGGCGCTCGAGACCACGCACCGCTTGCGCGACGTGCCTGGCGGTAGCGGCGTCGATCTGATCTTTCTAGGCGAGTCCGGCCGCACGCTGAACGAGATGGCCGACGCCGTGATCCACGAGTCGAGCGGCATCTTCATCCGGCCCGTCGACACGTACGCACTGCTGCGGAAGGTGGAGGCACTGATAGGGCCACCTCCGGTGCAGATCATTTCGAGCCGCCCGCCAGGGAGCCGCAACGAGACCCCATCTTCGCCGCCGCTCAGCGCGCCGCCGCTCAGTCCACCGCACTCCCATCGCCCGCTGATCACGCCCAGCGTACCACCTCCGAGCACGCCGGACGTACTGCTGGATCGCCGCTCCTTCGTTCCGCGTGGAAGCAATCCGCCGAGCTCCGAACGCGAAGCTCGCAGCTTCAATCAGGGAGATGTGGCGCTGGTGGAGCCGAGCTACGCTGTCCCTAGCTCAAGGCCGCCAGCGTCGAGTCAGCACCCGGACTCGGGGATGCCGAGCCTGCCGCCCCCGGTGCCGCTGGGCGTCAGCCTCGATGCGGAGTCGCTCGAGTCGTCCGAGCCGGCGATCGCCCATGCTGGCATGAGTCCAGACTTGGAGAGCCTGCTCGCGCGCGCCGAACAGCGCGTCTCCCAAACCAACAATGGCTCCGCGGCGAGCACGAGCTCGCCTCCGCCGCGGCTCACCCCCGAGGAGGAGGTGGACGCTGTTTTGCCTCCCGACGTACTCGCAGCGCTGGACGATCCGCTGGACGAGGAAGGCGACCTGGACGACGAGTCCTCTGTAGGCTCCCGGGTCTCCCAGGGCACGCGCACCGGCTCCGAAGGCGGGCGTGACGGCACGAGCGCAAAAGAGGGCACCAACGCGAAGGAGCCCAGCACGAATCGTTTTTCCGCAGGGCAATCAGCGGACGAGCCTCACGAAGCGAGCGACGCCGCGACGGGCGCCCTCCCGGGCGCGCGGAGCAGCGACCGCCCCGGCCTGTTCGGCGATGCAGCGCGCACCGGAATCACCGGCATGCAGGCTCCAAACTCGACGACTGGCGTCGGCGACCTGACTGGCGGCCGGGGCGTCACCACGACGGGCTTCGTCCCTCCCCCTCCAGTTTCCCCGCGGCATAACCCGTACCCCGACGACCCGGCGCGCCGCGCCACCACGCCACCTCCGCCGCGCCCCAAGGACTCCGCGCCGCCGGAGCAGACCGGCCTCGCACAGCCGCCGGAGCGCGACTTCGATCGCGCGCTCGACACCGGGCGCGGCTCCCCAGCGCTCGCCCCGCCGCGAGTGCCCTGGGAGGGACAGATCGAAGCGCCCGCGATGTCCGAAGGGGAGCGCGGCCCCGCGACGACCGCCGAGCCACGCTGGTCGCCGATCAGCGCAGACCAGGCTCCGACCGTCCCTCCCCCAGCCATGAGCGACGCCGAGCCAGAGTCCAGGCTCCCCACTCCTCCACCGCTCCCAGTCATGCCGGTGACCTTGGGCGAGCGACCGCCAGCGACCACCCGCATGGCGCGCCCGCTGGAGCGCGAGCGCTCTGCCGCTCCACCCCAACCAGCAGATCCGCGAGCGGCCGCGCCTAGCGAGCTGGAAGTGCCCGAGGTGCTACGGGAAGGCGACGCCATCCGCGTGCTCTCGCGCGCCGTCCGGGGGCGCTTCAGCGGCGCGCTGGCGTTCGAGAACGACGCCGGGATCCGCCGCGTGGTGCTGCGCGACGGCGACTTCGTCACGGCGGCATCGAGCATCCACGCGGAAACGCTGCTCGCGTTCCTGGTCAAGCGGGGCAGCATTTCCCAGGAAGTCGCCGTGCAGCTCGGGCGGCGGCTACCCCCATTTGGCCGCCACGCGGGCGCCGCGCTGATCGCCCACGGGCACTTGCGACAGGATGATCTCTGGCCGGTGCTGCGCTCCCATGCCGAGTGGGTGCTGACCCACACCGCCTCGATGACCCAGGGCGGCGCGGAAGTCGAAGAAGACATCCCCGGTCGACTCGAAGCAGAGCCTGCGGTGTTTGGCGGTGCGACGGGTGCCGAAGTGCTCGTCGAGGTCGTGCGGCGCGCGGTGTCTCCGTACGAAGCCGTCCGCCGCCTCGGCGGGAACAACGCTCGCGTCGCGCGCGGTAGCCACCCTGAGCTCTTGAGCGAGTGCGCCCTCGACGAGCGGGAGGTTCAGCTGATCAACCGCGCCCAGAGCAACACCGTGCGAGAGGTGCTGGACAGCGCAGGTAACGATCACTTCGCCCCAGTGCTCTACGCGTTGCTCGAGCTAGGCGTCGTCGAGAGCCTTGGCCCAGCACGCCACTCGGAGCAGCCCCAGGACGTCGAAGTGGACCGCTTGGACGACGAAGCGGTGCGCGAACGCGTGGTGGCGAGGCGGCGTCTCGTGGACGAGGCGGACTATTTCACACTGCTCGGGCTCGCCCGAGACGCGACCGCGTATGACATCCGCCGCGCCTATCTGGAGCTGCGCAAGGAGTTCGAACCGAACCGCATGCTCACCGCTCGCGTCGCGGATCTGGCCGATGACGTGCACCTGATCGTCGAGGTGCTGGATGAGGCGTACGACGTGTTGCGAGACGATGTCCGGCGGGAACGTTACCGACGCGCCATCCAAGCCACGCCTTACTGACACCTGCGTCGGCAACCTTCGAAACGAGCCGAGCTCGAACAAACCGCGGGTATTACATGATGAGCTTGAAGCGCATCGCGGAGACGGGGGCCACGCAGGGCGCAGGCGCTGTGAGGTGACAACCCACATGGGAAAGCCCGCCATCCCTCGCTGCTCTGGGCGGATTCCGCGACCACGAAACAGGTCGAAGGGCTCATCCGAAAAAGACAGCGCTGTGGTAATCTTCGCAGGGTCAGAGTTCCGCCAAAGGGGCTCTGAACTGCTTGGTTCCCGCCTCGGCGTGTCCCCTCGGGCACGTCCGGCGTCTCGACACCCTTCCCGGAAGATACTCCAGACATGAAGCATCTTGCTTGCACGCTGGCCACGAGCGGCCTGCTCCTGTTCTCCAGTCAAGCGTTTGCTCAAGACGGCGGCATGCCCGATGGCGCTGCTGACGGCGGACCGCTGCTCGATCCAGGCGAAGTGCTCGCGATGTACTGCGAGGACGTCGAGCTCGACTGCACCACGGCGCCGCTGCACTACGACAAGACGATTCAGCTGCCCTTCGCCTTCGACTGGGACACCGGCTGGATCCCGAACAACTCGGATCTGCAAGTACGCTTCTTCGTCAAAGTCCCCGCGGAAACGCGCGTGGCCCTCGACGGTAGCCTGCAGACGGAGTGGCCACCCGCGCTACGTCACTTGACCCCGGGTCTGCGCAACGGCGGCTTCCTGTCGTTCGACTACGGGCTCGAGGTCGGCGCCGAGGCGAAGTTCGACGTGAGCGTGCTGGGTGTCCACGTCAAATGGCAGGGCGACATCCCCTTCATTCCCCAAGTGGACTTCCACTTGATGCGCCAGAAGACCTTCGACTCCTGGGCCTTTGATGGCAGCCCGCCTGCCCAAGCCTTCACCGACGAGTTCCGCCTGCTCGAGGTGAACCTCGCCGGCCTCGCCGGCATCCCGAGCCAGCTGGGTAAGGGCGGCGTCGCGCTGGATGTCTACGGCGAGCTCTCCGCCGTGTACACCACCGAGCGCATCGTGGTGGAGCCCGCCAACAAGGACATCGAGGACAAGGGCGACTCCACGACGAGCGACTTCATCGGCGGCGCGTTCGCGGAGTTCGACGTCTGGCCGGAAGGCAACGTCAGCTACACCGGTGCGATCCACCTGGTGCCAACGTTCTTCATCGAAGTCCTGGGCTTCGACTTCGACATTCCGATCATCGACTACCCCATCGACTTCCCCCTCGGCGATCAGAAATTCGTGTTCGACCCCGTGCGCGTTCACGTCCCACTGCCCGACATTCCGACGCCCGCGAACAACGTGATCGACTTCGGAAGCGTCACCGTGGGTGATCGCGCCGCGAAGACACTGACCCTCGAGAACAACGGTGAGGCCAAGGCGCGGGTCGTCGGCTTCCTTGGTTCGACCAACGCCGAGCAGTTCACGCTGCTCTCGGCCAACGAATACATCGAGGCGATGCAGTCCGGCGATCTGAACCTGCGCTTCAACCCGAAGAAGGCCGGCAGCTTCTCTACGGACGTGACCCTGGTCACGAACGATCCCGACAACCGCTTCATCACCTACACCCTCAAGGGCACCGGCGTGGGCCAAGACCTGCCCGAGTACCCGGAAGGCACGGGGGGAAGCACGAACGGCGGCGGAAGCGCTGGCCCTGGCGCGCAAGATGCGTCGGGCTGCGGCTGCCGCACGCTTGGAAGCACTTCACCCCTCAACTCTTCACACTCTGCCGGGCTGCTCGTGGGCCTCGGCTTCGCTTTCTTGATTGGTCGCCGGCGGCGTTTCCCCAAGGCAAACGCCTAGCTCCCCAGACTTAGCCGCCCAGACCCTCTTCGTTTCCGTATAGAAAGGCCTAGCATGTTGCACCTTCGTCGTTCTGCCAAAAGCCTCAGCTCCCTCGGCGCCGCCGCCTTCCTGGCGTCCCTCGTCTACAGCCCCGACGCCGCCGCCCAGGCCTGCGACCCCAGCACGCTCTTGTGTTCGGTGGATACCATCAAGCCACGAGCCGAAGGCAACGAGCGCCTTCAGACCAGCATCGACACAGGCTGGGTTCCCGATTGTCCCTCGGGTGGTCACTGCAATGACGAGTGGTTTCAAGTCCGCGCGCAAATCGCGTTCGACCCGGTCGGTGGGGGAGAGGGAAGTACACCGCTGTTCGTCATAGACATGCCGAAGGACGCCACGGTGCAGGCCACGTGGCCAACCACCGATGCTTTCGAGATCAGCCTCAAACCGGTCACGACGCCATCGGCCTCGTTCAAGGTGACCCACACCATGACCCCGGAGTTCGGGATCTACCTCGACTTGGATTCACTCATCGGCGTCCTGGGAAAGACCGAGATCAACCTCAACGCAACGGATCTCATCGACTTGCTGCCCGGTTCTCAGTTCAACTACGTCGCAACCAAAAGCACTACTTTCACGCCCTGGGGCTTCGACCCCGTGACCTTGAACGTCGCCGGCACGGACCTGGAGAACAGCAAGTTGTTCGCAGTCACCTTCGAGCAGCTCGGCAGCTTGGTCGGCAGCGGTGGGTTCAACGACGTCATTGAGGGCTCCTTCAGCTTCAACGCTCGCACCGACACCGACTTCGTCTATCAGACAACGAGCGTGCAAATCGTAGGTGCTACGGCGCCCATCACGTCACCCACGGGCACGACGCAGATCCCCATGACCGACGCAAATTATCTCGAGTTTGCCGTGGTTCCCCAGGGAACGCTCAACTACGCAGGCGACCTTGAGATGCTGCCGGTGATCAACATCAAGTCGATTGCGGGCTTCGGTATCACGCTCAACTTCCCTATCAGCGTCGGGTTGAAGTTCCCCTACCTCGCCGATGAGCAGGTAGTCAACTTCCCCACCCAGCTCGTCCACATCCCGCTCCCCAACGTCTTCGTGCCGTCGAGCTTCGTCGACTTCGGCGCGGTGGACACAGGCAACAAGGTGGACAAGAAGGTCGTGCTGGACAACACGGGCGAGCTGGGGGCGACGCTTGAGTTCTCGAGTTCCGACCCCCAGTTCACCACCGGCGGTATCACCTCCACTCAGGTCGGCCCGGAGCAAACCTACGACCTCAGCGTCTCTTTCCGCCCGACCAAGCCAGGCCAGCAAAAGGCGACCATCACCGTCAAGAGCAACGACCCGGACAGCCCGGAGCAGACCTTCGACGTGATCGGCTACGGCCAAGGCGAGGCGCTGCCTGAAGACCCGGGCAACACCGGCGGCAGCGGTGGCGGTGGTGGCTTCACCCCGACCGGCGGCAACACCACTGAAGACAGCGGCTGTGGCTGCCGGGTTCCCCAGGGAACCAACGGCAGCTCGGCGGCAGGCCTGCTCGCCATGGCTGGCCTCGCCATGCTTCGCCGGCGCCGCAAGCAGAGCAAGCGCGCCTGAGCCAGGCGACCGAACAGCTTCGAGAGGCGGCGCGCAAGCGCCGCCTCTTGGCGTTCTGTGACGACTTCCCCGCGGCAACGCGAGGTGCCGTCAAGTCTGCACCCGGCGCTCCCTCCCCCCCACCCCCTGCAAATCC